>CACYQI010000011.1 GCA_902776455.1 uncultured Bacteroidales bacterium | reverse complement strand
TTCTTGTACATTTGTTTGTGGTTATTCAAATATACAAAATTTACAGCGGTTTTCTTCTTCTATAGTATCACTTTATCACTCGAAATGTCGGATGAACCTCTTTTATTGACATTTTAATTCTTTAGTTGTCGTTTTAAGGCATACAACCCCGATTTTTTTCGGGTCTGACAGCAAATTTTTCTTCAATTTATGCACCACTTTTTTCATTTTTCATACCTTTGTACACCAGAAACGAAATAAAATTCAACCAATGAGACTTGGAATAGCCGCGCGAGTTTGCCCCCCGAGGGCAAGCGACGATGACCCTGGCGAGCAAAAAAACATTGACCCTTTACGGCAAAATAAAAATGACCCCTGAAAACAATTGCTGTTTCAGGGGCTTTTTGTAGTTTTGTGCTAATTTTACCGTCTCATCCTCCATCTGAGGAATCTCCAGCCACTACAGGTGTAATTACGTATTGTCCCCGCCCAATATCCCCTTACCCCGTCGAGCATCATCAACTGGAAGCGCGACGAGACATACGCCTCAGCGGAGGAAAGCCTGGGCGGCTACATCTTCAACGAAGAGACTGGACTGCCTGAGGACTATCCTCACGCAGCAGATGCCAAGATCGACCTGAAGAGGGGCGTAGTCATTACAACGACCAAGGCCGTAGCACCTGAGACTTTTCCACTCTTTGGCCCTGCCAGTTTCCACGAGAACGACTATCCGCTCTACTACTATAATATCAAGGCCAATGCAGCCACGAGGGTTGCAGCTTATAAGAATAAGGCCAAGCAATGAGATCAAACAGATAGCGTCGGACGCTCCTCCTTATTTCCTCACGACCTTTCTGTTGTTCTCGATGACGATGCCTCTGGTTCCGCTGGTGGCTGGCTGGCCGCTAAGCAACATGATATAACATTGCTAAATCACCGTCACTCCGTCACCTTTCCGCTTATTGCGTTGTGATTCAACGGGATGCGAGGTGACGGACGGGTGACAGTAGGGTGACGGTACTGTCACCCCGTTATTGGCTCATTCTCACTCTGTTAGGGCAAAAAGTGACGGGTGACGGTAGAAATCATCATGGAAAGTTGAAAGTTGAAAATGGAAAGTGGAAAGTTGAAAGTTGAAAATGGAAAGTTGAAAGTTGAAAGTTGAAAGTTGAAAGTTGAAAATGGAAACAGGTGGTTAAAGTTGAGGCGCGTGCTGTGTGGGGCGATGCTGCAGGGAGGAAGTTCGTGGATAACACGGGATGCTGGCTTTGTCTAAGCATGGACTCAAAACTTGAAATCATCGGCAAAGGTGCCTTCGGCTCTTGCGGCTTGACATCAGTCACCTTCCCCAGCAGCTTGACGACCATCGGCGGCTATTCCTTCGGCTTTTGCGGGGGGCTGGCATCTGTCACCATCCCCAACAGCGTGACGACCATCGGCGATGCTGCCTTCTGTCTGTGCGATTGTCTGCAATCGATCTTCGTCCCCAACAGTGTAACGAGCATCGGCTTTGGAGCCTTCACGAGTTGCAATAATATGGAATTCGCCGTTATCGGCAGCGGCGTGACGAGCATCGGCGAACAAGCCTTCCATGGTAATCTCCGATTAAAGAATGTCATTCTCTATTCACCGTCTTGTACTTTGGGAACAGAGGCGTTTGATTTCTGCGACTCATTGACTCATATCTACGTGTTAAGCGACAAAGTGGAAGCCTATAAGAACGCGGAGAATTGGAGCAACTACGCAGACCTAATCACGCCCATCACGGGCACAGGCATTGGTGCTATAGCCAGCAGCCAAGAGCCAACGACTGACGGCCAGTACTACGACCTTTCAGGCCGCCGCGTAGCCAATGGCATAGAGCCAAGAGCCAAAGGCTTGTACATAGTAAATGGCAAAAAGGTTGTGATTAAGTGAGCGAAGAAGCGACTGACCCTAACAGCTGAGATAGCCTTTCGTGAAGGCATCGGGGAAGAGGAACTTCTTCTCCAGGTCCGGGAAGCGGACGAAGATGTACTTCTCGTCGATTGACAGAACCTTGCCCTTCCCGAAGCTCTTGTGTACGATGCGGTCGCCGGCTCGCAGCTTTTTCCACGGCTCGGGTTTCGGGTCTGCCTTGTCCGGAGCCTTTGCCTTCGGTTCTTTTTCCTTCGGGGTATTTTCCTCTATGGGTTCGGGGGCGATGTTGATGACATCGTCCCACCGCCCGACGAGGGTGCCTTTGTGACGGTCGATGCCGGCATATTCCAGCGACGCATCCTCATAACGCTTGAACTTGTACACAGCGTCGTTCATCAGTTCGCTGTTGAAGACGCCGAGGCTAACCAGCAGGCTGAAGTCGGAGAGCGTCAAGCCCGTCACCTTGCGGAACAGCTCCGGTTCCAGTTGCATGATGACGTCCTTCAGACAGTATTCGCGGTAGTCAGTAAGGTACATGAAGACGGGGATGCGCGTGGCGAACTTGATGAGCTTCTCCTGTATCTCTTTGCGTTTGCTCTTGTATTCTTTCTCCTCGTCGCTGAGCTTTTTCTTTTCTTTCGGAGTAATGTTTTCCCCCTTTTCCCTTTTGACTTGCTTGACGTGTTCCGACTTGTTGATGATGGTCTCGATGTCGGCATTGAGACTGCGGAAGCCTTCGATGTTCATCAGGGCTTTCATGGCTTCAGGGCTGTTCATCAGGCGTTGCAGCGTGGTGTTGTCCACGTTCACCAGCACCGCGCTCTCCCATCGGCGGGCCAGCAACGTGGCCGTCGTGCCGCTCATCGCCATGTCGAGCACGCCGGCGGCATCTATCTCCTTCATCGACGAGCCGTCGAAGGCCAGTATGGGCAGGAACTTGATGAAAGCCTCCACCTTCTTCTCCGGGTTCGTCTCCTCGACGTTCAGCTGGCAACTGTATTCCTGCACCTGTCGCAAGGCACGGTTCGGGGCGAAGTCGAAGACGTAGCAGAGCGGTTTGAGTATCACTTCCTTGCCCTCCTCGTTGCGTGTTGTCCAGGGCGACTGCACACGGAAGGCAGCCTGGAAGTACGTCTCGGGCGAGGTGGTGTTGCGCAGCATCATGATGCCCGTCCAGGGCTTCACCGTGACGCCCGTCGATAGCTTGCCGCAGGAGAGCGTGATGGTCTTTGTCTGCTGAGGGTCGCCCATCGCGTTATAGACCGGCACGACGGCACCAGCGCCCATGCCAGCCTCGTTGCCTGCAGCCACGATAATCTCGTAGTCGTCGAAGAAACGGTTGTAGCGCTTCCTCAGGAGCGTCTTCATCGCCTTGCAGGCAGCCACAGAGGGCAGGAACCAGTAGGTGTGTTGCAGGTAGCTGAGCAGACGGCTGTCGGAGAAAGGCATGGGCGGCTTCTCTGTACCCAGCTTCAAGTCCTTGACGATGTCTTCGGCATACGAGCCGCGAATCAGGTCGAGCCACTTCTGCACGTGTTCCTCGTGGACGAAGGCCTCGTCTTCTGCGCGAAAGAACTCGTTGAGGTCGAACTCGTCGAACTCTCCGGCGGAGGCAATCTGGCGGATGCTGTCGGGCAGTTGATAGGTGAGCATCACCATCTTGGGCAGTTGGGCGTAGGGATTGCCTTCCCCTTGCCAAGCGGCTTTGGCGGCCTGCTCGTCGGAGTAGGTCCAGTTGTAGATTTGCTCTTCGATGAACTCGCCTGTCGAGATGGCGCGGAAGGGAGTGCCTGATAGATAAAGGTACGCACCCGTGCGCAAAGGCATGAGCTCCTCGTCGTACAGCTCGCGCACTTCTACCTCGCGGCTGCTGTCGGCATCCTCTGCGATGAGTTCGCCTGCCTCTTCTGCCCGCCGCAGGGCTGGATCTTTCTTGTCGTAGAAGCTTTTGGCATTCTTGCCCCATGCGCCGTAGTGGTATTCGTCGAGCACGATGCAGTCCCAGCCGACGGTCTGTATCCATTCGTTTGTAGCTTTGATGCCGCCCACGGCGTTCTTGCCCAGCACGTCCTGGAACGAGGCGAAGCAGACGAAGGGCTTCCGCTCATCTACGTGGTTGAACTCGCGGTCCTCCTGCTTCTGGCAGAACTGCCAGCCCTCGAAGTCCTTGTGCGTCAAGAGGTCTTCCTCCCAAGCCGTCTTGACGGCAGGCTTGAAGGTCAGCACCAGCACCTTCGTCCACCCCATCTTGCGGGCAAGCTGATAGGCGGTGAAGGTCTTGCCGAAGCGCATCTTGGCATTCCATAGAAAGTGAGGTGTCAAGCCTTTGTTGGTTGGGTCTTGCCTAAAGGCTTTGAAGTAGGCGGAGGTCTTTTCGACGGCTTTCCTTTGCTCTGGCCGCATGGGGAAGTCATAGACGCGGTCGATTATCGTGTCTTTTCCCTCGACAGCAGAGTTGATGGCTTGCTCCACCTTTGCAACATTGCAGACGAACCACTCGCCTTCTGGATTGCGGACATGGTCGCGGCGCAGTATCTTGTGGATGAGGTGGTCGTCGAACGAAGTACCATCCTTGCGCATAGCTGGCCGCACAAGGACTATCTTGTAGGGAATGTTGCCAGTCTGGTTCTGTTCCCTGACACGCGTCTCTACGTCGCGAGTGGTGTAGCCCACCTTGAGCCAACCAGCATGAGACGGAATGCCCACATGTTCGTAGGCATAAATAGTTGGAGTCTCTACGACCTTATTCCTAAGTAAGTCTTGTGCTGCCATAAGTTTATTCCATTGGGCGAATCATGGATTCTATGAATGCTATCTCCTCTGAGGTCAGATTGTATTTCTTGTAAAGCATCTCGTCTGTCCAAGGATGAGAGAAGTCTTGAAGAGGGACGAACTGATAAACTTTTTTCATTGCATTTTGAGTATTTTTAATCAGCAAAGTTAGGCAATGGAAGAATTTGGTTTGTGTATAATCAAATACATTCTGAGCTATCTTTTTATTTTCAAAGGGTCCAATTACTAAATAAGTCTCGGTGCAACATGAAGGTTTGCTAATTAAAAGGGGCTTTAACCAATCAGTTTCGCCCGTTCCAGTTCCCCATGCCTTAGGAATATATAATTTACACTTATCCACCCAGTTAGTATTTTTGCTGATTGAAGTTCTTGAAATATAACCTAGCCCATCTTTCCTCCAACCATTATAATAGAACTCCACACAGTCTTTTGATTGCTTCAAAGAATAACTTGGCTTGATTCTCTTATAAGAATTCTCTTCTCTAACATCAAATCCGAAAGGATCATTTGCACTTATTAGTGTTGAAAAGTTATCTTCTTTAAACTTTTGAATTTTCCTTAGGATCGGTATTGCTTCATTATGCCGTATAAAAACATCTGTTCCTGGTTCTAGCAATGGCCTTATAGCATCGGTTACTCCTTTTGAAGAATGTGTGTTTATTTGGCAATCTCCAAAAGAATCATTTTTCCATAGGAAATAGCAAATACCTCCTTTTATTTCAACTCCTGGGAAACAATCATTAGCATCCAAATAATCATGGATTATTCGAATGTGATTATCATGTAACATTTCGTCTCGAAAATCATCAAGTCCCCTTCCTCCACTAAACCATCTTGAAGGAACAATCATGGATAGATATTTAGGTTTTAGGTTTTTCGCCTGTTGAACAAACTTATTATAGATAGGCATTGCACTTGAACCTGTGCCGCCTCCGTCGTTAAGCTGATAAGGCGGGTTGCCAACGATTACGTCAAACTTCATGTTGGGAAAGAATTTATTGGGATTGTCTGTGTGAATAAACATATAGGCATATTGCTCTGCCTCGGAGCCTCGGTCGTAAACGGCTTGGCTTGCACCGCAGTACTTGCATTTGCCGTTTTCCCAAGTGTGCTTGATGTTTTTATAGATTATGTTGCCGCTTTCGGTGTCGAACTTCGAGATGCAGAACTGGCTGTTGGCGTACTTGGAACAATAGACGGAGCGACGGGCGAGCAGGGAGGTGAGTTCCGTGATGGCTATGCCGAACACTTGCTTGTGCAGGATGTGGTCGATGCGTTGCTGACGGTCAGGTATCTTGTCCTGCAGGCCGCGGTCGAGCCGCTTCACTATCTCGCGCAGGAAGACGCCGCTCTTGGTGAAGGGGTCGAGGAAGGTGGTCTCTTTGCTACGGAACAGCTCCTGCGGCAGGAGGTCGAGCACCTTGTTTGCCAACTCAGGGGGCGTGAACACTTCGTCGTTGCTCAGATTGGCTATGCAATTCAGCACATCAGGATTGTAATTCATTGTATCGCTATTATTAAACCACGGATTAAGCGGATTAAACGGATTATATATTCATATTATATTCAGATTTATCAGATTAAGGGCTTCCGCCTGCGCCTGAGCGAAGCGAAGAATGTGCCAATCCGTTAAATCCGTTTAATCTGTGGTTTTATTAGGAACTTATTATTTTATAATCCGCTAAAGTGCCCTTTGTTCCCCTCTTTGGGGAATGGGGGAAATAGGTACACGTACTTATGGGGATAAGTACACGTAGTTATTCGGATAAGTACACGTACTTATGGCGACAAGTACACGTACTTTTTTCCATAGGGGCATTTTTGCGGATCACCATACTTGTTATCATTTGTCCATTATATCGATGTATCTTATTTCTTCATCTTTGTCCCAGTCGCGGATGCGGCAGTATCGTTCTTCGGGGGCAGGCGGGAAGAAGGTGTTGCAGAAGTCGTCTTCCAAGCTTTCTGTGGGTTCGTGTCCCGGTATGCCACATTTCAGTCCGTCCATCTGCCAGAGGTTCCAGGAGATGATGTCGGCGATGTCGTTGATGCAGTGGGGTGGGGGAGTCTGGCCGAAGCGTGCTTCGTAGTAGTCGAGGTAGGATAGGAGCAGGTTCAGTCGTGCCAGGAGCAGGTTATCGCCCTGCCATTCGTAGCCGTAGGTGTGCTGGTAGGCTATCCGTGCCCATTGGTGCCACTCGTCGCTTGTCTCCGTGTTCTTTGAGACGAGGCTTAGCTTGCGGTCGAGCAGGCCGATGCGCTGGTGCAGGGGAATGAGGTCGCCGGTAGTGGTGTCGTATCGGCTGACGAGGTAGGGTGCTTCGCCGCAGGTTATCTCCAGGCATGTCGTACGAACAAAGTCCTGCCAGGACATCTCCTTAGGCAGAGCATCGCATACCAGGTTGTTCTGGGCGTTGCAGATCCACGACGGAGTGAAGACTTCGGCCATGTCCTTCGAGCGGTCGGTCTGGTTCTCCTTCGTCTTGAGCACACGGGGGCGGACCACCATGCTGTGCTCGCCCGTAATGAGTTGGGGCAGTATCTCAGCATGATAGTCGTAGGGGCTTCCGAGCGCTTCGTAGTCGTGCGTGGCCCAGAAGATGTTGCGGCCTGTGGTATGGTCGCGCAGGAGGATGGGGAGCACCTCCGGCGGCAAGCCAGGCAGACCAGTTTCTTTGTCTGGCATTCCTTGCGCTTATAGCATCGGACAAAAAGCACTTATCGGAATCTTCGGGCCACCATTTGCGTCAAGGCCTCTACACACGAAAGAAGCGTGTCCGCTCCTTATCGAATGTAGAGGCCGTGAGAATTGCCCAGTTGTATGATAAGTGACGTCCACGCTATAAACGCGGACAACCACAATTATCGTTATACAACTTAGAATTAGAAATTTCTCACGTTTCTACATTCTCCTAATAACTGCTATTGTCGTTATTGTTACTAATAAGGTTTGTGTCGAAAGGGAACCTCCGCTGAGGCTGTTTGCAGCCCTTTCGTTTTGCAAAGATACAAATTATTTGGGAAACAAAAAGGAAAAGGAAGAAAAAAAGCAGGCACAGGGCACGTATATGGAAGCGCAGGGCGCTCCGGGGGGGATTATGCCTCGTCGGAGCTGGTTCGGCAATAGGCAAAAAGCTTCCGGTGCTTGAGGTAGTCGAGGTCGTCCTGGTGGCGGTAGGCTTCCTCTTCGAAGCGGATGTGGCGGTAGGCCTCCATGTGGTCGCGGTACTTGAGGAGCAGGACGAGCCACTCCAGGAAGTACCAGAGGAAGAAGGGCAGGTAGAGGAGTTCCTTCTGCTGGACCACGTGGATGAGTTCGTGGTTAAGCTCCGTTTTGCTGAGGGGCCGGACGGTGAAGATGAAGCCGAAGAGACAGATAGCCAAGAACTTCCTGCCCATCGGATGCCGCTTAATGAGGAAAACCTTTTTCACCTTTTCACTTTTTACCTTTTTACTTTTTCACCTTTTCACTTTTTCACCTTTTCCCCTTTTATTCGTAGTGTCGGATTCTGACGTCGATGCCTTCGTCCTTCAGCTGGGAGGGGATGGTGCTGACGTCCGTCTGTCCGTAGTGATAGGGGAAGAGCACTTTGGGCCGGATGGTTTTGGCAGCCCTGACGAGTTGCTCCTGTGTCATTGTGTAGGGTTGGTTGCAGGGCAGGAAGGCGATGTCGATGTCCCCAAGGTCGGCCATCTCGGGTATGTCCTCCGTGTCGCCGGCGATGTAGATGCGCAGACCGTCGAGCGAGAGGATGTAGCCGTTGTCGCGACCTTTCGGGTGGAACTTCTGGTGGCCTTCCGTCGTGTTGTAGGCGGGCACGGCATCCACTCTTATCTCATCGAACTCGAAGCATTGGCCATTGACCATCGGGAAGATGAGAGGCTTGTCCGGACCGAGCATCTCGGCCGTGCGTTGGTTCATGACGAAGCGTGTGTCGCTGTCCGAGAGCAGCTTCAGCGCGGCTTCGTCGTAGTGGTCGCCGTGTTCGTGGGTGACGAGAATGAATTTAGCCTTCGGCATCAGCGAGTAGTCTGTCGTCCGTTCCCTCAGCTTCGAGACGGGATCGACCTGAATGTCCATCCCGTCGTACTCGATGCGGATGCTGGCGTGCATCAGGGCATGGAAGCGTACCGTCTTGCCGCTCTTCGTTTGGAACTCGTCAACTTCGAATGTTTGCTGTGCGCAGGCCGATGTCAGTCCCAGCGCCGCCAGCAGGCAGGTGATGATTTTCTTCATAATGCTAAATTATTAGACCGTTTATAGTGTAGATTTACGCTCCACGCTGTTCAGGCCGATGCTCCACGCTGTGTAGGCTTACGCTCCACGCTGTATTGGCTTACGCTCCACGCTGTGTAAAACGCCTTGCCTCTGCCCGCGGTTCCCCTCCCCTTAAGAGGAAAAAGACCCCTCCCAACCTCCCCTTAAAGGGGAGGGGCTTGGAGGTTAGCAGTGAAGCCTGCCCGCGGTTCCCCTCCCCTCGCAGGGGAGGGGTTAGGGGTGGGGACCATTCCTGTCAGCCCCGCCGTCGCCTATTATCAGCCCCGCCTTCATCTACTTCACCCCACCCCTACCCCCTCCCCTTAAATGGGAGGGGAAAGGAAGCGAAGTCTCTGCCTGTAGTACCCCTCCCCTTAAATGGGAGGGGAAGGGAAGCGAAGTCTCTGCCTGTAGTACCCCTCCCCTTAAATGGGAGGGGAAAGGAAGCGAAGTCTCTGCCTGTAGTACCCCTCCCCTTAAATGGGAGGGGAAAGGAAGCGAATACCTCCCCCGAGGGGGAGGGGAAAGGAAGCGAAGTCTCTTTTTACTTCGAGAGCTTCCAGAGCAGGTCGTTCATCTTGCGTACCATGCCCTCTACGTCGTCGTCGGCCGTGCATTTCTGAGGTGCGAAGTAGCGGAGCATCTCGTCGAGGTCCTTAGCCTGCTTGAGGTTGAGCGTAGGCCGGAGCAGACGAATCTTCTCGAAGGCCTGTACGCCCTCCGTGAGTCGTTCGAAACGGATGCTGCTGCCGCCCGGATAGACGAGGTAGCAGTCGCCCGAAGCCCAGTCCTTGCTGCGGTAGCGGCTGCTCTGGTTGGGCTGGGGAGACCAGCTGTTGTAGGCCCAGCGCAGGTAGCCGTCGTAGCCGCAGGCCAAGGCATGAAGGCAGAGGTATGTGGCCTCGGCGGGCTGAGAGAAGGTGAAGGTGTTGGGGCACTCGCTGCTGCAGCAGGTGTAGAAAGTGATTTTCTGCCCCCTTGCCTTGCGCTTGGCGAGTGCCTCGCCCTGCAGAAGTTTGTAGTGGACGCCTACGCTCAGGTCGTCGATGCGGTCGGCCGACTCGCTCTCCACGCTGTAGTTGGCGGCACCCTCCACTTTGAATTCGGGGTCAGCCTCCTGGATGATGCGCCACGCGGCGTCCATCTGTGCCGCCGGACGCTCGTCCATGGCGATGTAGGTGCGCTCGAACCAGCCTTTCTCCCTGAGGTGTCGGCTCAGATCCTTGAGGAACGGGACGATGAAGTCGTGGTAGGCCTTCTGGTCGGGCTTGCAGTCGAGGTACTGCACGTTGTTCGTGGCGCGGTCGTAGTAGTCGAACCGATAGTGCCAGGGCACAAGCGTGTAGCAGTCAATCTGTTCCGTGATGCCGCACGACATCATGAACTCCACCCAGCGGTCGAACACCGTGTAGTCGTACCGCCACGTGCCGTCGAGTTCCTTCGTCTTTCCTACCATGCTCTCGAAGGGGTCGAAGGTCTGTCCGTTCCACGGCTTGTTGATGACGGAGCAGGTGATGACCTTCTGCCCTGCAGCGGCCAGCAGCTCCATGATGGGCCGCATCAGGTCGAAGTGCTGTTGGCTCCACAGCGGCACCTCAAAGTAGCGTGCCACGGCGTAGGGGTTCTGCCAGAGGTCGAGGTGGAAGCTCCACTGGCTGGGAGCGGGGAGCAGGCGGTCGGCCACCTGGAGCTGCAGGGGCAGAGCGAGCTTCTTGCCGTCGCAGCTTACGCTGACGGTTCCCTTGTACGTTCCGGCCTTCGCTTCTGCGGGCACATGGATGTCGAGCCAAAGCGGACGGGCCGTGTTGGCCTCCACCTTCAGCGAGCCGACGGGGTCGAGGCGGTCGGCCACGAGGACGGTGTCGTTCCGGTCCTTATAGCTGTCGGCCATGACGTAGCGCACGAAGTACTTCTTCACGGCCGAAGCCGGGATGACGTTCCGTCCGCACTTCAAGTCGCTCACCTCGAACGATACATCGCCGAGGTCCGTCGGAGTGGCGAGGACGGCTTGTGCCGAAACCCTCTCTCCGCGCCAGGCACGCAGCAGAGGCGACGACTTCGAGGTCTGCGGAACCTGTGAGCGCGAATAGCGGACATCCGTGCTTCCCCAGCCGAGCGAAGGCTGTGTCAGTTGTTGCCAAGCCTCCTGCGGCCCGGGCTTCGGGTCGGCAGGCTCGGTGTTGTTCACTTGCGCCTGGATGCAAAGCGCAGCAAAAGCAAAGAGGAAAGAAAGAATGTGCTTCATAAGAGTAATAATGGTTAGTTTAGTTATGGTTATGGTGTGTCTTTATCCTATTTCCGCCACAAAGATACAAATAATTCACGACTTATCTGCCCATGGAACAAAAAAAACACATCTTTGCAAGCAGAATAAGGCGTTTCCGCCTATGCCGAGGTGACGAATGGTTGGACTGTCCTTGGCTTACTTTGCATTTCATAAAACATGAAATAACGTGAACTCGAAGAAATAATTATATGGACGATTACATGGCAATTATATGTTTAAGATAAAGCGAATTACCAGGAATGCCCCATGAATTACCATAAATAAGATTCGTCGAATTTACGTAAAAATATGAATTAAACGTGAGTTCTTCGGCAAGTCTCAGGCGCAGGCGGAACGACGAAAGTCCAAAGACAATCATACACAAAGACACGAAGACACGAAGTGCTATGCGTCTGAAATGAAGACACAAAGATTCCTCAGCCCAAGACCTTTGTGTCTTCACACCATGGGTAGTTACTTAGTGCCTTAGTGCCTTAGTGTCTTTGTGTTTGATTAACACATGATAGACTGTAAGTTTCCATTTTCGTCGAGTTCACGTGAATTTAGAGAATCCTTTTTGGGATGTGGCTAAAGAGACTTTAGGTACTGCTCGGCGACGGTGCAAAGCTCGTCGTACCACTCCCGGCCGAAGCGGCGGATGAGGGGTTCGCGCAGGAACTCGTAGAGGCGGATGCCGCGCTCTGTGCCGAGGCGGATGGCGTCCTCGCAGATGTTCCAGCGGTGGTAGTTGAGTCCGGTCAAGGGGCCGAGCCTTTTCTCGCGGATAGGGTAGAGGTGGCAGCTGATGGGCTTTTGCTTCAAGAGGCATCCCTTCGGCCCTCGGAAGGCGCAGTTGCCGCCGCAGACGATGCTCGTCACCAGTTCGCCTTCCGGGTCGGGATAGCAGACGCCCTGGCGGTCGATGACGGCCTGTGCTCCTGCCGAGAGCTGCGGCCACAGTTCATCGAGGTTCTCCTCGATGTCCGCTATCTCGTCGAGGGTGACGGGCGCACCGGCGTCGCCTTCCTCGCAGCAACGGCCGTGGCAGCGCTCGATGTCGCAGCAGAAGTACTCCGTCAGGATGTCGGAGTGCAGGATGACGTCGCCGACCTCGATGAGATTACCAAACGATTGGTCTTTGCCCATGCTCGATGAGATATTCGTTGCACTTCAGGAAATGTCCGTTGCCCATGAAGCCGCGCATGGCGCTGAGCGGGCTGGGGTGAGCGCTCGTGAGGACAAGGTGTCGGCTCTGGTCGATGAGGGCAGCCTTCCGTCCTGCCGGAGCGCCCCAGAGCATGAAGACAAGATGTTCGCGTCCCTTGCTGAGGGCGGCGATGGCGGCATCGGTGAACGTCTCCCAGCCCTTGCCGCTATGGCTGAAGGCCTGGTGCTCGCGAACCGAAAGACAGGTGTTCAGCAGGAAGACGCCCTGCCGTGCCCAGCGTGTCAGGTTGCCGCTCTGCGGGATGGGTGCTCCCGTCTCGGCCTGTATCTCCTTGAAGATGTTTTGGAGCGAGGGCGGGAAAGGTATGCCGTCGTTCACGCTGAAGCAGAGTCCGTGCGCCTGTCCGGGGCCGTGGTAAGGGTCTTGCCCCAGGATGACCACGCGCACCTCATGGAAAGGTGTCGTGTCGAAGGCATTGAAGATGAGCCGCCCGGGCGGATAGCAAGTGCCCGCCGCGTACTCCTGCCGCACGAACTGCGTCAGCGCCTGGAAGTAAGGCTTGTCGAACTCCTCCTGCAGCTGCTGCTTCCACGATGATTCTATCTTTACATCCATGTGTTTCCTTATTTATTTTGTAGCCCCCAATTCCTCTCGGAGCATATCCATCACATATACTGATCCCTGATAGAAAAGTCCCGTACTCGCGCGCTCCACCTTTTCAAAGGTATGCGAACTGTAAACGGTATCCATAGCTTGCTCCATTGTCAGACCACGTTCTTCCATCAGCATGGCCACAAGTTCGTTTGTCAGGCACTCTATCTGAAATTGTCTGTCTTGTTCCTCTTGCATGTTCATCATCCGTCAATCTTTTGAAGTAATCTGATGGCCCGCTCCGTCCCAAAGAAATACTGGAACGTGGGGCGCAGGAATGAAAGTTGCCTAATAAGCTCCTCCATAGATATATACTGCAAGTGGTAACGGTTTATCTGCAGTCCCACCTTGTCATCAGCTATCGGGCCATAGACGATGTCATAGTCATGCGTTGGCTGAAGGCTTTTGTTACGACGGTTCTTGATGATAAACTCCGCCCACTCCTTTGAATAATTCTCGAACACCTTCACCTTCAAGTCCGTAGGCTCAAAGAGAATGCTGTCATCAAACAGATAGGTAGTCAGTGTCGCCTCGCCGCTTTCCTCCCTGTCAACTGTCCGCTCGGCCATCATCAATGCCTGACTACGGTCGGCACTCAAGTAGAAGCCCTGTCCGAAGTCCTTTCCCTTGCGCCCACGTTTCAGATCAATCTCCCCTATACTCATATTCGAGCCATGATAGAGTTTCATAAAACCAGCGCCCCTCCGTGGCGGTTACAGATAATGGCGATGTCCTCCACAGCATCCTCAATGCTTTGCGTATGCTCCACGCCGTAGTGCTTGGTCAGGAAGTCCAGTCCCTTATACTGGCGCAGGTACTGGTATGCCTTGGCATTAGTCAGCGAAAACTGCCGAGCAAACGCGCCGATAACGCACACCAGATATTCTATAATGTTTGTCTGTTCTTTCGACATAGCCTTAGCTTGTTTTCCATTTGCAAAGGTACGATTTTCTTTTGACTTAATGCTTGTGCGCGGCAAAAAGTTTTGTTATTATGAGATTCTTGCTTATAAACATCCTCTTGTCCTTGTTGAAATTGTTTACTCCTTCACGTTAAAGTGAAGAAAAGGAACGTTAAAATCGCAGTTTTAAAAGAACAGGCAGAGTTTTTACAGGACACCGATAAATTTGTTTGAGTATTTTTGGTAGTCTCGCCAGAATGTATCACTTTTGCAAGCAGATGCAATACAAAAGCATTTGTTTATGGAAACGACAATCGTAAGAAAGCCCACTTCTTTCCGGCTTAGGACAGACCTCTTGGAGGGGCTGAAGCGCAAGGCAGCCCGCGAGAACCGTACGCTCAACAACTATGTAGAGAGCGTACTGCTTGATGTTGTTTACGACGAGCCTAACGAAGTGACCAAGGCTGCCATTATGGAAGCTATGAACAGAAAGGAATATCCTGCCAAGGACTTATACGATGATGTTGACGAAATGTTCAAAGCCCTTGATGCCGAAGTATGAAAACGCTCTTCCTTTCTGGTCAATACAAAAAAGACTACAAGTGGTATAAGAACCAACCCAAGAAGCTGGATGCATGAACAGTCCCCTCGGGGGAGGCTGGGAGGGGGCTTGGAGAGTGCTTCCCCTACCTCCAGCAAAGGCCTAATTTCTTCATAAACCTCGCCTGAAGGAAAAATTATGATTGGTGAATGTATGAATTGTGAATTAAATGTCGTAACTTTGCACCCGCAAAGAAAAACCCCTCTATGGGGAGAACAAGACCCCCTCTGACTCCCCCTCTATGGGGAGAACTATTAAATGGTAAATGGTAAATGATTAAATAGTAAATGACATTATGGCAAAGAAAGCTCTTTTGATGATCCTTGACGGATGGGGCATCGGTGCTCACGGCAAGGGCGACGTCATCTTCAACACTCCTACTCCCAACCTCGACAAAATCAACCAGACCTACCCGCACAGCCAGCTCCTGGCCAGCGGCGAGAACGTCGGTCTGCCCGACGGACAGATGGGCAACTCGGAGGTCGGTCACCTCAACATCGGTGCCGGTCGCATCGTCTATCAGGACCTCGTGAAAATCAACCGCGCTTGTGCCGACGGCAGCATCCTCAAAAACCCCGAAATCGTCAGCGCTTACGAGTACGCTAAGCAGCAGGGCAAGAACGTCCACCTCATGGGTCTGACCAGCAACGGCGGCGTACACTCCAGCCTCGACCACCTCTTCAAGCTCGTGGAAATCGGCAAGGAATACGGCGTCAACCAGACCTTCGTACATTGCTTCATGGACGGCCGCGACACCGACCCGAAGAGCGGCATCGGCTTCATCCAGCAGCTCATCGACAAGTGCAACGAGGCAGGCAACGCCGTGATTGCCAGCATCATCGGCCGCTTCTACGCCATGGACCGCGACAAGCGCTGGGAACGCGTGAAGGTGGCCTACGACCTGCTCGTCAGCGGTGAGGGCAAACAGGCAAAGGACCTCATCGAGGCCATGCAGGAAAGCTATGACGAAGGCGTCACCGACGAGTTCATCAAGCCCATCAACAACAGCCTAGTCGATGGCACCATCAAGGAGGGCGACGTCATCATCTTCTTCAACTACCGCAACGACCGCGCGAAGGAACTCACCATCGTGCTCACGCAGCAGGACATGCCCGAGCAGGGCATGAAGACCATCCCCGGCCTGCAGTACTACTGCATGACGCCCTACGACGCCAGCTTCACCGGCGTTCACATCCTCTTCCCCAAGGAGAACGTGGAGAACACGCTCGGCGAATACATCAGCAGCAAGGGCCTCAAGCAGCTCCATACCGCTGAAACAGAGAAGTATGCGCACGTCACGTTCTTCTTCAACGGCGGTCGCGAAGCCCCCTACGAAGGCGAGGAGCGCATCCTCGTGGCAAGTCCGAAGGTGGCTACCTACGACCTCAAGCCCGAGATGAGCGCCTACGAGGTGAAGGACAAGCTCGTCGAGGCCATCAAGCTCGACAAGTACGACTTCATCGTAGTCAACTTCGCCAACGGCGACATGGTAGGTCACACGGGCGTCTATGAAGCCATCGAGGCTGCCGTGAAGGCCGTCGATAAGTGCGTCGGCGAAGTCATCGAGGCAGCGAAAGCAACGGGTTATGAGGCCATCATCATTGCCGACCACGGCAACGCCGACAATGCCATCAACCCCGACGGCACGCCCAACACGGCCCACTCGCTCAACCCTGTGCCCTTCATCTACATCACCGACCGCAAAGACGTCACCGTAGAGAACGGCGTCCTGGCCGACGTTGCTCCCAGCATCCTGCACATCATGGGCCTCGAGCAGCCGAAGGAAATGACCGGAAAGTGCCTTATCAATTCATAAGGCACAATTCGGAATTCATAATTATTGCAGTCCGCTGAATAAGCGCCGAAGGTGCAAAAGACCACATCCGGGGGTTACTCCGCCTGTGGTCTTTTGTTTCTTCGGGTCTTTAGAGAGGTTCTCAGCGGCTTGTGGCGGCAGGGAAGAAGCTCTCAGCGGCTTTTCCCCTCCCCTTTGAGGGGAGGGGTCAAGGGGTGGGGTAGCAGGCTTCTTTTTCCTTCCCTTCGAGGGAAGAAGAAAGCCCCCTATTATGGCATAGTTTCACACTCCACGGAGCATCGGGCTTTCCTCCACGGAGCATCGGGCTTTCCTCCACGGAGCATCGGCCTACACTCCACGGAGCATCGGCCTACACTCCACGGAGCGTAGAACTCAGAAGAAGATAAGAAAGGAGGCTGTTACCCCACCCCTTGACCCCTCCCCTCAAAGGGGAGGGGAAAAGCCGCTGAGGACCTCTCTAAAAGCTGCTGGGGACTTCTCTAAAAGCTGCTGGGGACTTCGCTAAAAGCCTCGGCCGCCACCGAAGCCGCCTTAGAAACCTCCGCCACCGCCACCACGGAAGCCACCGCCTCCACTGCCTCCACGGAAGCCGCCACCGCTACCGCCGCCGCGAGAACCGCCTTCGCCACGCGAGCCTCCGTCGCCTCTCTCGCCCCTCGCGCCTTGATCCCGACCTCTTTGGCCGCGTCCGCCGAAGCGACCGAAACGCCAGTTGGCCGAGAGCAGCACGTAGCTGCGGACCATCTCACTCCTTGTGTCAGTACGGCTCACGGCGCTGACGGAGCGGTTCACGTCGTCGCGCTCGTCGAGGATGTCAACGGCTCGAAGGCTGACGGTGAGCTGTTTGCGGGGAAGGAAGCGCTGGCTGATGCTGCCGTTCCAGATGAGGTGGTTCGTATTCATGGCGGCATCGGAGTACCCTCGACGGCTCTGCTGCTCGATGTCGCTGCTGATGGTCATGCCCCAGGGAAAAGTCAGGACGAAGCTGCCGCCGTAGCGGAAGTCGTGATGGTCGAGGTTCGAGGCCGTGGCGTTGTTGCTGCGGTTGAGGTTGTAGTTGAATCTTCCGGTGACATTTGCTTCCACTTGCCATCCGCTCTCCCAGTCTTGGCGGAAAGTGAAGCGTGCCCGCTGGCCGAAGTTGCCGCTGCGCGTGATGTTCTCCACCGTCATCTTGTCCTGGCTTCGATAGAGGAATCCGATGTTCTTCGAGGTGCTGAGCGACGTATTCATATCGACGCGCCAGTGCTTTTTGCTGTCGATGGCCGTGTTGAAGTTGTAGTTGGCCGAGGCGTTCCAGTTGCCGTTGACGTTGACAGGCATCGAGACGCGGCCGCCCGTCACTTCGTTGTATTCCGTGCGGTTCGTTGTGCTGTTCCTTGTGGTGTGGAATTGAAGTGTGACTGCGTTGGTGCGTTGGTACTCGTTGACTGTGCGTCGGTACTCGAACTGGATGTTCTGCGTGAAACTCGGCTTGAGTTCCGCGTTGCCGATGCGTATGTTGAGCGGGTTGGCGTCGGAGAGCGTGTCGGGAATCATGTCGGTGATGTTGGGCCAACCGGTATTGGCGTTGTAGCGGAACTCGAGCTGCTCCTGACGGCTGAAGCGGTACTGGAAGTTGACGACGGGCGAGGCGTTGACCACGGTTCTACGCAGCAGCGTGTCGATGCGGCCTTTCTGGTAATCCACTTTGCTGATTTGCGGCTGCACGTTACCGCCGATGGTGAGGCGGAACTTGGTGCGGTTGAAGCGTACCTGAAGGCGCAGGTCGTGGTTCTGCCCTATGTTGCGTGTGTAGCTGCACTGTTGCTTGTCCTGCACCACATAAGGGGCGTCGAAGAAATCGTCGTAGTTGTTTTCGTTCACGCCGAGCACGTCGTTCCAAGGGTCGAAGATAGAGCGGACGTCGCGGTCGTTGTCGCGGAAGTTGTAACGGTAGTTGTAGTCGAGCTGCAGATAAGTCTGATAGGCAATCGGCTCGCTGTAGCTGAGGCGTGCGTTGAAGTTGTAGTTGTAGTTCGAGCCACGGTTGTACTGCACTTTGTGATAGACGGAGTCGCCGCCGCTGAGTGCCTGGAGGAGGTAGTAGTCGGTCTGCGAGTAGCTGTTTCCCTCGTTGTTCGAGTCGCCGTAGCCGCCTCCGAGGCTGAGCGTGATGTTGCGTCCGGGCTTCTTCAGGCGCTTGTTGACCTGCAGGGAGGCCGAGGCGCTGATGTTCTTCGAGCGGTTCCAGTTGTCGCCGAGGCGGTGGTTGACGCCGATGCTTCTGGCCAGGTTGCGGTAGTCGGCCAGCGGGGTGGGGGAGAAGCGGAAGGGGTCGTCGTTCCAAGTGGCCGACTCGCTGCCGCCCGAGCCGCTGCTTCTGCCGAAGTTGAACTCGGGCCGGAACATGATGTTCCACGTCGAGTCGGGCTTCCACTCTACGCGATATTGGAATCCAAAGTTGCCGTTGTGGTTGTTGCTGAAGTTCCTGCTGGCCGAGTATGCCGAGTTCTTCAACTCGAAGTTCTGCGAGTTCGACTCGGAGGCACTGCTCGACTGGCTGAAGGTGCCGTTGACGCTGCCGTTCAGCTCCACCTTCTTGTTCTCCCAGTTCATCGTCGTGCCGAGGCGTTGGAAGTCGGTCAGGCCGTTTCCCTGCGTGTTGTTGGCGTTGCCCACGAAGCTGAACTTCTGGTCTCCCCGGAAGCTGTTGACGTTGAGGTTGCCGCTGTATCGGTCGTGTGTGCCGTAGGCGCCGTCGGCTCGGCCGAAGAAGCCCTTCTTCTTGTCCTTTTTGATGGCGAGGTCGAGCACTGTCCTTTCGTTTCCGTCGTCGATGCCCGTGATGCGAGCCATGTCGCTCTTTCGGTCGTAGGCCTTCACCTTATCGACGATTTCGGCAGGCAGGTTCTGCAGCACCAGGTTGCGGTTGCCCCCGAAAAACTCCTTGCCATCGACCAGTATCTGACTGATGTTCTTGCCGTTGAACGTGAAGTTGCCGTTCTCGTCCTGCACGATGCCGGGGAGCTTCTTGATGAGATCCTCCACCATCGACCCTTCGGGGAGCTTGAAGGCGTCGGCGTTGTAGGCCACCGTGTCGTCGATGACCGTCATCTCCGGCAGTTTGCCTTCGACCACGGCCTCTGCCATGATGGTGGCGTCCTCGCGCATCATCACGTCGGCCACCTTGAAGTTGCCGGATTTCTGGGGCAGGGTGAGCTTAAACTTCTGCGTCTTGAAGCCCATGAACGACACTTGCAGGGTGTAGGTAGCCGACGGGATGCCGGGCAGCAGGAACTGTCCGTTCTGCTTCGTCGTAGCGCCGGTAATCATCGAGTCGCGCTCGTTGTAGAGCTTCACGGCAGCCCCCTCCATCGGCTGCAGCTTTTCGTTTTCGAAGACGGTGCCGCGAATGTTGAGCAATGCCCCTGCCGTAGCTCCCCGCGAAGCTGTCCGCTGAGTGCCGGCAGCGCTCTGCGGAAGTGCGGGAAGCACCAGTGGCAGAAGTAGGAACAAAACTATAAAACGGTAATACTGACTCATCACATCTATAAGACAAGCCCGCAGGCGGAAAGTTTAATGGCAGTGGCGACTTTGTGTGTCGGCAGGAGAGTCGGAGGTTCCCTCCGAGGGGAGGGGAGCCGCGTGCAAGCTTCACTACAAACCTCCAAGCACCTTCCCTTTAAGGGGAGGATGGAAGGGGTCTTTTCCCCATCAAGGGTAGGGGTAGAGGGTGGTGTCTGTCTGACTTCCTCCCCCTTCCCTCCTCTCCCGAAAAACCGCGACATGATTTTCCTCTTCTTTATGGTACGGAAGACGATGTCGTGGGGTGCTTCGTCCGATGCTCCGTGGAGTGTAGGCCGATACTCCACGTTGTGTAGGCTGAAGCTCCCTGTAGCGTAAGCCGATGCTCCACGCAGAAAATCGCCGTTTTCTATGCCGAATTTATCCGCGAGGAGTGCTTCGATGGTACTTCCTTTACACTTCGGAAGGAAACGCCCCTCTCTAAGCCATTGATTATCAGCTGCGATTAAAAATAAGGCCTTCTTTTGCCCTCGGTGGACATTAGTGCCACAGAGACGAAAAAAGGCCGTCAGAACGCGCCCGAATGCGAAAAGATTTGACAAAGCCGATGTATTCTGTTTTGGAAGATTAGCTCCCGTTCTGGCGGATTTGCAATCCGGCAGGAATGAGTGTCAGCATTTGTAATGCGATAAAAAGAAAGTGGGATTATAAATCCCTATACTCAATGCGAGCGGATTGCAAATCCGCTCGAACAGCCGCAGACAGGCTCTTTCTCCTTTTGCTCCATTGGTATGAGTCCCCACCCCCTAACCCCTCCTCTTCGAGGGGGAAAAGATCCCTCCCGTCCTCCCCTTAAGGGGAGTGGTTTGGAGGTTTGTAGTGAAGCTTGCCCGCGGTTCCCCTCCCCTCGAAGGGGAGGGGTTAGGGGTGGGGACTCATTCCAGGAACACAAAGGAGATAAGGAAAGGCCTCTCAGAGCAGGCTGTCCCTTACTTCAACACTACGGTCAGCGTGGCCGAGTAGTTCTTGCTTCCTCGGATGTCGGTCTTCATTGTCAGAGCAACACTTGTGGGGGTGAAGTCAACCTTGACGACGCTTCTGTCGGAGAGGAACTTGTTGCCAAACTCGGCCCCGTTGCGTTGCAGCAGGCGGATGTATTCCTGCTTCTCGCCCGAAGCCCACAGCCAGTTGCATCCGTCCGAACTGGCGTCGCTGTATTCGATAGAGAGGAGTCCGTTCTTGTTGAACGTCATGCTGTTGACCACCTTGCTGAGCGCCTTCATCTCCTCAGCGTTGAGGTTTGCTCCGGCTTCCTGTGCGGCGTCGGCAAACTCCTTCAGGTTGCCGCCTACGACAAGCTTGCTCAGGTCGATATCGCCGCTGAGTACGACGTTCATGCTGGCCACCTGCCACGTGCGGGCCAGGTTGTTGGTGTTCCGGCTCACGGCAGTGGGGGGAACAGACGTTGAGGTGGCTTTTGTGCTGATAGTGAAGGTGTACTCCACGCCGTTGATGGTGACGGTGATGGTGCCCTCGATGGTCACGTCGTCCGCAGCGCGGCTGGTCAGCTTCCGAAGGCGTCCGATTTCTCTGCCATTAGTGTCGGTGACGATGTAGATGTCGCCGTCGATGGTCGCCCCGTAGGTGACGAACTTCGTGCCCGCTGTGGTCTTGACCTCGAAGATGGCTTTGCCGCTCTCGGTGAAGTTGATGGCTTTCAGGCTTGCTTTGCCCGACTTGTCCTTCACGTTGTCTGAGGCTATCTCGAAGCTCACAGCCTGTTCGCTGTAGGTCGGCTTGGGCAGGTCGCCTTCATACTCTTGGGGAACGGGCGGCTCGGTGCTGCTGGAGCTGCACGACGTGTTCAGTAAGGCTGTGCATGCCACTATGGCAAGGGGGAAGAAATACTTTTTCATACTATATTATTTATGTTGTAGGGGTTATGGAAATGTGGAGTTAAGTGGTGAGCTGCGCTCAGAAGATGCGTCCGTTGACGCGGATTTTCAGCACCGGACAGACGCATACTTTCTCCATGATGCGTATGGCTTCGTCGAGGTCCTGATAGTCGGAGTTGCTTGTCGTGATGCGTCCGCGTTCGAGGCGCTCGTTACGTATCACGAAGTCGCCCTTGTCGTAGTCGAAGTACTTGACGTCGGCGAAGATACCCGGCCTGCCCCAGAACTGCACGCCCAAGTCGAACTGCACGCCGACGCGGTGCTTGGTGACGGCCCGTCCGAAGCCGATGCCCACATAGGGCTTGAAGGCGTTCACCTTCATGTCGAGCTGGATGTTGCCGTTCTCGTCGCTCACGATGGAGTATTGCCTGTAGAGATTGTCCGTAGTGCCCAGTTCGATGCCGGAGTTGCCCCAGTAGGCTTGCTTGACGAAAGGCTCCGTGTTATATACAGAGAGCAGGGTGCGGTCGCTGATGTAGGCACCGGCTGTCAGGTGGAACGAACTCTTCTTGAAGGGATAATAGTCGAAGAGCAGGTGGAAGTCGCCCATTCTGAGCTTGCCCTTGATGTCGGCCTTCGACGTGACGAAGACGTCGCTGCCATCGAGGTTGATTGAGGTGGAGTACTTGAGTCTCGGCATGAATGTGTAGCCGGCACGCACGGCGAAGTTGTACGTCATGGGGGCGGCCACATCAACACCTATGCCGTCGAGGCCCAGGGAGATGCCGGCGCTCAAGTGATTGAAGAACTTGAAGTCTTCGGGAGCCAGCTGGGCCGAGGACTTTCCTATGCCCGTCAAGGCCAGCAAACAAGCAAAAAACAATCTTTTCATAAGCAGGAAGAATTAAATGTTTGTACTTTTAATGCATCATTGCCGCAAAGGTAAATAAAAATAGAACATGTTCCAAAGATAGACAGAAAATATATTGCAAATAATGAAACAATGTGATATTTGTATGATGTTTGTTAGGCAAGAGCACAAAAAAAACGTCATTCTTCATGCTTCGTTCTTCTTTTTTTCGTATCTTTGTACTCGCTATTCCTAATTCTACCATGAAGCAAGACAAGACGAGTGACAACTTTTTCGCAGTCGATCTGGGCGCTACCAGCGGACGCACCATTTTGGGAAGCATCCGCGACGGCAGGCTGCAGCAGCGCGAACTGACGCGATTCCCCAACCACATCATACAGACGGGCGGACACCTCTACTGGGACATCTTCGCTCTCTATCACGAAATAGTCCGCGGCCTCAAGCTTGTCCACGACGAAGGCATTGAGCTTCGGAGCATCGGCATCGACACTTGGGGCGTTGACTTCGTGTGCATCGGCCGCGACGGAGGCATACTTCGCAACCCCTACAGCTACCGCGACCCGCAGACGGCGGGCATCGTCGATGCTTTCCTGAAGGAGCAGGAAAGCAAGGGCGGATGGACGAAAGCCGACATCTACGAGCGGACAGGCATACAGTTCATGGACATCAACACGTTCTTCCAGTTTGTCGCCATGCGCCGTAACGGCGACTCCGCCCTGGAGGCTGCCGCGAAGATCCTCTTCGTGCCCGACGCCCTCATGTACATGCTGACGGGAGAAACCGTCTGCGAATACTCGATCCTCTCCACGTCGCAGCTCCTCAATCCGCGTACCCGGACCCTCGACGAACAGATACTCGAGGCCGTCGGCCTGACGAGGAAGCAGTTCGGCCGCTATGTGAATCCGTGCGACAAGGTGGGCGTGCTGACGCCCGAAGTGCAGCGGCTGACCGGCCTCGGCCCTGTGCCGGTGGTGGCAGTGGCAGGTCACGACACAGCCTCTGCCGTAGCTGCCGTCCCGTCTCCCGACGAGAACTTCGCCTACCTCAGCTGCGGCACATGGAGCCTGCTCGGTATTGAAGTGGAGCAGCCCATAATAGGAGAGAAGAGCTACGCATACAATTTCACCAACGAAGGCGGCATAGAGGGCACGACGCGCTTCCTGAAGAACATCTGCGGCCTGTGGCTCCTGGAGCGTTGCCGTGCGGAATGGACCGACGCGCCCGCCGACGTGAACGACGTGAACCGACTGGCCATGACAGCCCCCGCCTTACGAAGTGTCATCAATCCCGACGACCCGCGCTTCGCCAACCCTCAGAGCATGGTGGAAACCATCAAGGACTATTGCCGCGAGACGAAGCAGCCAGTGCCCGAGACATGGCAGCAGCAGGCACGATGCATCTTCGAGAGTCTCGCCCTCCGCTACCGCGAAGTGCTGGACAGCCTCAAGGAGCTGGCCCCGTTCCCCATCGAAAGGCTCCACGTCATAGGCGGCGGCACCCGCAACAGCCACCTTATGCAGATGACCGCCGACAGCATCGGCCTGCCCGTCGTCGCAGGTCCCGTGGAGGGCACAGCCATTGGCAACATCATGCTCCAGGCCAAGGCTGCAGGCCTGGTAACAGGCAGATTCGAGATGAGAAGCATCATTGCCAAGAGCATCGAAACGAAGACTTACCTGCCAAGATGAACGGTGCATGGCTCCCTGAGAAACTCCCTATGATAACACACGAAACTAAAAACATATTAAAACACAGATAGCGAAATGAACAAGGAAACTTTAGTGAAACAGGCTTACGAGGTAGCAAAGGAACGCTACGCAGAGATTGGAGTAGATACAGAGAAAGTATTGCAACAGTTGCAGGACTTCCACCTGAGCATGCATTGCTGGCAGGCCGACGACGTACACGGCTTCGAGGTGCAGGCCGGTGCCTTGAGCGGCGGCATCCAAACGACGGGCGACTTCCCCGGTGCAGCCCGCAACATCGACGAGCTGCGGCAGGACATCCTCAAGGCCAAGAGCCTCATTCCCGGCTCACACCGACTCAACCTGCACGAGATATATGGCGACTTCCAAGGCAAGGTGGTTGACCGCGACGAGGTGACGGTCGATTACTTCAAGAGCTGGATAGAATGGGCCAAGGACAACGACACGAAGCTCGACTTCAACAGCACCAGCTTCTCCCACCCCAAGAGCGGCAACCTCACGCTTGCCAATCCCGATAAGGGCATCCGCGACTTCTGGATAGAACATACCAAGCGTTGCCGCGACATTGCCAACGCGATGGGCGAGGCACAAGGCGACCCCTGCATCATGAACCTCTGGGTTCACGACGGATGCAAGGACGTCAGCGTCAACCACATGATGTACCGTTCCATCCTCAAGGACTCACTCGACGAGGTCTTTGCCAAGGAGCTTCCCATGATGAAGGACAGCATCGAGGGCAAGGTGTTCGGCATCGGACTGGAGAGCTTCACCGTAGGCAGCCACGACTTCTACACGGCCTATGCGGCCCAGAAGGGTAAGATACTGACCATCGACACAGGCCACTATCACCCCACCGAAATGCCTGGCGACAAGGTGAGCGCCTTGCTGCCCTTCATCAAGGAACTGATGCTCCACGTCAGCCGCCCGGTGCGTTGGGACAGCGACCACGTCACCATTCAGGACGACCCTACCCAAGACCTCTTCAGCGAAATAGTGCGTGCCGACGCACTCCAGCGCGTTCACTACGGCCTCGACTTCTTCGACGGAAGCATCAACCGCATTGCTGCCTACGTCATCGGTTCGCGCTCGGCCCAGAAGTGCATGACCAGAGCCTTGCTCGAACCGCGGCAGACCATCTCCCGGCTGGAGCTTGCCGGCCAAGGCTACAAGGTGCTGGGGCTTATCGAAGAGCAGAAGTGCATGCCCTGGCAGGCCGTCTATGACGAGTTCTGCGTCCGCAACAGCGTGCCCGTCGGGCAGGATTGGATGCAGGAGGTGGAGGCCTACGAGAAGACGGTTACGAGCAAGAGGTAAGAGTTGAGAGTTGAGAGTTGAAAATTGAAAGTTGAGAATTGAAAGTTGAAAGGTGAAAGTTGAAAATTGGGAGTTGAGAGTTGAAAATTGAAAGCTGAATGTTGAAGGACTGAAACGTTGAAAGATAATGATTGTCATTGGTTTACTTATCATTGCCTTAGGGGCTTTCTGCCAGTCGAGCAGTTATGTTCCTATCAATAAGATTAAGGCTTGGAGCTGGGAGAGCTACTGGCTGGTGCAGGGCATCTTTGCCTGGCTCGTTCTGCCTCTGCTTGGGGCGCAGTTGGCAGTGCCTGAGGGACATAGCCTTCCCGAACTCTTCGGAAGCAATCCCTCTGCTGCCGGCATGACGTTCCTCTACGGTGTGCTGTGGGGCATTGGCGGCCTGACCTTCGGACTGAGCATGCGGTATCTGGGCGTAGCGCTCGGACAGAGTCTTGCCCTCGGCACCTGTGCAGCCCTCGGCACGCTGCTGGCTCCTGTCTTCACGGGGCATACGGCCGACCTCACCAGCAGCGTCGTCATCGGAGTCGTAGTGACGCTCGTCGGCATCGCCATCATCGGCATCGCCGGAAGCATGAAGAGTGCCTCGCTCAGCGACGAGGAGAAGAAGGAAGCGGTGAAGGACTTCAACTTCACCAAAGGCATCATCGTGGCTCTGCTTGCCGGCTTCATGAGTGCTTGCTTCAACATCGGTCTGGCTGCCGGAGCAAGCTTGCAGTTCGAGGGCGTCAACCCGATGTTTGCCTCCCTGCCTGCCACCTTCCTCGTCACGCTTGGCGGCTTCTGCACCAATGCCCTGTATTGTCTCTTCCAGAACGGCAGGAACGCGACTTGGAGCGACTATGGGAAGCTGTCCGTCTGGCTGAACAACCTCTTCTTCTGCCTGCTGGCAGGAGCCTTATGGTACAGTCAGTTCTTCGGGCTGAGCCTTGGCAAGGGCTTCCTCACCGAAAGTCCTGTCCTGACGACCTTCGCCTTCTGCATCCTCATGGCTCTGAATGTGACGTTCAGCAACCTCTGGGGCATCATCCTCAAGGAATGGAAAGGCTGTAGCAGACAGACGATAGCGGTGCTGGTCATTGGCTTGGCTGTGCTCATTGTCAGCAGTTTCCTGCCGGGAATAATCTGAGGTAATTCATAATTCATAATTCACAATTCATAATTAAGGCTACGCCCCTGAAACAATTCATAATTCACAATTCATGGTTAAGGCTACGCCCCTGAAACAATTCATAATTCACAATTCATAATTAAGGCTACGCCCCTGAAACAATTCATAATTCACAATTCATGGTTAAGGCTACGTTTTGGTAAAGTCTTCATATCTAATAATGTATCATTATGAAAAAGCATCTAATCATTCTTCTTCCCTTTGTGGCTGCGCTGTGCGCTTGCACGGGCTGCCAGAAGGACGGTGGAGAGGGTGAGGCCGAACCCACTTGGGGGAAGGCTTCCCTCAGCATCCGGAACCCTATCGCTCCAGGAGATACGCTGTGTTATCAGATTGAGTTCAAGCTCGATACTCTTTCGGGCGACGGCCTGCTGGCAAGGCAACTGGCCGCAGTGATTCGCGACAGCATCATCTGCGTCGAAGGCTATGCCACGGTGCAGGAGGCCATGACGGCCTGTGCCGACAGCATCGAAAAGGAGTGGAAGACAGAGATGGCCGAGATGTACGACCCCGAGTCGGACATGAGGGAACTCCTGCAGTACAACTACATCGTGGAGGGCAGCCCCGTAGAGAACAGTCCCGAAGGCATCCTCTCCTATCAGGCAAGCACCGACTGGTACATGGGCGGAGCACATGGCATCTACGTCGTGACGTACTTCAACTTCGACAAGGCCACCGGAAAGCTCTTGGACATCAGCGACATCGTGCCTGCCGACAAGGAAGAGGCCGTGCTCGAGGCAATGAAGGAACAGCTCTGCAAAGACTGGGACGCCAAGGACTGGACCGACCTGCAAGAGGAGACCGGCATCGGAGCCTTGGGCGAGCTTTATCTGACGAACAACTTCCTGCTCAAGAACGACAGTATAGAGTTCCTCTTCAACCAGTACGAGATAGCCCCCTATGCAGCGGGTCTGATAGGCGTCACCGTCGCGTGGCCGTAGCCCTCGCCAAGGGTATCGTTTTACGCTCCGTGGAGCATCGGCCTACGCTCCACGGAGGAAAGGCCCACACTCCACGGAGCATCGGCTCACGCTCCACGGAGTGTAAAAGGAGGGGCTATAGATGCTATAGGCTATAGAAACTATAGAAACTATAGTCACTATAGAAACTATAGTCACTATAGAAACTATAGCATCTATAGCCACTTCGGACGGGAGGGGTCTTTTTTAGTTCAGAAGTCCTTCCCTACGAACTCGGCTTCCTTGCTTATCGCTCCTTCTTTCGCTTTGGCCGACGGCTGGCGGAAGCGGTAGGAGACGGTGAAGGCGATGCATGGGAAGGTGGGCCGCACCCATGTCTCGCTGCTCAACAGGGCAGAAGTGCGGAGACTATGGTAGCGGGCTGTGTGGAAGATGTCGTGCCAGACGAGTCCGAGCTGCAGCTTGTCGCGAAGCAGCGACTGCCGGGCGGCAATGTCGAAATAGACGTAGGCCGACTCACGCCCTTGCGAGAGGTGCTGCGGCCCTACGAAGTGTCCGTCGAACTGAAGGGCGGTGTGCTTTGCCAGACGGAAGTTGTTGATGCAGCCTGCCGTGCCCGTCGTGCCGTGCGCACTGGTGCAGCCCTCGTAGGAGGCACGGTAGTTGTAGAGCGAGAGCGTGCCGCCCAGGGTGATTTGCCACCACTTGGTGGGCTTGCCGACGGCTTGCAGCTCCAGTCCCTCGCGCCATTCGCTGCCGGCATTGATGATGCTGTCGAGCGTCACACCTGCATCGTAGGCCCGACGGATGTAATCGACTACGCCCGTTCTCCGTCGTGCAAAGGCCGTTGCCGCCAGTTGCGTAGTTCCCAGCGTCTTACGCCATGACAGCTCTACGGAGTGTATGTACTCCGAACGAAGGTCGGGGTTGCCGATGATGCGCGTGTGGTAGTCCTCGTAGGTGATGTAGGGTTCGAGTTTCCAGATGCCCGGGCGGTTGGTGCGTCGCGAGTAGCCGAGCGTGAAGGTGCCTGCCTTGTCGGTCGTATAGGAGAGGTGGGCGGAGGGATAGAACTCGGTGTAGCAGCGGTGGCGGCTGGTGATGGTGGGCAAGTCCATGTCGTCCTTGAGGTTGTCGATGCGCAGTCCGGCATCGAAGAGGAAGGGGCCGAAGCGGTCGCTCACCTGTACATAAGGGCTGTGCGTCTGCCGCCGGTAATAGAAAGGGGCATAGAGGTCGTCCTGCCAGAGGAACGTCTGCTGGGGCAGGTCCCAGTAGCAGATGCGGTAGTCGCCGTGCTCGCTGTAGGTAGTATATTGATAGCCAAGCTCGAGCAGGCCGGAGGGCCGGTAGTGGAGCTTGTAGGCGAAGGCGCCGTCGCAGTCCCAGTGGTGCTCCGTCTCATAGCCTCGCGTACCTTCTTGCCGTGCTCCGTACTGGTCGAACATGTTGCTCTCGGTGTATTCCTCCGAGAAGCGGTCGTAGCGGAAGCGGTTGGAGAGGCTGACCTCGTCGCCCCGCTCGTTGAGCTTCCAAGTGTAGTCGATGGCTGCCTGGAAGAGGTACTTCGTCAGCTTATAGCGGTCGTGACTGTCTGAAATAGCAGATGATGAATGGCTAAATGGCAAAACGGTTTGCGTGCTGTACTTCATGTCTCCGCCTCTTGGATTGACGGTGCGGCCGCCTTGCAAGTCGATGCTGAGTCGATGCCGGGCATTCGTGAACTCATATCCGCCCTGCCCGATGAAAGTGCGGAAGTGGCGGAAGCGCGTGCCGTCGGCATAGGAAGTGACGGTCATGCCTTCGGCCAAGGTTCGCTTCTCCTGCTCGAAGCGGCTCTTGTTCCTGATGTCAGAGCCTTGCCCGCCAATGTATATATTATGGTGTCCCGTGCGATAGTTGGCCTTCGCGTCGAGAGAAAGCGTCCGCCAGGTTGAGGCCGTACCGTTCACAGCCACGTCCCAGCCGTCCGTCTCGCTGCGGCGTGTGACGATGTTGACAATGCCCACATCGCCTTCCGTCCTGTACTTGGCGGACGGAGTGGTCAGTATCTCGATGTCCTTGATGCTGGCTGCACCAATCATCTGCAGGGCTTCGGTGCCCGTGAGGGGAGAGAGTTTGCCATCCACATAGACCAGGAACTCCTGACTGCCACGAAAGGAGAGGCTGCCGTCGGCATCGATGGTGACGCCCGGCACGGCTCGCAGCACGTCGAGAGCCGTGCCGCCACTGGCCGTAAGCACTTGCGAAGCATCGATGCGCTGACGGTCCGGACGGTAGCTGATGCGGCTTCGTTGGCCGTTGATGCTCACCTCGCGAAGCAAAGTCGAGTCGCCTTGTTCCGCTCGTGGCTGAGCATGCAACCCCATTCCTGCCAGACAGACAAAGAAGAGAAACAATAGCCGAGCTGCTATATTCAGTAGTTTCATCTTTTCACCTTTTACCTTTTTCACCTTTTACCTTTTTCACCTTTTCACCTTTTTACCTTTTTACCTTTTCCTTCTTGGGTTCTTCTTGAACCAGCCCCTCTCCACGCGCTTCTTCTGCTCGAAGAGTTCCTTGATGCCCCAAAGAGCGGACGCTCCGAACACGCCAAGGAACGAGGAGAGATAGACATTGCTTACGAAGACGGCTCCGGCAAGGCAGCCAAGGCCGATGAACAGATAGAGAATCCAAGGGCGAGTGCCCCAGTAATACTCCGTCTTGATGACGATGGGATGCCAGATGCCGATGGTGAAGAAGGTCATCGCGGCTATGGTGATGCCGGTGAAGTACATGAACGTGTCGGGTGTAAAGGTACAACTGTCGGGTTAAACAGAGCGAAGCACTTGCTCCACTACCTGCGGGAAGTGCTCCATCTCGAGCTGATGTTCCTTCTCGGCAATGTCATCGACGGTGTCGTCGGCCGATAGGCTTGTGCGGAACTGGGCAATGATTTCTCCGCCGTCGCAAACGGGCGAAACGTAGTGGACGGTCATGCCCGTCTCTGTCTCACCAGCAGCCTTCACGGCCTCGTGGACGTGGTGGCCCCACATGCCCTTGCCGCCGAACTTAGGCAGCAGAGCGGGATGCAGGTTGATGATGCGGCGAGGGAAGGCTTCGATGAGGTAGGTCGGAATGAGGGGCAGAAAGCCGGCCAGCACGATGAAGCCGATGCCGTAGTCCTGCAGCAGAGGCAGCATCTCGTCGGGATTGTTCAGTTGAGGCTTCGTGACAACAGCTGTCGGCACTCCCAACCGCTCAGCCCGCACCAAAGCATAGGCGTCGGGCTTGTTGCTGACGACCAGTGCGCACTTCACCGTCGCTGAGTGTTCGAAGTGGCGAATCAGGTTCTCGCAGTTCGTGCCGCTGCCTGAGACAAAGATAGCAATACAGACCCCCCTTCTCCCTTTAGGGGGAGAACAGGTTATTCTTTCACTTTCCATTTTTCACCTTTCATTATAAATAATTCCCCCCCTAAAGGGGGTTAGGGGGTCAATCCAAGTTGTATCCGTAGGCCTTCATGGCGCGGTCGCTCTGGCGCCAGTCCTTATCGACCTTGACAAACACTTCGAGGAAGATGCTCTTGCCGAAGAACTTCTCCAGGCTCTTGCGTGCCTCGGTGCTGACGCGCTTGAGGGCAACGCCTCCGTGCCCGATGATGATACCCTTCTGGCTCTCGCGCTCCACGAAGATGACAGCGCTGATGCGGATGTTCCGGTCTGTCTCCTTGAACTGCTCCACTACGACTTCCACGCTGTAGGGTATTTCCTTGTCGTAGTAGAGGAGTATCTTCTCGCGGATGATTTCGGTGACGAAGAAGCGTGCAGGCTTGTCGGTCCACTGGTCTTTGTCGAAGTAGGCGGGCGATTCGGGCAGGAGTTCCCCGATGCGCTTCAGCACGTTATCGACGTTGAAGCGGTGCAGGGCGCTGATAGGCACTATCTCCGCTTCGGGCAAAGCCTCGTGCCAAAGTTCTACCTTCTCAGTCAGAGCCTTCTGGTCGCTGAGGTCTATCTTGTTGATGAGGACGAGGACGGGGACGGTCATGCGCTTCACCTTGTCGAGGAAGTCGCTGTTCTTGTCGGGCGTCTCCACCATGTCGGTGACGTAGAGGAGTACGTCGGCGTCCTGCAAGGCACTCTCGCTGAACTGGAGCATCTGCTCCTGCAGCTTGTAGTTGGGCTTCAGGACGCCCGGTGTATCGCTGAAACAAATCTGCATCTCGGGTGTGTTGAGGATGCCCATGATGCGGTGACGTGTGGTCTGTGCCTTGAAGGTAGCAATAGAGATGCGTTCCCCGACGAGGAGATTCATAAGGGTTGACTTCCCGACATTCGGGTTGCCTACGATATTAACAAAGCCGGACTTGAACATAATTATAATGAAGAATGAAGAATGAAGAGTGAAGAATTTGCTGCCGCCATGTTTCTCCGCAAATTATTTAATGCTTTTAGAAGCGGCAGCAAATTCTTCATTCTTCATTCTTCATTCTTAATTTTCTCCATTCTTCGCGTGTCATGAGGCCTTCCTTATAGAACTGTGCAGGCTCTTTGGCAGCTTCCTGAGCACCGTCGTAGCCCCAGATCATGTAGCTTGCGCCCCAGGTGAAGCCGGCACCGAAAGCGGTGAAGACGATTTTGTCGCCTTTCTTGAGCTGCGGTTCGTACTCCCACAGGCAGAGGGGCAGCGTGCCGCCGGAGGTGTTGGCCATGTGGTCGATGTTGACCATGACGTGCTTTTCGTCGATGCCGATGCGGTTGGCTACGGATACTTCGATGTTGATGTTGGCCTGATGTGGCACGAGCCAGGTGATGTCGTCTCCCGAGAGGTTGTTGCGCTTAGCGATGGTCTTGACGGCGGAGGTCATGTCGAGGACGGCGTGCTTATAGACGGCGCGTCCTTCCTGATAGACGAAGTGTTGACGTGCATCCACAGTCTCGTGGCTTGGCATTTTGGCGGAGCCGCCGGCTGCCATGTGGAGGTTCTGGAAGCCCTGCCCATCTACGCGGTAGTAGCCGTCGATGAGTCCCACTTCTTCTGTTGTGGCTTCCATCATGACGCATGCTGCTCCGTCGCCGAAGATGGGGCACGAGTTGCGGTCCTCGTAATTGGTCATGGAGCTCATGTGGTCGCCTCCGCAGACGATGATGCGCTTGTATCGGCCTGAGCGTATGTAGTTTGCACCGGCTTCGAGGGCATAGAGGAAGCCTGCACAGGCAGCTTCCATGTCGAAGCCGAAGGCGCTGGTGAGGCCGCAGTTGCCGATGACGAGGGATGCCGTTGAGGGGAAATGATAGTCGGGCGTAGTGGTGGCACAGATGACAAGTTCCACGGAGCTGGGGTCGGCTTCCGTCTTTCGCAGGAGCTGCCGCACGGCCCGTGTCATCAGGTACGACGTGCCGCTGCCCTGTTCGGGCTTGAGGATGTGGCGTGTCTTGACGCCGATACGTTCCATTATCCACTCGTCGCTGGTATCTACTATCCGCGACATCTCCTCATTGTCAAGGATATAGTCGGGCACATACCCGCCCACGCCGGTTATTACGGCATTTATCTTTTCCATTTAGCAAGTACGAAAAAGGTGAGAAGGCGAAAAGGCGAAGAATTGAAAAACGTGTTTCAACTATTGTTCCTTTTTACCTTATCACCTTTCAAACTCTTCAACTTTTATTAAGCTTCCTTTTCGATGGCTACCTTGCCGCGATAGTATCCGCAGGCAGGGCAAACGGTGTGATAGATGTGGAACTCGCCGCAGTTGGGGCATACTGCCAGTGCGGGAGCTACAGCATTGTCGTGTGTTCTTCTTTTGAGGGTCCTAGTCTTGGACTGTCTTCTTTTAGGATGTGCCATAGTTATTTGTTATTTAATGATTTACGATTTACTGTTTACTGTTTTACTGTTCATTGCTTTCTTCAGTTCAGCCCATCGCGGGTCGATTCTCTCCTCCTCGGAGGAGTCTGAATAGAGCTGTTCGCACGTCGCGTGTACGTGCCGCAAGGGTATCTGCAGAGCTGCGAACTCGTAGATGTTCCATGCCACGTTGATGGTGCCTTCCCGTTGGGGGATGGTGACCACGTCGCCGTCGTCGGCAAACTCGTCGCCCATCTTGACGCGGAGCAGGCACTCTGCCTCGATGGGTTGGGACATAGGTTCAAGGCAGCGGTCGCACGTCACTTCCACTTCGCCCTTGAGCTGGAACGTCAGTTCGTAGGCGCAAGATGTCCGTTTCACCCGTAGTGCTACATCGAGCAGGCCCTGCTTTATCTCCGGTCCCTGAACGGCGGAGAAGAAGTCGGTTGCGGCCTGCCAGTGGTACGACACAGTATCGCTCTGCATGCCTTTCAAATCGACTATGTATCCGTCCAGTTTTTCCATCGGGCTGCAAAATTACGAAAAAAAGTTGAAAAGGTGAAGAATTGTGTGGAAAAAAATGCCTTATCAGTGTTTTTTGAGTTCTACGCGGAAGGTCGTGCCCTTCCCCAGCTCGGAATTCTTGACGAAAATGCGTCCGTTGTGATATTCCTCGACGATGCGTTTGGCGAGCGAGAGTCCCAGTCCCCATCCGCGTTTTTTCGTGGTGTAGCCTGGGGTGAAGACGGAGCCGAAACGGTTCTTGGGGATGCCCTTGCCGGTGTCGCTGACTTCCACGCTGAAGCAGTCGGGTTCTTCGCGGGCGGTCAGGGTGATGCTTCCCTTGCCCTCCATGGCGTCGATGGCGTTCTTGCAGAGGTTTTCTATGACCCATTCGAAGAGGGGGGCGCTGACGGGAGCGATGAGAGGCTCGTCGGGCAGGTTGCAGTTCATCGTGATGCGGCCGGGTGTGCGGCGGCTGATGTACTGCACCACGCTTGCCAGCACCTCGTTGAGGTTCTCGGGCTTCGGTTCGGGCTGCGAGCCTATCTTGCTGAAGCGTTCTGCGATGCGTTGCAGGCGCTGCACGTCCTTCCCCATCTCGGGGAGCAGAGGGTCGTCGGGGTACGTCTCGCGAAGCACTTCGTGCCACGCCATGAGTGAGCTGATGGGCGTGCCCAATTGGTGGGCCGTCTCCTTGCTCAGGCCCACCCACACCTTGTTCTGCTCAGCCCTCTTGCTGCTGAGGAGGGCGAAGATGGCGACCACGACGAAGATGAGCACCACGCCGAGCTGGACATAGGGCCACCAGGCGAGGCGGCGCAGAATGAGGCTGTCGGCATAGCAGATCTCCATGTAGTCGGAGTGGCCGAAGTCGATGCGGATGACTCTTCCTGCGTTTTTCATGGACAGGGCCTCGCGCAGCACGGCATCGTCGAGCGAAGTGTCCGAAGCCCCCCTCACCTCCATGTTGCGGTACTCCTGCACACGGCCGTCGCTGTTGAGCACCACGACGGGAATGGTGTTGTTCGAGTTGAGCACCGTCAGCACGAGGGTGAGGTCGGTCGTCTCGTCGGCATTGTTGAGCGAGCGCATAGCCTCCGCCCAAATCTCCATTTTGCGCTGCTCCTCCACCTTGAGGTCGCGCACCAGGAAATTAGAGACGACGAGCGAGGCCACGCTGAGCACTACGGCCAGCACGACCAGGACGATCTTCACCTGACGTATTCTGTTTATCCACTGCATACCAATATAATAACGGAAAGAAGTGCCCGCTTATTGTGTCGGGACCGAAAAGAGTGTGCCCACGCTTGCTGGAGCATCGGCCCGCGCTTGCTGGAGCGTAGGCTTTCGCTTGCTGTAGCATCGGCCTTCGCTTGCTGGAGCGTGAAACCACCCCTCTTGCGGAGCGGTTTTTCCCCCGCTGTGCTGTCACCAAAAACGCTGAAACAAAAGCGAAAAGTTACAATGTTGTCTTCTTTTTTATTTTTTTTGCTTTTCGCTGTTTGCTTTTCCTCTAAAAAGTCGTAACTTTGCGCCCATGAAAAGGTTTTGCCTATACACTATTGTTTTTTTTAATGTGCTCTTGCTGTTTGGATGCCGCGAAGAAATCATCCCCCCAGTAAATCCGGAGCCACAGCCCCGTGTAGAGGCCGAACGGACCGTCATCATCTATATGGCTGCCGACAATTCGCTCTCTGCTGCTGTCCGAGGGGACACCATTGAGATGGTAAGAGGCAAGAACTTGATACCCCAGGACGTTAACGTCGTGATCTTCATCGATGGCGGTGATAACAGGTCTGCTATCTACGAACTGTCCGCAAAGGAGGGCATGAAGCCGTGGAAGCGATACTCGGAACCACTATGCAGCACCGACTCGCTGGTGATGCTTAACATTCTCCAGGAGATAGAGACTAATTTCCCTGCCCGGCACTTCGGCATCACCTTTTGGTCGCACGCTTCGGGGTGGTCGCCAGAACGACAATCTTCAAGGCAAAAAACCTTTGGGAAAGACGAGCATGCAGATACCGCTGCACTGGAGAAGAAGGAGATGGAAATCCCCGTCTTGCGCGACGTGCTCGCACAGCTGCCTAAGTTCGACTACATCTTCTTCGATGCCTGCTTCATGCAATGCATCGAGGTGGCATACGAGCTCAAAGACTTGGCAAACTACATTGTCGGTTCTCCAGCTGAGATTCCAGGACCGGGTGCCCCTTACTACAAAGTCATGGAAGCTCTCTGCAAAGGCGACGCAATGGGTATAGTCAATGGTTATGACAGTGGCTATCCGGGTGAATACTACGGTTTTTACTATCCGGGTGTACTGCTCTCCTGCATCGACTGCTCGAAGCTCGATGCGCTTGCTGAAGCAACAGGTCAATACCTGATTCCCTTATATATGAACCATACCGAGTGGAGTCCTACTGGATTCCAGTTCTATTGCACAGACTTAGTGAAATACAACTATTTCTATGACATGCGTACTACGATGCGCCGGCTTTTGCCCGATGAAGACTTCGCTGCCTGGGATGATATATATAACCAAGCTGTCCGGTACTCTCTCTCTAATACAAATAAATGGTACACCAACATAATTCTTCCTCAATATGCCCCAAATCATCATGCCACAGTGGCAGACCCCGATAGCTATGGCGGCGTGTCGATGTTCGTCCCATTGGCAGTGTATAGCGCTTACGGCTGGAACGAAGACTTCCGCAAGACCTCGTGGTACGCGGCCACGGGCTGGGCAGAAACCGGATGGTAGAGACATGGGAGGGTTCGCCATTTCGTTTGTGGAGTTCTGCTTTACCTGATTTTAAGTAGTTAATAATAATTAGATATCTTTTTATCTTTTAGCAGAAACAACAAACAGATATGCAAACTTTTATTCGGCGAACCCTCTTTTTTTACCTTCTCACCTTTGTGCTTTTTTTCCTTTTCTCCTTTGCGCCTCTGCCTCTCCAGGCGCAGACAGAAGGCGAGAAAGCACTCTTTCAGCTCCGCAAGGACATGCCTTCTAAGACCGTAGTCGTGAACCCTGTGACCGACTTCGACTGCCCCGACCCGTCGATCGTCAAGATAGACGACTGGTTCTACTGCTTCAAGACGGGCTTCCCCATCAAGATCTACCGCAGCCGCGACCTGGCCGACTGGACGTTCTACCGCGACATGTTCCCCGGTCCTACTCCCCACGACCCCTTCGGCGACGGAAAGCCCGACCCCATGAAAACAGGAGCAGGCAAGCAGAACATCAACTACTGGGCACCCTCCCCTGCACTCATTCAGGGCCGCCTCGTGGTCTATCTCACCCTCTTCGTGTCGATGGAGAACGACCGCCAAGTGGTTCTCGTGGCCGACAACATCGACAGTCCTTTCCGCTACGCCAACACCCTGAACGTCGGCACACCGGAGCATCCCACCCCGCAGGACGGACAGTACTTCCTCGACGACGACGGCAGGCACTATCTCGTCTATGGGGACGTGAACAGCAAGGGCAACTTCATCCGCGAACTCTCTGCCGACGGAATCCACTACGCCAAGGGGAGCAGGCCGCACTACATCACGACGGCCTACGAAGGAGGCTACATCTACAAGCACAACGGGCTGTACTATTTCTTCTGCTCGAAGAATCATTTCAACAACTACGAGTACACTCTTTGCCTCAGCACCTCGGAGAGTCTCTTCTTGGGATGGAGTGAGCCGGAGCCTGTGCTGACCTCCGAAAGCCCCGATGCCATACTGAACGGCGCCGGACACAACGGGGAGATCGTCACAGACAAGGCAGGCCGGATATTCATGATTATGCACTCCCACTGCGAAGGCCTCATTCCGCGTCGCGGTGACTACCGTCCGCGTCCCATGATTCTTATGGAGCTGAAGGATATCGAAGGCAGGCTGACTTTCGTCGATCACAAGGGGCAACCCACTTCCCACCCGACGTGGATTGTGAATCGCCCGCAGTTCTAAGCTACATCAACACGGTTCCCACTATGCCGCAGGCTATGCCGATGAGCGTTCCCCCGAGCACTTGCGCCAGGGTATGCTGCCGGAGAAGCATGCGGCTCGTCATTACCATGCCCGCCACAAGGATGGCCAGCGAGAGCCACCACACGGGGTTGAAGTCGAAGATGGCTGCATAGGCTACCAATGCTCCGATGACGCCGCCGGCACCCGCCGAGTGCATGCTCACCTTCCACCATATATTGACGACGATGCACGCGCAGCTGATGAGCAGCGATATGCCGACGATGGCCATCAGGAAGTGTGGCATGTGGGTGGCAGAAAAGATGTGCATGAGGCAGAGGTAACAGCATATATAAATAATGTAAGGCACGGCACGCTTGTGTCGGACACGCAGTTCGGACAAACTCCACCCGTGCAGGCGGCGGAACATGTAGATGCCGAGGGCCGGCAGGCAATAGGTGAAGACATAGACAAGCCCGAGTATCCACAGTTTGAAGGTCCAGGGGAAGAGGCTCAGATAGGTGAAGCTGAGCAGGATGAGGATGCCGACGGTGGGGTAGTACGACGGTCGGAAGACTGTCGAGAAGATGCGTGCTATGAATAAAAGCCCTCGCATTTACTGTTTACTATTGAATGTTTAGTGGTTAGGTGTTAGGTGTTTGTGGTTAGAGGATTGCTTGGGATGTTGGCTTCGGAGCTAAAGTATTCTCTTACCTCTTACCTCTAACCCCTTACCTCTCCTCTTATCTTCGAAATCCCTACTTCCTCATTCTTGCCACGGGGATGCCCATTTGTTCCCGATACTTGGCGATGGTGCGGCGGGCTATGCTGAAGCCTTCCTGCTGAAGCAACTGCGTGAGTCGCTCGTCGCTGTAGGGCTGCCGCTTGTCCTCCTCATCGACGAGGCGGCGCAGGCTCGCCATCAATTGCCGCGCCGTGACGTCGTCGCCCTCTTTGTTCTGCGTGGCACGGTGCGTGAAGAACCATTTCAGCGGATAGGTGCCGAAGGTTGTCTCGACGTACTTGCTGTTGGCAACGCGGCTGATGGTGCTGATGTCGTAGCCGGTGACGTTAGCCACATCTTCGAGCCGCATGGGGCGCAGCTGTGTCTCGTCGCCAGTCTGGAAGAAGGGTTTCTGCAGTTTGACGATGGCCTGCATGGTGCGTGTCATCGTCTCGGCGCGTTGCTGAAGGGCTGTGATGAACATCTGGCCCCGTTCCACGTACTGGCGGACGAAGGCGTCCTTCTGTCCGTCGGCATCGGGACTGATGATGAGCGACGGCTGGTTGCCACGGGTGAGGGTGACGGTGATGGTGCCGTCCTCGTCGGTATCGACCAGGAAGTCGGGCTGGATGCTTTGTGTGCGGTCGGCAGTCTTGGCTCCGACGGAGCCTCCGGGCCGCGGGTTGAGCCGCAGAATCTCGCGTTGCAGCTGTTCCACCTGTGCTTCGCCGATGTGCAGCCGCTGCCCTATCCGCTGCCAGCGCTTGTGGATGAAGTCGTCGAAGTACTTGCCCAACATCTTGATGAGCAGGTCGCGGCCGGGGATGTTTTCGTCCCTCTCGACCTGTATGAGCAGGCATTCCTGCAGCGAACGCGCTCCGATGCCGGGAGGGTCGAACTGCTGGAGCACCTTCAGTACCTTCTCCAGCTCCTCGGCACTCGTGTTGATGCCCTGGTAAATCTCTGCCTCGTCGGCAAGGATGGCGAGCGACTTCCCCAGAAGCCCGTCTTCGTCGAGCGAGCCGATGAGGTACTCCATGAGTTCCTTCTCGTGGTCGGTAAGCTCGAAGTCTGCCATCTGTTCGCGCAGACGGTCGGTTAGCGAAAGCGTATCATCGTAGGCCATGAACTCGGCCGCATTGTTGCTGTGGCTGGGGCCGTTGATGAAGTCGGGCACATCGTCCTCCGAGCGGTAGTCGTAGAGAGCTTCAGCAGCCTCCCCCGCCTCCTCAGAAGGAGGGGAGAACGAATCGCCTCCCTCTCCGCCATTCTCCCCTTCGGAGGGGTCGGGCGAGGCTTCCAGCCAAGGGTTCTCCATGCGCTCCAGCTCCACGCGGTGCTGTAGCGCCTCGACGGGCATCTCTGTCAGGCGGACGAGCAGCACTTGCTGCGGCAACATCTGCTGCACCTGCACCTGCCCTTGCGTCTGCGACTGTTCCTGTATCTGTTGGTTTCTCTGACTCATATTGTTCCGCGTGCAAAGTTACGAAAAAGATTAGAGATTAAGTAGCAGCGAATGGAGTTTTTTTAGGTAAGCATCGGAATTTCTTCATTCTCCATGACGAGGGAACGGACGTCGCGGTGTGTCTCCACGGAAGGCAACAGGTGGTGTTTGTAAAGATTCTGGAAATCGGACGCGTTCTGACGGCGTTTTTCGGACGCTGTGGCACTTTTCTACTCCCGAAGCAAAAGACGGCCTTAAATAGAATCGCTATTGAAAGTCAAGGGATTACAAAGGGGCGTTTTGCAAGGCAATGTTAAGAAAGTACGTGGATGGCGTGGAATGTTATCAAACGGAACAAAGAATGAAGTGGAAAATTGAAAGTTGAAAGTGGAAATTGAACGTGGAGAAAAGGTCGATGCTCCGTGGAGTGTAGGCCGACACTGCACGGAGTGTTGACCGACGTCCCTTGTTGCTTCGCCCCGAGCGGCTGTAAGGAGCAGGAAAAAGTGTAAAGAATTTTCATGCATCCCCCTTTAAGAATGAATCTCAGCATCCTTTCCCCTCCCCTCCGAGGGGAGGGGTTAGGGGTGGGGTCCCTCAGCTTTGTTCAGTCTTAGCTTAGCCGACCCCACCCCCGCCCCCTCCCCTCGAAGGGGAGGGGAGAGGGAGCCTGTGTTCCTTCCCGCTCAGCAACGCAAACGTCCCGCCTGCAGCTTCAACTGCAAACGGGACGTCCGAGTATCAATCTCTTCTTTATGAATGAATCTCAGCATCCTTTCCCCTCCCCTCCGAGGGGAGGGGTTAGGGGTGGGGTCCCCAAGCCCATCTCCTTTGCTTTCTCAAGTATAAACTGGAATGCCGCGTCGTGGTCGTTGGGAATGACTGAGTCCCAGATGGCATCCTTTACGGCTTGCTTCAGCTGACCTATTTGTCGGCAGGGCTTGAGGCCGAAGGTCTGCATGATTTCCTCGCCCGAGATGGGGTTGTGCCAAGTGCGGTAGTTGTCGCGTGCCTGCAAGTCGATGAGCTTCTCGCGCACAAGCTGGAAGTTCTCGAGGAAACGCTTCTTCTTCTCGCGGTTCTTGCTTGTGATGTCAGCTTCGCAGAGGCGCATCAGGTCGTCGATGTCCTCTCCGGCCTCGAAGAGCAGGCGGCGTACGGCGCTGTCCGTCACTTCGTCGTCGGCTATGGCGATAGGCCGCATGTGCAGCCCCACGAGCTTCTCGACGTAAGCCATGCGTTCGTCCGTCGGCAGCTTCATGCGGCGGAAGAGCGGCGCCACCATCTTCTGCCCGATGTAGTTATGGTTGTGGAACGTCCAGCCAGTCTGGTTGTCCCATCGCTTGCTGCGGGGCTTGCCGATGTCGTGCAGCAGGGCAGCCCAACGCAAAAAAAGAGGAGCAGGGGGCAAGGGGCAAGGGGCAAGAGGATTGCCTTCGGAAAAGCCTTGGGAGCAGTCACTAATCTCCTGCTCCTTGCTCCTTGCCCCTTGCTCCTGACACACATTATCCAGCACCTCGAGCGTGTGGTAGAAGTTGTCCTTATGGGCGCGGCCGTTGCGTGTCTCAACGCCTTCGAGGGCAGCCACTTCGGGCAGGATGATGGGCAGCAGGCCGCTGCGGCTCAGCTCGATGAAGCCGATGCTGGGCGCAGGTGCCATCATGATTTTGTTCAGCTCGTCGGTGATGCGTTCCTGCGAGATGATTTTGATGCGTTCGGCGTTGCGCTTGAGGGCTTCCGCTGTCTCTTCCTCTATCTGGAAGCGCAGTTGTGTGGCGAAGCGTATGCATCGCATCATGCGCAGCGGGTCGTCGCTGAAGGTGATGTCGGGGTCGAGTGGCGTGGCGATGATGCCGTCCTCGAGGTCGAGCAGTCCTTCGAAGAGGTCGATGAACTCGCCGTAGCGTTTTGCGTTGAGGCAGAAGGCGAGGGCATTGATGGTGAAGTCGCGTCGGTGGAGGTCATCGTCGAGCGTCCCGTCTTCCACGATAGGCTTCCTGCTGTCCCGCTGGTAGCTCTCGCGCCTTGCGCCGACGAACTCAATCTCTTGGTCGTGCCACTTGAGTTGCGCCGTGCCGAAGTTGCGGAAGACGCTGACGTGGGCGCCCCGCCCCATGTCCTTGGCGAGGGCTTGGGCAAGGCGGATGCCCGGACCGGAAGCCAGCCCCCCTCCAACCTCCCCCCGAGGAGGGAGGCTTTCTTCGCTAAGTTGGCCGTTTCCGTTTCTCCCCTCCTCCTCGGGGGAGGGGACGGGGGAGGGGGCTGCTACCACCACATCGATGTCCTTCGAAGGCCGCTCCAGGATGATGTCCCTCACGTAGCCGCCTACGACGTAGCACTCCAGGCCCAGCGCGTCGGCCTTCTGCCCGATGCGACGCAGCAGCGGGTTGTCGATGAGGCTTTGCGAATCCGTCCGGCGAGTTTGCTGGCGGAAGCTGTCGTATTCCTGTATGGCGTCAACTAAATGCATAGTTTATAGTCCATAGTCCATAGTTCGTAATTGTTTTTCTTTGGCGCTGTCGAAGGGCGTAGCCTAAGTATGAATGATGAATTCTTAATGATGAATTGACTTCAGGTCCTCTTGGAGTTTGCGCTCGTAGAACTGTTTCTTCACGTTGAGCCGCTTCCATTCGTCGCCAGTCACAAGCTTGAGGCTGTCGGCAGCGGCATTCATCTCGATGCTGTCGAGCAGGAGGATGGCTTGGCGTCGTGCTTCGATGGCCGTCGGGCAGTTGCGTCGGAGCGAGAAGATGGTGTCGCGTGCTTCGCTGTAGAGGTGGTGGTGGAGGGCATAGCGGGCATCTCTGAGCATGGAGGCCGCACGCTCGTCGGGTGTTTTCTCTGCGCAGGCCGTCAGCAGGAAGGCTGCTAGGGGAAGGAGAATGGGATGTTTCATAGGGCTAATGAGGCTAATGGAGCTGATGTGGCTTCTTGGGCTGATGTGGCTTATAGGCTAATGGAGCTGATGAGGCTTCTTGGGCTTACAGGCCGAAGAGGGGCAGGATGAAGTTCCGGAAGTCGTTGCTGATGGCGAGCAGCATGAGGGCCATGAGGATGCCGAGGCCGATTCTTTCAATCCACAGCATTGCCTTTTCGGACGGCTGATGCCCGGTGATGCCTTCGTAGAGGAGCAGCATGATGTGTCCGCCGTCAAGGCCTGGAATGGGAAGAATGTTCATTACGGCCAGGATGATGCTGATGAGGGCGGTGAGCAACCAGAACTGTTGCCAGTTCCAAGCATCGGGGAAGATGTTGCCGATGGTGATGAAGGAGCCTACGCTCTTAGCTCCGTCGGCGCTTGCCACATAGCGGAGGTCGCTCACATAATTCTTGAGTACGCGCCATCCGTAGCTCAGTCCGGCAGGGATGCAAGTGGCGAGGCTGTAGTCGAGGTGTACGGTCTTGAAGTCGGGCACGTGCCGTGTGACGCCCATCAGGTAGTTCTCGTCGAGGAGCAGGCTTATTGTGTCGGTGCGACTTCTGTCGGGCGAGGCCACTACAGCCTCGAGGGTGCGCCAGCGGAGGCTGTCGGCTGCCGTGCAGTCGGGCGAGGCGAGCACGTCCTGGCGGCGCAGTGTCACTTCGAAGTCGAAGTCGCCCCAGGTCTTGATGTCTTTGCCGTTGACGCTGACGAGGCGCATGCCTTTCTCGATGCCTGCCTTGTCTGCGGCCGAGCCTGGCATGACGGAGTCGATGACCGCTTCTGCAAGGGGGGCGAGGAACATGGGTTGCGACTGTATCATCTTCAGCATGGAGAGGCCTTCTTCGGGCATCCTCAGCTCTATTTCCTCCGTTCCGCGCAGCACGGTGACGGTAGTGGCGTTGGCTATGGTGCGCATGATGGCGCCGCCGTTGTACTCTGCTATTTCCTTGCCGTCGGCACGGATGGGGATGTCGCCGTTCTGGAAGCCGATGTCGCGGGCCTGTTCGTTGTACTCGAAGCCTTTCTCGATGCTGGTCATGGGCACATAGTCGCGTCCCCAGGCAAAGAGCACGACGGAGTAGATGACCCAAGCCGTGATGAGGTTCATCAGCACGCCGCCGAACATGATGAAGAAGCGTTGCCATATCTTCTTGGAGCGGAACTCCCAGGGTTTCGGCTCGGAGGAGAGCTTATGGTTCGTTTCGTCTATCATGCCGTCGATGGCGACGTAGCCGCCTATGGGCAGCCATCCGATGCCGTACTCCGTGCCGACGCTGTCGTCGTATTCCTTGTTGCCGATGTTTTCGGTCACGACTTTGTCCTTCTGCCCTGTGAGGAGGAAGTATTTGTTGCGGAGCCAGGCGAAGAAGTTCTGTCCCTCGTTGCCTCGCTTCGTGACGAGCGGTTTGCCCAGAAGGCGGCGGAACCAGTCGTCGTAGGTGCTGAAGAGGTGGAAGCCATAGTTGGCAAACATGTAGAAGCGCGTGACGCGTGTCTTGAAGAGCTTGGCGAAGCCGAAGTGTCCGCCTTCGTGCAGGACCACCAGCAGCGAGAGGCAGCAGAAGAGTTGTAGGGCTTTTATCAGTACTGTTTCCATTTATGAATGAGTTTCTTTTGTAGTGTGTTTTTGGTTTGAAAATGATGTCCGGTCCGACGCTCCGTGGAGGAGGGGCCGATGCTCTGTGGAGCGTAGGCCGATGCTCCGTGGAGGAAAGGTCAATGCTCCGTGGAGCGTAAGCCGATGCTCCGTGGAGTGTTTTTGATGATGTCCTCGGCCATCCGTCGCGACTCGCTGTCGCAGTCGAGGTAGTCCTGCAGGGAAGGCTTTTCCTGATGCGGCATTCTCTGCAAGGTTTCCCCGATGACGTCGGCCATCCGGAGGAAGCTGCAGCGTTCCTGCCTGAAGGCCAGGTTCGCCACTTCATTGGCGGCGTTGACGATGCAGGCTGCGTTGCCGCCCATCTTGATGGCTTCGTAGGCCATCTGGAGGCAGCGGAACTTCTCGGGGTCTGGCTTCTCGAAGGTGAGGTTCTTCATGTCCCACCAGTCGATGCGCGGGAAGCTGCTGCGGAGGCGGAAGGGGTAGGAGAGGGCCAGCTGTATGGGGACGCGCATGTCGGGCATGCCCATCTGCCCCTTCACGGCGCCGTCCTCGAACTGGACCGCACTGTGCAGGATGCTCTGCGGATGCACGACGACCTGTATCTTCTCCGGCGTGACGTCGAAGAGCCAGCGGGCCTCGATGACTTCGAAGCCTTTGTTCATCATCGAGGCGCTGTCGATGGTGATCTTCGCCCCCATGTCCCAGTTGGGATGCTTCAGGGCTTGGGCGGGTGTGACGCCCTGCAGCTCGTCGAGCGTGAACGTGCGGAAGGGGCCGCCGCTGGCTGTCAGGATGAGTTTTTCTATTGGGCTTACTTCGCCCATGAGGCTTTGGAAGATGGCGCTGTGCTCGCTATCGACGGGCAACAGAGGCACCTTGTGCTCCAGGCAGAGGCGGGTGATGAGTTCGCCGGCCACAACGAGCGTCTCCTTGTTGGCCAGGGCGATGGGCTTGCCTGCCTCGATGGCGCTGATGGTGGGGCGCAGACCGCTGAAGCCCACAAGGGCCGTCAGCACGATGTCCACCGGCCCCATCTGCACCACTTGGCAGAGGGCGTCGGCTCCCGCATAGACCTGTATCGGTTCGTCCTTCAAGGCCTCGCGGACGTAGTCGTACTTGCTTTCGTCGGCGATGACCACGCATTGGGGCCGGAACTGCTTGGCCTGCCGGATGAGCAAGTCAGCGTTGGAACCGGCCGTCAGCACGTATGCCTCGAAGAGGTCCGAGTGCTCGGCGATGACTTCGAGCGTCTGAGTGCCGATGCTACCCGTAGAGCCTAATATGCATATCTTTCTTATCTTATCGTTTACCATTATGTCAATTACCATTTACTATTTAGTTCTCCCCTTTGGGGGAGTTAGAGAGGGGCCTTACAGGTCAAGCAAGCCTTCCGGGAGCGACATGCTGATGGTTCGTTCCCTGTGGTTGATGTCCTTTATCCAAGCCTCGGCAGCAGGGATGAGCAGCTCGCCGACACGGAAGAGGACGTTCTCTGTCGAGTCGTCCACGCTGTCGATGGTGCCGATGCGGCCCGCCTTCTCGTCGATGAGGCTGAAGCCCGTGAAGTATCGCCAAGTGTATTCGTCCTCGTCGCTGCGCTCGGGGGTGAGGGCGAAGGGGAAGAAGACTTCGCATCCCACAAGGAACTGCACGTCGTTGGCCGAGTCGTAGTCGAGGAACTTCAGGAGTGCCGTCGTGTCGCTCCGGAAGCGGTATTCCTCGAGGAAGAACGGCACGAGGATGCCATCCACGCGAAGGAAGAGGTACTCCGCCTCGGCGCGGTCCCAGACATCGTCCGTGAAGCTGAACGTCACCTCGCCCTTCACGCCGTGCGTCCGCCCTATCTGACCGATCTTATAAGCCCCCCCATCCCCCGTTAGGGGGAGTGCTTCATTTCCTTTGGCTTCTACCATCTCTTCATTTACTATTTCTTTATTTACTATTTTTCCCCCTAAAGGGGGTTAGGGGGTCCTTATTCCCCCTAAAGGGGGTTAGGGGGTCCTTATTCCCACTAAAGGGGTTAGGGGGTCTCCACTCTCTTTATCTTTGCTCCCAAGGCACAGAGACGCGCCTCGATGTTCTCGTAGCCGCGGTCTATCTGCCCTATGTTGTCGATGCGGCTCGTGCCCTGCGCACTCATGGCAGCGATGAGCAGGGCGATACCGGCACGGATGTCGGGACTTGTCATGCGTCCGGCATGGAGTTGCCGCTGGTGGTCGTGGCCTACCACTACGGCTCTGTGCGGGTCGCACAGGATGATCTGGGCCCCCATGTCGATGAGCTTGTCCACGAAGAACAGGCGGCTCTCGAACATCTTCTGATGGATGAGCACCGACCCTTTAGCCTGCGAGCTGACCACAAGCAGCACGCTCAGCAGGTCGGGCGTAAGGCCAGGCCAGGGCGCATCGCTGATGGTCATAAACGAACCGTCGATGAAACTCTCTATCTCGTAGTGTTCCTGCCTGGGAACGAAGAGGTCCTCGCCGTCGGTCTCTATGCTGATGCCGAGCCGGCGGAAGGTGGCGGGGATGATGCCCAAGTGCTGCGGCGCGACATGACGGATGCGGACGCCGTCGCCAACCATAGCGGCCATGCCGATGAAGGAACCCACCTCAATCATGTCGGGCAGGATGGTGTGCTCCGTGCCGTGTAGCGTGGTGGCACCTTCGATGGTGAGCAGGTTCGAGCCGATGCCTTCGATGTGTGCTCCCATCCTGCAAAGCATGCGGCACAACTGCTGGATGTACGGCTCGCAGGCTGCATTGTAGATGGTCGTAGTGCCTTTGGCCAGGACTGCCGTCATGATGATGTTGGCCGTACCCGTCACGGAGGCTTCGTCGAGCAGCATGTAGGAGCCGGTGAGCTGTTCTGCCTCCACGTTGTAGAGGTGCTGCGCTTCGTCGTAGATGAAACGTCCGCCCAGCTGCCGTATGCCGTGGAAATGGGTGTCGAGCCTGCGGCGGCCTATCTGGTCGCCGCCGGGTTTGGCCATGATTGCTTTGCCGCGACGTACCAGCAACGGGCCGAGCATCATCACGCTGCCGCGCAATTGTCGGCAACGCTCGATGAACGACGGGCTGCAGAGGTACTGGTCGTCGAGCCGCGTGGCGGTGAATGTGTAGTCGTGCTGTGCGTTCTTCACGACCTCCACCCCCATGTCGCGCAGCAACTGTATCTGGTTGTTTACGTCGGCTATATCAGGGATGTTCTTGATGCGAACCGGTTCGCAGGTGAGCAGGACGGCGCATAGCACCTGCAACGCCTCATTCTTTGCGCCCTGAGGTGTAATGTCGCCCTGGAGCCTGTGTCCGCCTTCTATGATGAAGGATGCCATGGTCTATTTCCTCTTTTTACGTTTCTTTCCGCCTTCGCCATGCAGCAGAATCGATTCTCCGACGGGGTCGAAGGAGAAATCATCCAGGTCGAGCTGAAGCATTCCCTCTGAGAGGCGGGCGATGTCCTGCGCCACAAGCTCGTCGTCCATCGAGTCGCGGTTCCAGACGAAGAGGTCTTGCTTCATCTGGTTGGCGATGCTTTCGGTGACGAAGCGACGCCTTTCCCCGTCATCTATCGTCTTGGCGTAGTCGAGTGCCTGCTGCACGAGGTAGCCGTAATGTCGGCGCTTGATGGCCTTCATGGGGTAGGGAAGCGGTTCCGGATGAGCCTGCACGTCCTCCTGCGGCACGATGCGTACGGGGTAGTCTATGTCGAGCTGATAGTGGCTGATGCGTGCCAGGTGGTTCCAGAGGCGGTGCTCCTGGTCCTCCTTGCTGGCCTGGGAGGGCTGGATGCCCGACATGATCTTGACGATAGTATTGGCGCAACGCTGGCGTTCGCTCTTGCTTTCCAACCGTACGGCCATATCGACCATCATCTGTACCGCCCGGCCGTATTCCGGCATCACAAGCTGTTCTCTTTGTGTATTGTATTGCACGATGCTTTGGGTTGTTAAGGAGTTAAAAAGTTAGAGTTAAAGTGTTAAAAGGTCGGGGTGTTAGGAGAGGAGCGGTGAGTGTGGCTTCCCGGCCACATATTCTTTGAAGTAGAAAGGCTCGAAGTATGCCACGTCGCGCGTCTCGCCGAGGTGGAGCGAGCGTTCTGCCAGGGGGAACATCCACTTTGCCAGCGGCATGATGCCGTCGAGGAAGTGGGCATTGGGGTGATGGATGACATCCTTGCACTTCGCGGCTCCGTCGCCGAAGAAGAAGACGGGATGTTCCTCGAGGTAAGGCAGATAGGTGTCGGCCTCGACGATGTCGGCACCGACGGGGCGGACTTCGTGGAGCGCACGGTCATAGACGGCGCTATACACCTCCATTCTGCGGGCATCTATCATGGGGACGAGCAAAGGTTCAGCCTCCCCCGTCCCCTCCGAAGGAGGGGGGAACGACGGACTGAGCAGGACAGGGACGCAAAGCAGTTTGAGCGTCGGCACGGCAAGCAGCGGAAGGTCGCGCCCATAGCACACGCCCTTTGCCATCGACACGCCGATGCGCAGCCCGGTGTAGCTGCCAGGTCCTTCGCTGACGGCAACGGCATCGACAGGGATGGCGTGGGAGTTGGCGAAGGAGAGGGCTTCATCGACGAAGACACCACACACGGAAGCATGGTTCGGCCCGTCGAGGTCTTCCTTGTGAAAAATGAGCTGTCCGTTCTCGCTCAGAGCCACAGAACAGACCTTCGTGCTCGTCTCTATATGTTATTTACAATTTTATAATTTAGCTATTTACAGGGCGGCAGCAAATTCTTCACTCTTCACTCTTCACTTTTCACTTCGCCGAAGGCGATGGGGAGAGGGCTGGGGAGAGGCTCATTTTCACTTGCGACAGCGCGGTAGCAAATTCTTCATTTAGAGGAGGCTTTTCAATTTTCCATTTTCAATTTAAAGGGCTTTTCGCGCTGCAAAGATACAAAAAAAAGTGAAGAGACAAAAATAAAGGAAGAAGAAAAAGCTATCGTGCTGAAACATTTTAACTTTTCCTACCTTGGAGCGTAAGCCAATCCTTCGTGGAAAGTGAGCCGCGGTTCCCCTCCCCTTCGAGGGGAGGGGTTAGGGGTGGGGTCTGTCACTCATTGAAAAAAACAACTTATCTACCCCACTCCATCCCTCTCCCCTTCGAGGGGAGGGGAGAGTAAACGTGTGTCCCTTCCTGCTCTGGCCCGTATAATAGCTTTTCCTTATATATGATGGACATAATAGCGGGCTGTTGTCATTTTCTCAGAAAAAAGTTGCCGCTGGTTAAATCTTTTTGCTTACTTTTGGGTCTTAATAGTAGATGCATCTAATAAACAAGCGAAACGATGAAGAAACCGAATGACATCTCCAAAGATGAACTCGCAGAAGTGTTCAAGGCTGAGCGGCCGCGACTGCTGAGGTACGCCTGCTACAGGATGGCTGGCAGCGATGATGCGGAAGATGTGCTGCAAGAGACGTTCCTGAAACTGCATGCGCGGCTCTCCGACACAGAAAACAGGCAGATAAACGACTTGCCGAGCTATTTGTTTCGGACGCTGGCGAACCTCTGCACCAAGTGGCAGGCAAATGCCAGTCGCATCAAGACCGTTCCCCTTGATACAAGAGTCGATGTGGCCGACACCGCTCCCGACAAGCAAAACGAGGACGACTACAAACGCATCGCCCTTCTGCTGAAGGAGATACCCGACGAACAGGCCGAAGTCATCCGCCTCCGCATCTACGGCGACAACAGCTTTGCCCAAGTTGCCGAGATCCTCTCCCTACCGCTCCCGACGGTCAAATCCCGCTTCCTCTACGGACTGGAGAAGCTCCGTCGGGGCATGAAAAATTAAAAAGTTGAAAAGTTAAAACATTAAAGATTATGAAGTGCAATGAATTCAAGGAAAAGGTTGCCGACCTTTTCGACAAGACTATCGACATGCAGACTCAGGCCCAACTGAGCGAGCACATGAAGAGTTGCCCTGAATGTAAGGCATATTATGAGGAGCTTCGCGAAACCTTCGACATGCTCCAACCCAAAGAAGTGAAGAGAGAAGAGAGAAGAGTGCTGCGCCCGAGCTTTGCTTCTTCACTCTGGAAGACTGCCGCCATCTTCGTCGTCGCCGCTTTCCTATGCGGGTTGTCCTTTGCAGCTTACCATGCCATATCTCCAAAGCAAGATAAAGTGGCACAGACAGACTCCATCTACAACGTCGTGCCTGTAAATGCCGATTACCCTGGTGGTTCTGAGAAATGCTTTAATTTCATTAATGAACACTGTCGATATCCGCGTCCTTGCAAACACTTCGGCGTACAGGGTCGGGTTATCGTCATTTTTGTAGTGGAGAAGGATGGCAGCATCTCGAATATCAGGAAGATACGTGGTCCAGGCATCAAGTTGACACAGCAACAGGTGGATGAATACAATGCAGCCTATCCCGACAATCAGGAGCACCTGCAGGTTGGACAGAACATAGGCGAACTGCTTTATGCTGAGGCCGAGCGCGTCATGAAGGAGATGCCCAGATGGTTGCCGGCGAAGGACGAGGAAGGAAGAATCGTCCGCAGTCACTTCACGATACCCTTCATATTTAAGCTGAAATAGTTTTGGGGCTTTTGCCACCTAAGACTTTGGTTTTAGAAGTTAATAAATCGGTGCGCCAACAGGCTCCTGCGTCGTGAGATGCGGGAGCTTTCATGCGTCAGAGAACAGAAATAGCGACGTTTGTCGGATGTTATGGCTTGAGTTTGTGCGAAACGAAACCGAAACACAGCATCATGGGCAAAAAAAAAGGCTAATCTGTTTGCCATGAAACACAAAAAGCATATATTTGTGGCGTTTTAAGAAAAACAGAGGCTTGCCCAACGCGGGCAAGGTTGAAACAAAACGAAAACAGACTTTCGAAAAAAGAAAATGAAGCCGAAACTATCCTTTTTCATTGCTTCTCTGCTGCTGCTGGCAGGGGGCGCGACGGCGCAGAACAGGCTGCAGCCCATGTCACTAAGTGAATATAGGCTCTGGGGAGAGAAATCTTTCGGGCCATGGCTGTCTGAAAATGCAAGCCAGCAGATGCTCAAGTTCCCGTCGCCCATGGAAGCCTTCCCCTCTGCGCTGTATGTGTATCGCGGCTATGGGGAAAGCGTACGCTTGCAGGCGAAGTGGTGCACGGTGAACAAGGATGCCGCCCCGGGCGAGGCGAAACTGAAGCAGGACTCCATAGACATCAAGACCGACGATGCCACGGCATTGGCGTTCTGCGAATTGATAGAACATGCCGTCGGCACATGTATGTTTGTTGGCGAGCGCATGGGCTTCGACGGCACCCGATACTTCTTTGGGAATCGTATTCGTGTAGCCACGACATGGTCGCCAGTGGGCAACAGCAAGAGGCTGACGGATGTCCTGGAGAAAGCCATGACTGCCGTCAGGAACCAGAACGAGACGGAACTAAAAGCACTGCTGCCCGAAGTCCAGTCCCTGACAAAGGAATTTGAGAAGCTTTATCCGAAGGACTGAATATCTCCCAAGCTGGTGAGGAACAGGCTATTAATTTTCTTATACTTATATTCATGTCAGAGTAGTTAGAGTTCACTTTATTTACGTGTGCTCTATTTGGCGTAAAACTACAGGTTTCTTCCTTTTTACACGAGGGAAGCACTTTTTCTTGCCTTAGGGGTTAAAAAATCGGGAGCAATGCGTATATATATAATAGGTGGGTTCTATTAATTATCCCTTGAAGCGTAGCTCGCTACGCTTCGGCGGGCTTGAAGTCAAATCTGCTCGAAAATAGCCTAAGAGCAATTCAAACCTAATTTATAGAACCCACCAATAAAAGGTATAGCAGAAGAAAAAGCTTGGCATAGAGCATGACGAGTACCCTGATGAGTCATCATGAATCTTATTTCACATATCTTTTGAACCAGATTTTAATACGGGGTCTTCCAAGAAGACGTTTTCCTTGTCAAAGTCAATCATTTCTTTGGAAAGAAGTGCTGCTTTTATGCGCGATATGTTTGATTTCGTGCCAAGATTGTAGGTCTCGAGTATAGCCTTGCTTCCAAAGTCGATAACGTGATATTTCGTTTCTGGGTGCAAATATAAACAAATGATTTGAGGTACACAAGTTTGTGGACCACAAGTTTGTGGACCACAATTTTGTGTACCAGCGTACTTTTTGTTTTTTTGGAGGGACTTTTATTCGTAGACCGCAATGAGAGTGCCGTAACTTTGCGGAAGTTTTCAAATCGTTAATTATCTTTTCAAATCTCATCAAATCTCATCAAATCTCATCAAATCTCATCGTATCTCATCGCAAGTTTTCAATGCCAATCCAGACTGTTGTACCTTTGCAGCGACAAAAACCTATTATTAACCTAAAATTAACAAAACAATGAAAGACCAACAAGAATTTATCTCTGAGTCGTCCGAGGTGATGAACGAGATGCAGGGCGTCATCTACGAGGTAGAGACGTTCCTTAGCGAGAATTATCAATTTCGTCGTAACTTGCTGAGTGGCAAGACGGAAATGGCTTCGGTCGGTTCCAACGATGGGGCTGAACCCATGTGGCAACCCGTTACGGCTGAGGTGCTGAACTCCATCGTTCGCCAAGCCAAGAAGGCTGGCATTGGAGGCAAGAAGTCGCCAAGACAGGAGATTGAGGAGTACGTTTGCTCCAACGACATTCCTGCCCTCAATCCGATTCGCGACTATCTGGATTCGCTGCCTCAATGGGACGGCAAGAACCATGTGGCAGAACTCTTTGGCCGACTTCCTGGCATCACGACCGAGCAACTCTCCTGGTGCTCTGTCTGGCTGAGGTCGGTCGTGGCGCATTGGATGGGTATGGACCCCTTGCACGGCAACGAGTGCGTGCCCGTCCTGATTGGGCCTCAAGGCTGCGGGAAAAGCACTTTTGCAGTAAGGCTTCTGCCAGAACATTTGCGTCAGTATTACCTCGACCACATTAACTTCGGCAACAAGTTCGACTGCGATATGGCCCTCACCCACAACCTGCTTGTCAACATCGACGAGTTCGCCAACATGGGACCTTCGCATCAAGGGAAACTGAAGCAGACGCTCTCGAAGGTGAAGGTCAACGGCCGTCCCATCTTTGGCAAGTCGCAAGAGGACAGAGTCCGCTATGCAAGCTTCCTTGCTACGACCAACGACCCTCACCCTCTTTGCGACACAACAGGAAGTCGTCGTTATCTGTGTCTGCGCATCAAGAAAGGTTCGCTCATCGACAACCTCACGCCCATCAATCATGCCCAGCTTTATGCTCAAGTGAAGCACGAAATTTGCGATGAAATGGTGCCTTTTTGGTTCTGCAACGATGAAGTGGCTCGCATTCAAGCAGCCAATCTGCCTTTCATCAGAACGGACGATATGGAGGGACTCTTGCACCAATGCTTCCGCCTTCCCGATGAGGACGAAGAGGGTGTCTGGCTCACGTGCAAGCAGGTTTGCGAAGTTCTGCAGAAGGTCTATCCCTCGATGAAACGGGGCAATTCCACCAACATCCGCATCGGTCAGACCTTGAAGTATCTGGGGTGCCAAATGAAGCACACAAAAATTGGGGCTGCATATAAGTTGATAGAAATTGCTGCCTAAATGAAAAACACTCGTCACTCGTCACTCGTCACCTATGCCACTTAAAACGCTGAACCATAGAAAAATACACAGGTGATGAGTTGGTGATGAGTCAAAAACCACTCATCACCCATGTTATGAACTAATAGTCAACGGATTAGATGCAAAAGGTGATGAGTGACGAGTGTTTTTGATTTCGATTGCGTTCAACAAAACACTCCACGGAGTAAATGCAAACACTCCACGGAGTAAATGCCTACACTCCACGTTAAGTTGGCCAACTTAACACGTTAAGTTCGCAATCATAACGTGCAGTGTTTCTACTCGCCACTGGGTGTCAGCGTATCCTCCTTCAGCAGGACGTATTGTCTGGGAACTTTGCTGAGGCGTTCCCGCATCTGGTAGCGGCGGCTTTTGGCGTTCGATATCTCGATGCTTTTCGGGGGATAGATGTCTATGAGGTCGGGGAACAGAGCCTCTCGTGAAGTGGGCTGGAGGCGGAGCGAGACTCGGCAGGTGGTCTTGTTGTCCATCCATTCGCGCCGTTTCTTCTTCACGTCGCTCCACGAGGCAAAATGCCTACAAGACTGATATTGGAACTCTTGGGGCTGACCCTCCTCGGTATAGGCGGCACGCAGCAGGATGGTCCAGTCCTTTAGCTGGAGCTTTATAAACCTACTTAACGCCCAAAGGGCAAAGCCGTTGATGAACTCGTGCTTTACACAGTCCAAACCGCTGTGACGCTCTGCCTCCAAGACCATGCAGCGGGCTGTGTCGAGGTTCAGATAGCCACGGTCCAACTCATACTTGGTTGACCAAAAGACAAGCTGAACGACGTTGGGATTGGGGTGCTCGAACTCCCCGTTTACGGCAAAACGATGTTGTCTGAGGAAGTGCTTGTCCAGGGAGCGGATGAGGTTCTGGTAGAGCATTTCGTCGAGATTGCTCCAACGCACATAGGCGCTGTCGGGCTGGCTTACGCAGGCAGTATCGGTGCCAAAGACAGTGTTTCGTTCGGGTGCCACCTGAAAGACGCTGTCCTGCCGCATCTGCGCCATTGAGGGCGAGAACAGCACGCCCTGGCTCTGGAACTTATAGGCCGTCAGAGAGTCCGTAACTGTGCGTTGTGAGCCACGCAGGAGGTCGGAGCCTGTGTCTTGGAAGAAGAAATCATACTCACGAAAACAAGGCTCCTGCTGATAGTTTTCTTCTCGTCTTTGGATGAAAAGCTTCAGTTTCTCTCTTATCCATGCAGGCTCTTCGGCCTTAATCAAAACCTCGTGCAATGTGCGTACACGAGCTATCTGAAAGGTGGTGTCGTCTTCTTCCCCCGCAACAACCCAAAGAGGGCACAGAAGCAGGAGGCAAAGGGTTTGTCGTCTCATTGTGTATGTCCTTTTTCACAAATTCGACAGCAAAGGTAAGATTATTTCCGCAACCTTCGCCACCTGCCTCGTTAAATAATCATAATGGAATGTTAAGAATGCACAAGAAGTTTTTGGCGTTAAGATTAATTATGAATTGTGAATTATGAATTATGAATTGCCCTTGGGACGCTTGCCTAACTTATGTCGTTTCTATGTTATGTCCTATCCACTCAAGTCATTTTAACAAGTTCCTATTATCGTCGTTCTCCAACACACGCATCTGATTGATAGCAATCTGATTGAGGCGCACAAGGCGATTGCCCTGCGGCACACCCTCATCAATGAGGACTGCATTGATATTCTCCATATTTGCTAGGCAAATGAGTTCGTTGATGGAAGCATAGTCACGGATGTTTCCTTTCAGTTCAGGATGCGCTTCGCGCCATTGCTTGGCTGTCTGTCCGAACATGGCTACGTTGAGCACGTCCGCTTCCTCAGCATAGATGATGCCGGCCTGTGCTGCCGTCACCTCTTCAGGGATAAGGTTCTGCTTGATGGCATCCGTATGAATGCGATAGTTAATCTTCGACAGTTCACGCTTCGCTGTCCATCCAAGCTGCTTTTGCTCATCACTCTTCATTCGCTCAAACTCCTGAATAAGATAGAGCTTGAATTGAGGTGATACCCAAGTAGCAAACTCAAAGGCAATATCCTTGTGAGCGTAGGTGCCACCATAACGCCCGGCTTTGGCAATAATTCCACGGGAGTTGGTCTTCTCCACCCACTGCTTCACCGACAAAATAAAACGGTTAAGCCCTGCTGCATTTTTAATTCCCTCGAATTCGGGGGAATTAAAATAGGGATTGTACATCTCTTCCCAAATGCCCAGAAACTCAATGGTATTTTTGTTGCGCAGCCATTTCTCAATGAGAGCGAGACCATTCTCTATATTGCGCACCATGTCAGTGAGCGAAATGTAATCGCGCTCATTGATAGTCACAACCGTTATCTGCGTATTCTGTACTGTTATCTTTGCCATATATAAACATGGAATGTTAAGAGTAAACAAGAAGTTCTTATGGACGTAAAAATGAATGGTGAATTATGAATGGTGAATTATGAATTGTGAATTATGAATTACTCTGAAGGTCCTTGTCGATGAACTGGATGAGGCGCTCCACGGCTTCTTCCTCAGGGATGTTCTTCTCAATACATTCCTTATTCTTATATAAAGAGACTTTGCCTCTTGCTGCCCCCACGTAGCCATAATCGGCATCTGCCATCTCGCCCGGGCCGTTGACGATGCAGCCCATGATGCCTATCTTGAGTGTGCGGTAGCGAGCGTCGGTCTTGGCTTTCTCTTCGACGGCGGCCTTGATGCGGCGTATGGTGTCCTGCAGGTCATAGAGCGTGCGGCCGCAGCCCGGGCAGGAGATGTACTCCGTCTTGTGCATCTGTACGCGGGCTGCCTGCAGTATGCTTTGGGCAACAGGAATCTCACATTCCGGCTCTTCGCTGAGCGACACTCTGATGGTATCGCCAATGCCGTCGATAAGCAAGGCACCGATGCCCACAGCACTCTTCAGTCTGCCGTCCTCGCCCTCGCCAGCTTCCGTCACGCCGAGGTGCAAGGGGTAGTCCATGCCTTCCTTCTCCATCTGCTGACAGAGCAGGCGAACGCTCTGCACCATGATGACCGTGTTCGAGGCCTTGATGCTCACCACCACATCGCGGAACTGTTCGCGCTCAGCAATACGGAGGAACTCCATGCACGACTCGACGATGCCTTCGGGCGTGTCGCCATAGCGCGACATGATGCGGTCGGAGAGCGAGCCGTGGTTCACGCCGATGCGGATGGCTGTGCCGTGTTCGCGACATATATTAAGGAAGCGGCAGAAGCGTTCGTCCAGTCTTTCTAACTCTTGCTTGTACTCCTCGTCTGTGTATTCCAGCGTCTTGAACTGGCGGGCGGGATCAACGTAATTGCCCGGATTGATGCGCACCTTTTCCACAATGGTCGCAGCCACATCGGCAACATTCGGATTGAAATGTACATCAGCACAGAGCGGCACGTCGCCATAGCCGCGTGCTGTCAGTCCGGCCTTGATGTTGCGCAAGTTCTCGGCCTCGCGCGTGCCTTGAGTGGTGAGGCGAACCAGCTGTCCGCCTGCCTCGATGATGCGTATGGCTTGCTCGATGCAGCCCTCCGTATCGAGGGTCGAACAAGTCGTCATACTCTGCACAGCCACGGGGTTTTCGCCACCGATGCGCAGCTTTCCTATCTTTACTTCGTGTGTCTTTCTTCGCACCATATCATTTACGATTTGACGATTTACAATTTACAATTTACTATTTATTTACGATTTAACAATTCTATAATTTAGTTCCCTCTAAAGGGAGGGGTAGGGGGGAAGTCTCTTTTTTATCTTTTCTTTCTCGCCACAAAGTTAGGCATTTTTTTTCACCTGTCCAAACATTTCGGCTCAGAAAGCAGAAAAGTCCCCTTTGCCCGTCCGCCGGTCACCCAGATGCTGATGCCATGTGGAGGCCTGGGCAAGCGGATTCCTCCGATGGTGTAATAGTAGGAGTCCTGGGCGTCGCCTCGGGCATAACGGGTGGAAGGATTGCCGCAGGGAATGGAGTAGGAGGCCTTGTCGTAGGTTGTGGGGACGTTGCAGGAGCCGATGGAAGGGCGGTAGAACACCCAGAAGTTGCTCCCTCCGTCGGGATACCTGCCCACGGACGCCTTCGTCGAGTGCATATCGTAACGCAAGGAGTCTTGCCACTTGCCATCATGCGATGTGAGGTAGAGACGGCTTCCGTCGGCATTCTTCAACTTGAAAGGCAGGTGAGGCTCCTCGAGGGAGGGCCTTCCGTCGCACCAGACGACCATCCTCTCGCCGGGTCGCAGAACCGTATTCACCACGTCAGGAGCATCAATCTGATACTTCATCGGCACCTCTTTCTCGTCGCTGAAGTACCATCCTGCCACGTCCACCGGCTCCGTGCTACGGTTGAAGAGCTCCAACCAGTCGGCGCGTTTGCCATAGTCGCTCACGTGGATGTCGTTGGCGGCACTGACCTCGTTGATGCAGATGGGCGGTAGCGTCCTGTCGCGCCGCTCGTCGAAGATGGCCGTGTAGCTGCCGTCGCGCGTTATCTGCAGCTGTTTCTCATGGCTGAGCCAGCGGCCGTGCTGGTCTTTCCAACCGATGAACCGATAGCCCTCGGCAGCATCCGCCGAGACATTTACCGGCCCGAACAGCACGCCGCTAAACCTTGCGAAAGGCACATCCATGTCTTCAATCTGCAATCGTGCGAAGGGACAGTTGGCGCTGAGACTGGTGTTGATGCTGTCGGTGAGCGCATAAGCGTTCATGAGCGACCTGATGCGTGCCTGCCGATGACGCGTTTCCCACATCGTTTCTTGCAGAATGCGATAGGTGGTGGCTGCAGAGCGACGGTCCATCGCCAGTGCATCCCTTACCAGGAGGCAGATGCTGTCGGCGATGTGCTGACAGCGTTCGGGGGTATAGATGCTGCCATGCAGGAGGCAGTAGGCCGTGACGAATTGCTTCCGGAAAGCCGGATTCTCCTTCAGGTTGCGGTAGAGATACACGATTTCATTGGCGTCCAGCCGCTCCACATTGCCGGTGTGCTCCCACGTCAGGTCCTGGTCGAAGAAGACGAAGTGGAACTTCCCGTCGCTGTCCAGAGAGCGGTAGCCCTTCACGTTGTTGCTGTTCAGGAGCCAGTCGCCCGTGCCTGTGTAGCATATTGCAGCCATGTAGCGAATGAACTCGTCGAGGTCGAGCAGCTCCCGAAGATGACGGAAGCCCTCGTCGGTGTCGGCAAGATACGATGCTTGAACCATCTCGTCGAAGGCCTGACGCGTTCCGCCCTTCTGATGATAGCTTCCGCTGCTGTACTCGAAGGCATCCATCTCGTCGTCGTCATAGCCGTAGTTGGCTGCGCCGTGGAATCGTCCGGTCGGTTCCCTGATGTTCATCATGGCAAGGTATCTGCCGTTGATGAAGACGTGGGCTGGTTGGTACTCCTGCGCATCGACATAGAAGCCGCTCGATGTCAGCACTTGTTGCGTGACGGCATCCATGATTCTGGGCCCGCCATACGTCCGGTTGTTGTTGCCGCCGTTTCTGATGAGCAGCTGTTTGTACTCGTTGTGAGGCTTCCCGCGGAACAAGTTATGCCCGAAGTTGCCTTTGCCGTCGTAGAGCTTCCGCGCCTGCAGCTTGAACGATGCCGGCTTGAAGTGCCGGCTCCAGCCTCCAGCCACCTCGAAGCTCGCCTCCTGATTGACCGCCATTCTGCCTTCGGGCGTCATTAACTCGAAGTTGACCGGCCGCTCCCAATCCATGTTGAGGTTCGATTTCCCTGCCGCGCCGCGCCCTTGGGTGCCGTTCTGTCCGTCCACGTAACAGCCTATCATGCCGTCGTAGAGGTTTCGCGGGTCGGTTGTAATAGCGACGATGGGGAGGTAGTAGTCCTTATCCTTATATATATACGTGCGCGTGACGATGCCGCTTGGGAAGCCTTTCGGGAGCGAACAGACGCAGCCTGAGCACGGTTGTCGCGCTGATGTGGAAGCGGCCGTCGGTGCTTGTCTGTCCGTTCGTGAGCGTTGGCGTGCTGCCGTCTAAAGTGTAGCGAAGCGTCGCTCCTGCAGGGAAGTCGGCCCGGACGTCGAATGCTTCGGTGAAGAGCCGGGTGTCGCAGCTGACCTCGGGAGGCGGCAACTGCTCCGACGCGAACAGACTGGCATTGGCTTCTCCCGGCGTCGGCAAGCCCTGGTGTTGCCATTCGTTGGCCTGAAGATGCACTCTCGCGTAGCTGCATCGCGGGATGGAAGGCGGATAGGAAAGCGAGAGGTCGGCCGAGGTGCCGTCTTGCGAAAGGAAGAGCGACCCACCTTTCCGGCTGAGCTTAAACCTCACCTGCCTCGACGCGTCTGGTCCAAACACCCCGTCGGCTGCATTGTGGTCGAAGAAGATGGCACGATATTCGCCCGGCTTCAACACGCCGTAGCCGCTGAGTCGATGCTTTGTCAGGTTCGTCGCGTCGTCACTGATGTACCATCCGTCAAGCGACACGTCGGCCTCGCCATTGTTGCAAACCTCCACCCAGCTGCCGTAGTTATGGGAGAAGTCAATCGTCTGGTCGATGTTCGCCACGCATACTTCCGTGAACTTGAGCGAGTGCCCCGCCCCGCCCATTGCTGCCGTGCTGCCGCCGGCAAGCGCTATCAAACAAAGGAGTCTTTTCATCTTTCGGATAATTGAAAATGAATAAATAGTAAATGCTGCTGTCTGTCTGCATTATTATATATAGATATATCCCCCTGGCAAAAGACTGCATCGCCTTCGGGGAAACTGCGTCCGTGCAGTCATCTGTCGGCACCCGACATCAATGTTAACGACAATCGGAACCAAACGAACACAGATATGCAGGACAGACACATCAACAGGAGCCGCTACTTCAACGAGTTGGCAGAGACGAGCCGTTGCTACTTCATGCCTTACGTCAGCCGTTGGCACGAAATCGGAACAGGTCAGAAGGTGCTGGAGATAGGGTGTGGCGAGGGCGGCAATCTGCTTCCCTTCGCCAGGGCAGGGCTTGAAGTGACAGGCATCGACATCGCTCGCGTGCGAATCAGACAGGCTCGGGAGTTCTTTGCAAAAGCACAGGCGGAGGGACGCTTCGTCTGCCAGGACATCTTTCGACTTCAGCCTGGGGAGAAGTTCTCCGTTATCATCTGCCACGACGTCGTGGAACACGTGGCCGACAAAGCGCGTCTGCTCTCGCTCGTGAGCAGTCTGTTGGCCGAAGACGGCGTCGCCTTCGTGTCGTTTCCTGCTTGGCAAATGCCTTTCGGAGGACATCAACAAATCTGCAGGAACATGTTTCTCGCCCATCTGCCATTCGTTCACCTCCTGCCCTTGCCGCTTTACAAAGGCATCATCCACTGGGCAGGCGAGAGCGACGATTGCCTCCAGGAACTGCTGTCAATCAGAGAAACGCGCACGACGATCGAGTCCTTCGAGCGACTTATCGGCTCGTCGGGCCTGACGATAGCAGACAGGTCGCTCTTCTTCATCAATCCGCACTACAAGGTAAAGTTCAACCTCCCGCCATGCCGACTGCCCCGATGGGCTTCCGCCATGCCTTACCTGAGGAACTTTCTCAGCTCCAGCTGCTGGTATCTGTTGCAGAGGCACGCGTCCGCTACCAGCTGACTCTCACTCCGAACGGACAGGTGAACATGAAGGGATGCTCTGTCCAGGACGTATGCGTCTCGCTGCCGTTGGGGATGAACCAGTTGAAGGAGGGTTCGGCGAAGAGACTGGTGTGCGGTGCTATCCTGTACTGCAGGCCGAAGCTGACGCCGGTCTGCCATTGCAAAGCGGGCGTGAAGTACTGCTTGTCTGCATTGAGGCTCTGCCAGCCCACCGTGTACTGCGTCTGCCTACTGCCCGCAAGGGGGATGTGCAACATGACGCCGAGCGAGCTGTAGGCCGAGAGGTTCCTGTACTCCAGCCATCGGTACGACGCGCGGAAAGGCACCCCGAGGTAGTGCGCCTGCTGTCGGGTGCTGACGCTGTAGCCGTTCTCGCCCATCTGGAAGCTGGACTCGAGCAGGGAGTATTGCAGACCGGTCTCGATGCTCCACCTCTTTGCTATCTGTTTCGACAGCGAGAAGCTGAATGTGATAGGCATGTCGTGATGCTCGCGTTGAATTATTTCGCCGGTGTTGTGGTCGGCAATACTGATGAGGCAGGTGGTGTCGGCAGGGATGTTGGCAGTGCTCGAGGAGAGGAAGCGGAGGTATTGGGCATAGTCCTCCCAAGTGTTGATGTAGTCTGGAATAACAAACGTGGGTGCGTCTGGCTCTGGAACGTCCGAGCCTACGGAAGGTGATGGCGGCGTGTTTGTGGCGAGAAGAAGGCCTCCGCTCTGTGTCTGAGCCTGTCCGAAGCTACCGCTCACGGCCAGTTGCCACTGCCGTTTCTCCTTCTGGCGGATGACCTCGTGGGGCGTCGGCTCTGGCGGCAGGATGTCTCTTTCCTTGGCAGAATCGACTACTTGTATGCCGACAGAGTCGTCCTCGACTCGGGTGATAAAAACGTCTTCACTGGTTTCGGGGACAGAATCGACGCCATTCGTCTGCGGCCTCCTCTCGACCTTCTTCGATGGGGAAGAGCTCGCCGCGGAAGCCTCTCCTCTTCGGGAAAGGGGACTTTCCCCTTGCTCTTCAATGGGGCACTCCCCCAAAGGGGGGGCGGGGAGGGGGCTTCCTTTCTTCCTGAAAACGAGATACGACAAGAGGGGAAGTAGCAGGAGGGCCGTCACGCCGACTGCCCTGCGGCTCATCAACTGCCTGAGCAGACGCTTGGCACGCGACAACTGCGACGACGAGCTATGGGGCGCAATGCCGAGCATCTCGGCAATCTCCTTGTGGGAAAAGCCTTCGACGGCCGAGAGTCGCAGAACCTTGCCGTAACCTTCCGGCAGACGGCTGATGAGCTGGAGCAGTTCCTGGTAGTAAAGCTCCTCTTCGGGCGACGGCGAGGAGGCGGTGAACACGGCATCGTCCTCCCTGAGCGAGCTGACGGAAAGCAGGTGTTCCCGTTCCCTGCGACTGACGTGTTTCAGCGAGACGTTCCTGACGATTGTCGTCAGCCACTCCCCAAATTTATGGTTGTCCTTTAGGCTGTCCAGCGAGACAAAGGCCAGGATGAAGGCGTCGTGCACAAGGTCGCTGGCGGTCTGCTTGTCCTCGCGGATGATGTTCATGCACACGCCGAGCATCTGGGGCTGATAGGCCGCATAGAGCGAGGCGAATGCCTTGGCGTCTTTTTCCTTTGCTTTGCTGACAGTGTCGTTTAGATCCATATTAACGTCGGGGCGGGATATGATCGTGGCCCCATGTCTATATAGATACATCCGGCGGGCAAAAGACTGCACCGCCCCCTCGTAAAGACCCTTCCCGGCCCTCCCCTAAAGGGAGGCTTCTTCGCAGCGGCAGTCACTCCCCCTCGGGGGAGAAGGAGAGGGGTCTTTAGTTAGTTTTATAGTTATACTTCACCTCTTTCAGCTCTTCGTTTGCTTTGACAATCTTCTCCTTGAGGCTCAGCTTGTAGTCGTGAAGCTTCCCTGCAAGTGCATCATCGCTCAAGGCAAGCATCTCGGCAGCAAGGATTGCCGCGTTCTGTGCACCGTTGACACCGACGGTTGCCACGGGTATGCCGGGAGGCATCTGTATGATGCTGAGCATGGCGTCGAGTCCATCGAGCATTCCCTTGATGGGGACGCCGATGACGGGCAACGTCGTGCTGGCTGCCACTACGCCAGGCAAGGCGGCAGCCATGCCTGCACCGGCAATGATGACCTTCAGCCCGCGCTCTTCTGCTGTACGGGCGAAGACTTCCACTTCCTGAGGTGTACGATGAGCAGAGAAGGCGTTCATCTCGAAAGGAATGCCCATTTCATCGAGAAACTTGGCTGCTTTCTCCATAACGGGCAGGTCGCTCGTGCTGCCCATGATGATGCTAACGATAGGGTTCACCATAGTAATTTACAATTAAACAGACCCTCTCCAAACCTCCCCCTCTATGGGGAGGCTTCCCTCGCCTGGATGGGGAGTCAGAGGGAGTCTTTCGTTCTTCACTCTTTGATTCTCTCCCAGAGGTCTTCCACGTCTTCCTGCAGCCATTCGAGGTCGCAGTCGTCGGGGTCATAGCCCTTGGGGATGTCGTACCATTCCAGCCGTTCCTTTTCGTCGGCCGTCTTGCGCGCTTTCTTGTTCATTTCAAGGAGTTCGGCGTATCCCCAGACGCCGCCGCAGTCCTCGGGCGGGCATGCTCCCTGTCCCTTCAGCAAGCGGATGGCGGGTTCTTCGCCGGGAGCATAGTCGCGTGCCGCCTTCACCCAGAGGTCGTGCGTCCAGGAGTCGCCGAAGTCGTACTCGAACTTCATGCGTTCGCCCTTCGGCTGCAGCACCATCTCCAACGTTGTCTTCTCGCTGTTCCTTTCCACGACACGAGAGAAGAAAGGCATGAAGCTGTTTGCTCTCTCCTTCATCTGAAAGGAGTTCACATAAGACACGTTATTCTTCGTCACGAACTGATACAGGTGTTCGTGCTTCCATCCCATCGCATCGATGAGGACGTAAGCCAACAGCTCCAAGGTGATGTTGGAGGGGACCACCAGTTCGCGCCATATCTTGACAGGAGCCTTGTTCAGTTTGATGCGGATGAGGAACTCGCGCTTCGAGGGGCCGATGAATCTCTTCTTAGGCAGTTCCAAGCCGAGCAGGTATTCTTCGTCGATGTCCTCCTCGTCGTCGTCCAGGTCGTCGTCGAAGTATTCGTCGTCATTCTCGTAGAACTCCTCGTCGAGCATCACGTCTTTCGGATTGAAGTCGGCAGGAATCTCTTTGTGCTTCAAGGAATAATCCATCATTTTCATAGGGTCGATGCCGACAGAAAGCATCATCTCATAGAGCTCGTCAAAGCTGTGGATGCCCATACTCTCCATTTCCTGTCTCGTTTCCTCGGGAAGCTCTTTGAGTATTTCCTCAAACAACGTGTCCACCTTCTGTTCCCGTTTGTTGTAAGTGGGATTGAATTTTACCCTTTTAGCCATACGGTTCTGATGATTTGATGATAAGCTTTGTTTTGCGCCACAAAGATACGAAGAATTTGTCGAACCTCAATCAGTCATCAGTCCAATACTTCGTTATTATGTGTTTTTTTGTGGTTGTTGAGGTTCCGGAGGAAGAGAAAACCTTGCTTTGGGGCAGAGATTTCCTTGCTCGGTGCAAGCAGGTGGAAAGTCCTCCCAAGGGGGGCCTTCCTCACGCTCCGTGGAGCGAAGCCCGATGCTCCGTGGAGGAAAGGCCGATGCTCCACGGAGCGTAAGCCGATGCTCCACGGAGCGTAAACCTGCCCCTCTTGGGGCGTTTCTTTCCATAGGCAATGAAGATGTCGCAAAGACTGCATTTTTTGGATTTATATATTTGGCTTTTTGAATAAAATCCCGTACCTTTGCACAAAAATACAGCTCAGACATGATATTATCAATGACGGGATACGGCAAAGCCTCGGCCGCATTCCAGGGAAAGAAGATTATAGCAGAGGTGAAGTCGCTCAACAGCAAGGCTCTCGACCTCTCCACACGCGTAGCTCCCGCCTATAGGGAGAAGGAGATGGAGGTGAGGGCCATGATAACGCAGGCGTTGGAGCGCGGCAAGGTGGAACTCAACCTTTGGACGGAGCAGCAGGACCAGGCAGCAGCCAGCCCCATCAACGGCGAACTCGTAGCCGCCTACTATCGGCAGATGCTCGACCTCTCGGCGAAGTACGGCATCCCTGAACCTGACGACTATTGGCACACGCTGACCCGCATGCCCGACGTGCTGACGCGCGGCGAAGTGCAGCAAGAACTCACGGAAGAGGAATGGGTGGTGGCTCGCGACGTCGTGCAGCAGGCCATCGACCACCTCATGGCTTTCCGCCGGCAGGAAGGCGCCGCCCTGCAGAAGAAGTTCGAGGAGAAACTCGACAACATCGCCGCCCTGCTCGCCAGCATAGAGCCTTACGAGAAAGGACGCGTGGAGAAGATACGGCAGCGCATCACCGAAGGGCTGGCCGCCATACCCGATGTGCAGTACGACAAGAACCGTCTGGAGCAGGAGATGATATACTACATCGAGAAGCTCGACATAAGCGAGGAGAAGCAACGCCTCGCCAACCACCTCCAGTACTTCCGCCATACGATGGAAGAAGGCCACGGGCAAGGCAAGAAGCTCGGCTTCATCGCCCAGGAGATGGGCCGCGAAATCAACACCACCGGCAGCAAAAGCAACCAGGCAGAGATGCAGAACATCGTCGTCAAGATGAAGGACGAACTGGAACAGATTAAGGAGCAAGTGCTGAACGTGATGTAAAAGAGCCTCCCACGAAAGCCCCCCTATCTCCCTCTATCTCCCAAAACTATTAAATGGTAAATGGTTAAATGGTAAAAGGTAAATTACTTATCGTTTCCGCTCCTTCTGGGAGCGGGAAGAGCACCATCGTGAACTATCTGATGAAGGAGCATCCCGAGTTCCGGCTGGCTTTCAGCGTCAGCGCCACGAGCCGTCCGCCGAGGGGCACGGAGCAGAACGGCGTGGAGTACTACTTCCTGTCGGAAGAAGACTTTCGCCGCCACATAGAGGCCGACGACTTCCTGGAGTATGAAGAAGTATATGAAGGCCGCTTCTATGGCACCCTCAAGAGCCAGGTGGAGGAGAAGCTCGCTGCAGGGCTGAACGTAGTGTTCGACGTCGATGTCAAAGGCGGCATCAACATCAAGCGATACTACGGCAACAGCGCCCTGAGCATCTTCATACAGCCCCCATCGGTCGAGGAACTGCGGGAGCGCCTCCTACGGCGTGCCACCGACGACATGAAGCAGATAGACGAGCGAGTGGCAAAAGCAAAGTACGAGATGACATTCGCTCCGCAGTTCGACCGCATCATCATCAACGACGACCTCGAAGCTGCAAAGCAGGAAGCCGTAGCATTGCTGAAAGAATTCCTAAAGAAAGAGTAATCTGAGGTCTCTGAATTCTCCGATTACTCTGAATGCTCTGAAACCTCCGATTACTCTGAACCCCCGACCTCTCCCTCTATGAAAAAGCGTACCGGCATCTACGGCGGCAGCTTCAACCCCATCCATCTGGGGCATGTATCCTTGGCGAAGGCGCTTGCAGAAAGCAGCCTCGTCGATGAGATGTGGCTGTTGGTCTCGCCACAGAACCCCTTCAAGGCTAACGCAAACCTTCTCGACGACGAGACGCGGCTCCGCCTGACGCGGCTGGCTGTCAGCGACGTGCCGGGCGTTGAGGTGTGCGACCGCGAGTTCTCCCTGCCGCGGCCTTCCTATATGTTCAACACGCTGACGGCCCTCAGCCGCGAGCATCCCGACCGCGAGTTCGTGCTGGTCATCGGTGCCGACAACTGGGAGCGCTTCCCCGACTGGTATCGCAGCAGCGACATCCTCGCGGCCTATCGCGTCGTCATCTATCCGCGTCCCGGCTTCGTCCTGCCCGATGTGCCCAAAGGCGTCACCATTGCCGACACGCCGCTGCTCGACATCAGCAGCACCGCCATACGCCGCCGCATCGCCAACGACCCCGACTATGACGGCGAAGGACTGCCTCCTGCCGTCTGGAAAGAAATAAAAGCCACGGGATTATATAGGTAAGAATGCCCTTCCCCTACGGGAGAATCAAGAGAAAAAAGGTTCTTTATTTCCTATCTTCTGCCCCTTTACACTTCTTTTGTTTGCTTCTTTGTTCACTTCGTCGTATCTTTGCAGACAAAATGGTCAAAGCGATGTCAAACAAAGTCACCATAGCCGTGCTCTTCTGCTTGCTTCCCCTCAGCCTCATGGCAGAGGAGGAACTGGTGAAGTTCGGCAACTTCGAGTCGTGGATAACGCGGTCCATCAAGGAGAGCATCTTCGTTGGAGGCAAGACACAGACACTCTATGAAGTGGGACCCAAAGGGGCGTGGGACGGTCCGCGTGCCTATACGAACCAGGGAGGTTCACCCTGGGCAACCAGCAACATCTATGCCAAAGTGGCTGGAGTGGTCAAGACAAACGTCAGCGTCTATCCCGACAAGCATCGCGACGGCCAGTGTGCCAAGCTCTACACCCACATCGTAAGCTGCAAAGCCGTAGGCATCGTCAACATCAGCGTCCTTGCTTCGGGAAGCATCTTCCTTGGCTCCATACAGGAACCCATCACGGGGTCGAAGGACCCGATGAGCAAGCTGAACGTCGGCATACCCTTCACCAAGAGGCCCAAAGCCGTGAAGTTCGACTATAAGTACTACTCGCCGGGCACGGAACGCATTCGCGAGACGGGCTTCAGCCGCCGGCAGACATTGGGCGGAAAGGACATGGCGCAGGTCCTTTGCCTGTTGCAGAAGCGTTGGGAAGATGCTGAGGGCAACATCCATGCCCTGCGTGTAGGCACCATGTACAAAGCCTTCAGCCAGAACACCCCCGAATGGAAGGAGGGCCAGACCTTCGCCATTCACTACGGCGACATCAGCCGCGAGAGTTTCTTCCGCGACAAGATGAAGCTGATGTCGGACGCCAACGGCTTCTGCGCCCGCAACAGCAAAGGCCAGAACGTCCGCATCAAGGAAGAAGGATGGGCTAAGCCCGACGAAACGCCCACACACATCATCCTGAAGTTCGACAGCAGCAACGACGGGCCATACGTCGGCACCATCGGCAACACCCTATGGGTGGATAACGTCAAGCTGGTGTACTAACAGCCTCCCCCGTCCCCTCCGAAAGAGGGGGGAACGGCGAGAAGGAATTCTCTTTTCCAGCTTCCACCGTACCCTCCGAAAGAGGAGTGGAACAGACAGGTAGAGTACATTTTAATTTTTAATTCTTAATTTGCACCGTGCGTCCGTATTATCTTGTTCAAGAGTCCTTGCTTCGTCGCAACCTGGAGCTTATCAAGCACGTAGCCGAAGCAGCCGATGTGGAGATCATCCTCGCTTTCAAGGCCTTTGCCCTTTGGCGAACTTTCCCCATCTTCCGCAATTTCATCAGCCACACCACTGCCAGCAGTCTCTGCGAGGCAAGGCTTTCGCTCGAGGAGTTCGGCTCCTTGGCCCACACCTACAGCCCGGCCTACGAGGAGGAAGAGTTCGCGGAGATACTCCGTTGCAGCGGCCACGTCACCTTCAACTCCCTGTCGCAGTACGAACGCATGCTGCCTCTTGTACGGGCTTTCGACGGGCATCCCGTCTCACTTGGCTTGCGCGTCAATCCCGAATACAGCGAGATAGAGACCGAACTCTACAACCCTTGCGCCCCTGGCAGCCGCTTCGGAGTGCTGGCGGAGCAGTTGCCGGAAGTGCTTCCCGAAGGCATCGAAGGCTTCCACTGTCATTGCCATTGCGAGAGTCCTGCTTCGGCATTGGAGCACACGCTACAGCACCTTGAGGAGAAGTTCAGCCGATGGTTCCCGCAGCTCAAGTGGCTCAACCTCGGCGGCGGACACCTGATGACGCGAAAGGACTACGATGTGGAACACCTTATATATATATTACGGGGACTTCACCAACGCTATCCGCACCTTCACATCATCCTGGAACCCGGTAGTGCCTTCGCATGGCAGACCGGTCCGCTGGTGGCCGAGGTGGTTGATGTCGTGGTGAATCACGGCGTGCAGACTGCCATACTGAATGTTTCCTTCACGTGCCACATGCCCGACTGCCTGGAGATGCCCTACCAGCCCGAAGTGCGCGGAGCCGAGAGCCTGCCTTTCGAAGCCGCCTCTGCGCCCGATGCACGGCAGAAGAACATCTACCGCTTGGGTGGCAACAGCTGCCTGAGCGGCGACTACATGGGCAGTTGGCGATTTGCCGAACCACTCCGGGTGGGGCAGGAAATCGTTTTCGAGGACATGATACACTACACTACCGTCAAGACCACCATGTTCAACGGCATCATGCACCCCTCGATTGTGCTGGAGAAAGAGGATGGCACGCGGCAGACCCTCCGCCGCTTCACCTACGAGGACTACCGCGACCGAATGGATTAGCTATAGTAAAAAGTCCATTACATAAGCTGCCCAGTCATCGATTTCATTTGTTGTCAGCGCTGTATATTGTTCAGTATATTGACAAATTCTATCATTTTGATAACAAGCAAGCGAGGGAAGGCTATCTGTCGAAGGGGCAGAAAATGCTTGTCGTCCGAAACGATGAAAGCGGCATTCGCTGCTATCGCACAATCCACAAACTTGTTGTCGTCGCGGTCAGCTGTTATCAATTCGAAGTGATAATATGTTGTTATCATTTCCACGTACCTGCTGTTCAAAAGGTAGTTAATGACGTTTTCCGCAATCAAAGGTGTTGTCTTTTGTGCTATAATCTCTTGATACTCACACAAAATATCGTTGGAAACACATAGCATGTACTTGCCTTCGAGAAGTCCACGCCATATAGCATTTGTCGGACTTCCTTTCGAGAAAGACGCTACCAGAGCATTGGTGTCGAGTACCACGCGATGTTTCATCTCAGTAATTATAAGGAGTACGCAGATGTTCCTTCATGGCAGTTTCGCTCTGCTCGCGGCCCCAAAGACCTTTTGCTTCAAGCTCTGCTATGCCTTCATCAACCTTCTTGGCATAATAGTCTGCAAGCAAGGCCTTTATTTCCTGCAATTCTTCTTCCGTTTTTACCCTCGAAAACATCTCCAGTAAATAAAGTTGTGCAGGGTTGAATACTGTAGCTTTTCCCTGAAAGGTATTCTCTTGCGTTTCCATAATTAGGTGTTTTTTACTCTTTCTGCATGCAAAATTACGAGATTTATCTTAAAGTGCAAAACATTCAGACAATAATTTTGCAGAAGTTTCGCTCTTGGCATCCGCCAGTACAGAGCGTAGCCTGACTATGAGCCATAAACTGTGAAAGCCTACTACTTTAGGAGTTTCCCCCGCGCGTTTAGGGAAAATCCTTTCTTCCCCTTTCGTTTTATGTCGTACCTTTGCAGCATCAAACAAATGTAGAACACTATTAAAAGATACGATTATGAAAAAGATGTTACTTTCCATGATGCTTTCCATGGCAGCTTTCGCAAGCGCCAATGCAATGAGTTTCGGACGTGCTCAGGCAGAAGCTCTCTACCTGACGGACAAGATGGCCTATGAGCTTAACCTCAACGACCAGCAGTATAACGATGCCTACGAAATCAATCTCGACTACTTCCTCAGGGTTGATTCGCCGTCGGACATCTACGGAAGCTACTACAGCTATCGTCTCGACGACCTCCGCTGCATCCTCTACGACTGGCAGTACTCTCTGCTTTCGGCTGCCGACTACTTCCTCCGCCCCATCATCTGGAGGGCTGGAGCGTGGCACTTCCCCATCTACAGTTACTACAACCGCGGCTACTACTACTACAGCCGTCCGAGTGTGTACATCTCCTATCGTGGCGCTCACAGCCGCTACTACCACCACGGAGGCTTCTACTCCGGACGTCGTCCGCATTGGGACGGTGGTCTTCGCGGCCGCGACATGCACCATCCCTCCCACAGCGTGCATCACTCTTCGCCCGCATCGCCCCGTCACGGCTCGGGCAGCTACCACTCCTCCCACGGCGACTACCGCTCCCACGGCGGCTCCGGCCACAGCGGCATGAATCCCGGCAGGAATCATTTCAGCGGTAGCGACAGCCATGGCAGAGGCTCAGGCCGCGGCAACTCCTTCGACGGCAGCAGCTCTCGCATGAGCGGCGGCGGCTCGCACATGGGTGGCGGCAGCGGAGCCGGACGCGGTGGCCACATGGGCGGAAACCGTGGAGGTAGCATGAGTCGCAGCGAAGGCATGGGTGGCATGAGCCGTAGCGGCGGCAGCATGAGCCGAAGCGGACGCAGATAAGCAGGACAAGGATGTGTAGAAACTAAATTGTTATTATAAAATAACGGATTGAACGGACTGAACGGATTAAAGTAACGCTGATAATCAGCAAAGAAAATAATCCGTTCAATCCGTTCAATCCGTTGTCTTCCTGACTTCGTCGATTTTTTTTATTACGAAAAATCTTCGCCTCATAATCAGATGCTTAGGAGTTAAATTTAGGGTGATTAGGGTGACGCAAGCATTTTTTTGTGTATCTTTGCGGCATGTTTGTACGCAAGAAGAAGAATCGTTCAGGCAGTGTCAGCGTTGCCGTCGTAGACAAGAGCAAGGGCCGCTTCAGGGAAATCCGGCAGTTTGGCGTTGCCCATAATGCTGCGGAGGTGGAGGCTCTGGTGTCTCAGGCCAATCATTGGATAAGGCAGTATGGCGGTCAGCAGTTGATTGACTTTCAAGCCGGTCATGTAAGCCGTCAGTCGGACATCGACATGCTCGTAAGCCGTATCGACGGTGCATCTATCAATGGTACATACATGCTTCTTTCACAGGTCTATGATCTGATTGGGTTCAATCAGATAGAGGACGATGTCCTTCGCCATCTGGTGATTGCCCGTATCAGCCAGCCCTCGAGCAAGCTAGCCACGACAGCATATCTCCGCTCATACTACAAGGAGGATGTGAGTCTGAGCCGCATCTACCGCTACATGGACAGGCTTTACAGCCGCCAGATGGAGCGGGTGCAGGAGATAAGCATCGGTCATACCCGCAGGATACTGGGCGGGAGCATCGGCCTGCTGTTCTATGACGTGACGACGCTGTACTTTGAGACAGCTCCGAAGGACGACCTGCGACAGGCGGGTTTCTCGAAGGACGGAAAGACGAGCGAGGCGCAGATTGTGCTGGGTCTGCTGGTCAGACGGGACGGCTATCCGCTCTCCTATTCCATCTTCAACGGCAGCCAGTATGAAGGCTATACGATGATTCCCATCATAGATGACTTTGTCCGCCGCTTCGGCTTGAAGGACTTCGTCGTCGTGGCCGATTCTGGGCTGATGAATGCGAGGAACATCAGACTGCTGCGCTCGGCGGGCAACAAGTACATCGTAGGCGCAAGGATAAAGTCAGAGCCGACAGCCGTAAAGGAGTGGACCCTGTCCCTCGGAAAGCGCGATGGCGCGGCATACGAGTGCAGGCGTACCGACGGAGACAGGCTCATCGTAAGCTATTCCTCGTCCAGGGCAGCCAATGACGCGAAGAACAGGGAGAAGGGAGTGGAGCGGTTGAGGAAATCGTACAAATCGGGCATACTCACGAAAGCAAACGTCAACAAGCGCGGATACAACAAGTTCCTTGAGATAAGCAAGGACGTGGAAGTCTCCATCAGTCAGGAGAAGATAGCCGAGGACGAGCGCTGGGACGGGTTGAAGGGATATGTCACCAATACCTCCCTGCCTGCCGAAGAGGTCATCGGACAGTATCACGGTCTGTGGGTCGTAGAGCGTGCCTTCCGAATCAGCAAGGGCAATCTAGAGATGCGTCCCATGTTCCACTTTACGGAGCGGCGGATAGAGGCGCACGTCTGCATCTGCTTCGTGGCATACAAAGTCTACAAGGAACTCGAGCGCATACTCCGTCTCACCGGCATCGGGCTCAGCGTGGACAAGGTGATAGACATCGCCAAGACCATAATCACCATCGACATAAAGACAGATGGGATGACTGGGACAGAGCGACGGACTTTGTTTCTCACCGAAGAGCAGCAAACCATCAAGCCACTCTTCGACCTTAAGAAACTGCTAAGTCAATTTGGGTGACGCATCGACGAAGTCAGGAAAAAACAACGGACCAGCGCGGCTCTCTTGCAGATTGTCTTGCCCGCCGGCTAACGGGGGGAGGCAAATCCGCAAAAGAATCCGTGCAATCCGTTGTTGTATAGGAAACGATGAGCCTGTGCTCTTGTCTCTCTTTATCTTACTTCACCATGACTTTTTTAACGGTGCCGTCGGTCATTCGGATGATGTTGAGGCCGCGGCTCGGGTGCTGCAGCGAGCGTCCGTCGATGGTGTAGCATGCTTCGGGGACTTCAAAGCCTGCTGTGGGTGCGTTGATGGCTGTGCCTTTCTCCACGATGGGGCTCTGAGCAGCGTTGACGATGGTACCGTCGAAGCGGTCGATGAGCAAAGCGACGGCCGTCAGCTTGGACTTGTCCTGTATGAGGGAGTTGCCCGATATGCTGTAAGTTTTAGAGTATTGCTGTGGTGTGTTGACATTGATAACGGATGAGACGGAGCCGTTGATGCCGTCATCGATGCCCCATCCTGCGACTGCGACGTGGTTGAACTCTAATCCGGTGACGGAGGAGTTGGCTTTGTACCAGAAGTCCATCTCGCCGCCGCTGCCGCCGTTTCTATAGTAGTTGGCCTGAGCCCAGTTGCTGCCTGTTCCGGTCAGCCCGTCCTCTACGAGTACATAAGCGATGGCGTACTGGGCTTTCTCGTCGTTGTAGGAGAAGCGGGTGGTCGTGTTGAAGACGACGCTGTTCTGGTCAGCATTCTCCCATTCTGCTTTCAGTTCTATGGCTGCGGGAGCTGTCCTGTCGAGTGCACGTTTCACGTAATAATTGAGTGTGGAGTATGAGGGGTCGATATCATACTGACGGTCTATGAAAGAACTGGGGAAGCCGCCGACATTCTCATAGATGAAGTTCTTGTAGGCATCGATGGCCATGGGGTCGCCGTCGTGGGCTGCTATCTGTACGACTTGGTTGCCGTACGCCTCGTGTATCTTCTCCATTCCGACGATGCCTCTTGGGCACCATCCGCACCATGTGCCGGTGAACTCTTCGATGACGGGTGTCACGGGTTGCTTTTCTTTAAGTGTGATGAGGAATCCGTTGGCACTATTGTCGGCTTTGGTATTGGGTGTGCCGTTCACGTGGGTGATGGTGAAAGTCTTATGGTACTTTCTGGTTTCAGCATCGGGAAGGAAGGGGACGGAGACTGTGACGGAACTGTTGAAGGAAAGGTCGCCCAGTTTCAGTTCTTGGGGTTCTGTGGTGCTCCCGCCTTCCGTGGCGATGGTGTAGGTGATGCTATTGACGGGGTCGGTTCCCAAGTTAGTGATTGTCACGGGGACGGAAGCTATTTCTCCCTGAAGGGTCAGGTTCTGGCCGAAGTCCGACGCGGTTGCATAGGTGGCGGGGATGTCTGCGCCTTCAACAAGTATCTGGAATGCGAGTTTCCCTAAACCGTTTCCATTGAGGTCTGTCCAGCCAAGTCCTGCAGTTGGATTACCAATCCAAAAGGAATTGGGGGCATCGTTGCCGCCACTACCGATGGAATAGCCGGAGGTGCTCGTCACGCAGTATCCGATATAGAATCCGGTGTTGTTTATTTCGAAGGGTGTCCTGAGATTGTAGTCGTTGGCTCCAGCCGACGGAGTTCCCAGGAGGTTTTGCTTATAGTCGGCATCGTCGATTTTGTTTGGTAGTTCTTTGGAAATCCAAATCTTCAAGTTGCTGAGCGTCGAAACGAGGTTCTGCCTGAAATAGATACGGACAGCTTTGACGGTGGCCTGTCCGATTTGAGGATGATTGGCAGGAATGTAGATGCCTGCCATCAGGGTCATTGGCGAACCGGTTCCAACCTCGTTGATTGATTCGACGTCATCGGAACTGAAATACCCCCACCAAATCTGGCCATCGCTGGGAGTGATAACACGTGCCTGGGCACATACAGCCAGCACAAGGGCGGCTGCCGCAATAAGTAATTGTTTTTTCATAATGAATGAATGAAGTTAGTTAATAGAAAAATTATTTATTGTATTGCTACTTTTCGAACTTGCTCTCCGTCCTTTATGATATACAGTCCGCCTGCCGACGGGGTTTGCAGGCGACGGCCATGAAGGTCATAGTAAGTGCGGTGGGTTCCTCTGCTTTGGGGAAGCGCCTGAATAGCATCGACATCGCCATTGGCAAACATGATGTTCACTTGATGCGACTCCAGCCCGATTGTTACTTTGAGTGTGGCCGAAAGGTATCCTTCGCTCTGGATGCCGACTGCATCGAACTGTACTTGCTCGCTGCCATTCCTCACGGTAAAGCGTTTGGTGACCGACGCCAAGTTGTCGAGAGGCATACATCCATCTCCCATGCACCATTGCAGGACGTTAGCGTCGAGCGAGTTGTAGGAGATTTGCAAGGTGGCCGATGCGGTGGCCGAAGTGGTGGTCAAGAGTTTCAGTATCAGTCCGTCGTCGGGATTCATCGGGTTGTTTGTCTCGCACGACAGGTCGCCGAACAGGTCCTCTTCGGCAGCAATGATGACGGTCGCTCCATCTGCAAGGCTTTGACCTTGGTATTGAAACACGAACCCCTGAGCCCAGGAGGCGAGGACGGCCGTCAACGAAAGGATGAGTGTAATGATTTTTTTCATAAGCATTATGGTTGTTGTTCTACATTTATCTTTGCAACCTGCTGTACGCCGCTGTCATTATAGACGAAGGCGACGATGCTCAGGTGCTCTCTGTTCCAATTCGGCTCTAATGTTTGCGTCATGGAGCGCTGTTCGGATTTGGCTTCCTCGATGCTGAAGTCCTCGCCCCACGCACCATTGACGGCTGTGCGGAACACATGGTTGTGGGTGTATTGCTGATTGGGTTTGCCGTCCGGCATAAGCTGGAGCGTCTGGATGCCGTCTTCGAGAACCCAAACCTGAAGCTTACCGACAACAGTTCCGTCATTGCCCTCGGCAGAAATGTCAATGGTGATGACGTCATCGGCAAGAACTGCCTTACCGGAAAGGAGCAACGGCGCAGGCTTGGCAAGTTCTTCCTTTACGGCAGCAGCCCACTCGGGATAATCGGCAGGAGCATGTCTGTTGACCAACCCGACAGGCTGGTATTCCAGATTCCAATGTTTGTAGTAGGCATCGCCGATGTCTGTCTTGAGGCCAACTACTTTTGCGTTGCCGGCAAAAGCGAGCGGCCCGCCATGAATGCCTACGGCCACAATGTTGTCGCCATAAGTCTCCTGCAACTGCTCGATGACTTCCGTTGCCTTCGGACAATTGACGCACCTCTGTCCGGTGAAGTCCTCAAGCAACACAACGCGTTGCGCAGGTTCTGGCTTCTCGTAAATCAGACGCTCGTCCTCGGCGATATGGTCGCAAGCAAGAAGCGTCAGGCAAATGCCATATATTATAATATATAATGTATAATGTCGAAACATATTGTCAGAAGTTGTAATTGTACGAGAGGGTAAAGCCCGTTGAGGCCGGCACATAGCGACACACGCCGCCCGAACAGTTGTAGCCTGCACGGGTGCGGCCGTAGCCCGCCTGAATGCGGTGCTGGCGAATGTTATAGGTGACGAGTCCCTGATAATAGTGCAGCTTCGTCCCGCCACAGTTCCACATGTCGCTGACGGTAATCATCCAGTGCGGTGCCAATGAAAGCTCCAGCAATCCGTACGCCCAATCGCCCTGGTCTTGCTTTGTCAACAGGTATTGCAGTTCGCAGCGCAGTGTCACCTTTGGCGAGAACTGATATTTGCCATCGGCGATGAAGATGTTGGAGTTTACCATGCCGCCATGTCCTTCAACAGCCAACTGGTTGTATTGCTGGTTCAAGTACATTAGGCTGAGCTTAAGAGCCTTCGACAGCTTGCGGGTCACGGTGAAGTCGAAGCTGCGGTAATAGGTTTGGTCGCCCCACTTGAAGAACTTGGAGGTGTAGCCTCTGGTCTGTGCTATCAGGTCGTTCTTGTCGTAGAACTGGCGGTCGATGGCTCGGACGTACGAGAAATTTGCCTTCACATTCATGCCGTACTTTCCTCCCAGCAGCGTCTTGCGCTTGAAGTTGTAACCTATCTCTGCCTGGTACGCCCATTCGCCGTTGGCCAGCTGCGTGGCGTATGGATAGAGAGCGGCAAGGGCGTATGTCTGATCCTGGGTAAAGGCAGGCAAATGGTTGATGGCAGAAGAGATGCCGTTGGCTTTGGAGACGTCGCTTGTGCTTTTGAACGACATGTTTTCCGAGCGTTTGGCCTGAAGCAGGACGCTCAGTCCGTTCTGGGAATACGAGCCGGAGAGCATGACGGCAGAGCCTTTCTTGTATATATACTGGTTGGCAAAGGATGGGTCGTCGCTCTTCCACGCATATTCGCCCAGCACGCTCCAGGGGCCACGGGTGAAGTTCACCCGAACATCCCAGGCATTGACGAACTTGGGGAAGCGCAGACGATAGATCGGAGAGACGTAAACCTTTTCTTCGTTCTTCTCATACTTGTTTACCCACGAACCGCCAAGCATGATGTTCGTTTCGCTTCTCTGCAACGCGGGAAAGAACTCCTCGAGATTTATCTCGGCATCGGCTCCGCTGATGACCGACTTGTTCCATTTCCAGTAGCGACGCTGCACGCCGCATAGCGCTTTCAGCGTGACACCTTTGATGGGCTTCACCACGACACGGCCTCCAAGCAGGGAATTGTCGATGCCGAGGAAGCGCTCCTCATAGGTGCGGAGGATGAAGCCCGAGCCGAACTGTTCGTAGAACGTGCCACCGGTCAGCTCGAACTTCCCTACTCTGCCCTTTACCCAGAAATGGGGTACGCCCCAGCCTTTGAAATCCTTCTCAAAGCCGGGAAGAGGGAATTGCAGGAACTCGAAGCGAACGCCGCCATCGACATACTTGCTTTGCAGCATGAGGTCGGCATAGGTGTTGGTCAGGAAGTCGCCCGTCTTCTCAGCACCTGTACCGCTGTCGTGCCGCGGAACAAGCATGTCGCTCTGGACACTGCCTGAGAATGTGACGCCTTTCCATTTCCAAGCGTTGCAGGCAAGGATGCTGCACCAAGCAAACAGATAAGCCAGAAGTCTCTTCATTTCTTTAGCAGTTCCCTGACTTTTTCGATGAGTTCTGTCTCAGCACCATCGGTATAGCCATTGTGCTTATAGACAATCTCTCCCTTGCCATCCACAATAAGTGTATAGGGAATCGTCTGACAGCCAAGGGCACGTTTGAAGTCGCTGTTCGGGTCGAGCAGCACCTCATACTCCCAACCATGATTGCTCACCAAGGGCTTCACCTTATTGATGTTCTGGGCTTGGTCGATGCTGACTGTAATGATTTTCACGCCGGTCTCTTCCTGCCACTCCTCATAAACCTCGCTGATTGCGTCCAACTCGCGGTTGCAGGGCTTACACCAAGTGGCGAAGAAGTCGATGATGAATGGCTTGCCTCCGTTTGAAAGGGTATCGGTGCGAACCTCTACGCCATTCATGGTCTTCAGGGTGACTGCCGGCAACTGAGCCTTTGCCTTGTTCCAGGAAAAGACAAAGGCCAATGTCAAGGCAAGAATAATGTTCTTTACCATATCTTATCCAAACTTTTAAGTTTCGGGGGGTCTGTCGTGATGTTACAGAGTTCTGAAAATAATGCTTAACCATTATGGGCAGAATGCTTAACCATTATTGTCAGAACTCTGTTCAAGCCGAATTAGCACAGGCTTTCGCGCACAGCCGAAACCTCGATTATACTTTTCACTTTTTCTCTCTATTTAACTCATTGAGTTTTAAACTTTTGCACCCGTGGCACCAGGGCTTCAGCTGCTTGAAGAAGTCGTTGCCCTTGTCATCGACGAGGATGAAGGCGGGGAAGTCTTCGACGGTTATCTTCCAGATGGCCTCCATGCCGAGTTCGGGATACTCCACGCACTCGATGCTCTTGATGCTCGACTGCGAGAGGACGGCTGCCACGCCGCCAATGGTGCCGAGGTAGAAGCCGCCATGCTTCTTGCAGGCATCCGTCACTTGCTGCGTGCGGTTGCCCTTTGCTATCATCACTAAGGAAGCGCCATTTGCCTGGAACTCATCGACGTAGGGGTCCATGCGGTTGGCCGTGGTGGGACCCATCGAACCGCAAGGATAGCCCTCCGGCGTCTTGGCAGGGCCGGCGTAGAGGATGGGATAGTCCTTGAAGTACTTCGGCATGCCTTCGCCTGCATCGAGACGGGCCTTCAACTTGGCATGGGCGATGTCGCGTGCCACGATGATGGTGCCCTTCAGGTTGACGCGGGTCGAGACGGGGTACTTGCTGAGTTCCTTGCGCACGGCATCGATGCCCTTGTCGAGGTCAATCTCAATGCCCTTGCCACCCTCGCCCGGCAGACGCAACTCCTCGGGAATGAGTTCGCCGGGGCAATCGTCCATCTTCTCCAGCCAAATGCCGTCCTTGTTGATCTTTGCCTTGATGTTTCGGTCGGCCGAACAGCTTACGCCCATGCCGATGGGACAGCTTGCGCCGTGACGCGGCAGGCGGATGACGCGGATGTCGTGGGCAAGATACTTGCCGCCAAACTGTGCGCCAAGGCCAATCTTGTGGGCTTCTTCGAGAAGTTTATTCTCCAGGTCGATGTCGCGGAAAGCGCGTCCCGTCTCGTCGCCCGTGGTGGGCAGGGAGTCGTAATACTTGATGCTCGCCAGCTTGACCGTCAGCAGGTTCTTCTCTGCGCTGGTGCCGCCAATGACGAAAGCGATGTGGTAGGGCGGGCAGGCAGCTGTGCCGAGGTGCTTCATCTCCTCCACGAGGAAAGGCAGCAGCGTGCCTTCGTTCTGGATGGTGGCTTTCGTCATGGGGTAGAAGTAGGTCTTGTTGGCCGAGCCGCCGCCCTTGGCAACCATGACGAAACGGTACTCAGCACCCTCCGTTGCCTCGATGTCAATCTGGGCAGGCAGGTTGCACTTCGTGTTGACTTCGTCGTACATATTGAGCGGTGCGTTCTGCGAATAGCGGAGATTGTCCTGCGTAAACGTGTTGAACACGCCGCGGGAGAGTGCTTCCTCGTCCTCGAAGCCTGTCCAAACCTGTTGTCCCTTCTCGCCGTGAATGATGGCTGTGCCGGTGTCCTGGCAGAAAGGCAGGATGCCCTTGCAGGCAGTCTCGGCATTGCGCAGGAACTGGAGGGCGACGTACTTGTCGTTCTCGCTGGCATCGGGGTCCTTAAGAATTTGAGCCACCTGCAGGTTGTGTTCGCGGCGCAACATGAACTCCACGTCGTGGAAAGCTTGCTGAGCCAGAAGTGTCAGCGCCTCGGGGGATACTTTCACGATTTCCTTTCCCTCGAACTCACTTACGGTGACGCCTTCTTTCGTGAGAAGACGGTACTCTGTCTTGTCCTCGCCCATCTGGAACATTGGGGCATACTTGAATTCTGTCATTCTTTTCAGTTTATGTGTTAATATTGTATATTATGTTATAGATAATCGGTTGGCAATTTCGTTGAGTGCCACAAAGTGATAACGCTGGGCTGTCGCAGAAATGGGCACATAGCTCAAATGGCGTGCCTCTGCTTTGCGGTGCAAAGTCTCCTGGACGGCCGATTGGATGCCGGCATCAAGGAAAACCTGCTCGGTGGGTTCCAAGAGCAACAGCTGCCCCTTCGAACACGCCTCGAAATAGACGCCACCGGGCTTGTAGTAACGTTCGTGGGGCGAGCCTTCCTTGGGGAAACCGTCGCCAAGAAGAACAACCATCGGGTAGCCTTGCTCCCGCAAAGCCCGGGCAATGTGTTGCTCGCCCTTGCTGATGGCTGCCGTGTAAGTGACCGCCCCGTTGTGAGCCGCCGCCAGCACCGTCCGCAGCCGTTCTTCCACCTGATTGGCAACGGCGCTTCGCGACACTTCCACCGCCTGTCGGTCTGGCCAGTCGAGGAGGAAGTGATTGCCCATCGAGGTAAACGACAAGCCGTTGACTTCCGTGTGTCTGTGCAGGCGGAAGAGGTCGGGGTTCCTTGTCTTGAGCCAAAGGCGGCGGGGGTTGTCCTTCACGTAGTCAATCATCCGGCGCAACTGGCCTGGCGCGTGAAGTATGCGCTCATGGTAATAGGCCGGGTCCTGCTGCCAGATGCTGCCCCTGCCCGCAAAAATGCGGGTAAAATGCATAGGGGCCTTCTCCCCCTTTCCGTGCACTTTAGCAGCGTTCTCGCCTCTAGGGTTTCCCTCCCCGTGCACTTTAGCGGCGTTCTCGCCGCTACAAAAATACTCTTCCTTGTAAATCTTTGTGCACGCGCTCTTGAACCCTCTGACCACCGCCCCGATGCTTTGCGGCAGAGGCTCGAGCACTTGAATCACCAAATGCACATGGTCGGGCATCACCATCTGTGTCAACACCTTCAGCGCATACCCTTTCTTTTCGTAGAACTGTGCCAGCCCGCTCAGCATCCGGCACACCTGTCGGCCAAATGGATTCAGCCTGACGAAAGCCTTTTCCGCGCTCTCGCCCTCCAGAACCCCGAACAGCGGATAGCGTGCCTCCACAGGAAGGGTGAAGTGATAGATGGCACGTCCCCGGTAGTCCCATCCGTTTTCACGGTGGTGCCGCGTGGTATCGACCGGACGTCGTTTCACCTGATCTTTGTCCATCGCCTGAGTGCTCATGTCGTGCCTAAATGTGTGTTTGTGCCTGCAAAGATAACCTTTTTTCTCCACAACACCAAACTTTGCACCAAAATATGTGTCATCATGGCTTTTGAAGGAGCTTGCAGAGGACAATATAAACGAGCACTCTTCGCTTCGATATCGGAGCGAAGAGTGCATGATGTCCTGTTCAAGAGAGAGCTAACAGGAGTCAGTTCTGCTCCATGCTTACTTGATTACAATCTTCCGGCCCTCAACGATGTAAACACCGCGATGCAGGCGCCTCGGGTTGAACTCGTCGGCCACCTTGTTGCCACGCAGGTCGAAGACGGGCTTGTGTAGCGGCGATGCCCCCTGCACAGCTGCGATGCCTACCAGAGGATCTTCCATGAAGGTGGCTGTTACCGTCACGTCACCCTTCACGCTCACGATGGTGTACTTGCCTTCAACCACCTGTTCCGTCACGTCCTCGCCGTTTACCGTCAGCGACTCCAACAGGTAGTCCTGAACAGGAGTGATGGTCAGCACTACGTCCTCGCCATGCAAGGGTGTCAGCGTTGAAGCCTCCACGGAGCCGTTATCGGTAGCGGCGATGGTCACCTTGTACTCGTTGAGCTGCCAGTTGGCGGTGTATGTGCGGTCGCCGATGCTGCCCTTCACGATGGTTACGGCCTGCGTTACATCCAGCAGGTCGGTACCAGTCCAGCCCAAGAAGGTGTAGCCCTCGCGGGTCGGGTTCACCAGCGTGAAGTTGGGAGTCTCGATGGTATAGGTCGCGGGGTTCTCCGTAGCCACCTCACCACCGTTGAGGTTGTAGGTGATGGCATAGGCGATGGGCTTCCACTGGGCGTACATCGTCACCACCTTGTCGCGCTCGGCGGTCAGGTTCAGCACTTCCTGCTGGTCGGCATAAGGCTTGCCGGTGCCGTTGGCCTTGCTGTTCCAGCCATCGAAGGTGTAGCCGGTGCGGGTGAAGGCGTTCTGCGTCAGGTTCTGTGCGACGTCATAGACGAAGTTCTGGTTTGCCATCTCGCCCGTACCGTTGTTGGCGTTGAAAGCCACCTGATAGGGGTTCGGTGTCCACTGTGCGTACATCGTGATGACCTCGTCGCGTACGGAGGTGAGGTTCTTCACGGTCTGCTTATCGGTGTAGACTGTGCCTGTGCCGTCAGCCTTCGAGTTCCACTCCTTGAAGGTGTAGCCTGTACGTGTGAAGGCGTTCTCAGTAAGTGCCAGCTCGCTGTCGTAGATATGGATCTGGTCGGCCATTGTACCGCCGTTGCCGCCATTGATGTCGAAGTGTACCTTATAGGGGTTCGGCTCCCAAGTGGCGGTGTAAGCGCGGTCGCCGTAGTGGCCCGTAGTCACGGTCACGGCTACGGTCTTCTCCGTCAGGTCGGTGCCTTCCCATCCGGTGAAGGTGTAGCCCAGCTTCGTCGGGTTGACCAGTGTGAAGTCGGCCGACTCGATGGTGTACTCAGCGGGGTTGGCAGAAGCAACGGCACCACCGGCGAGGTCGTAGGTGATAGGATAGACGATGGGCTGCCACTTGCCGTAGATGGTTACCATGGCATCTTGCTCTGTGGCGAGGTTCTCCACCTCAGCCTTGTCGGCAAAAGCGACGTCGCCATCAACAGCGGTACTCCATCCGAGGAAGTTGTAGGCCGTGCGGCTGAAGCCCATTGCGGGCAGGTTCTGAGGAGTGTCGTAGGTCAGGGTAATGCTCTCCATCGAACCCGTGATGGCCATGGTGCCAGTAGCTCCGGCCTGTCCGTTGTCGAAGGCCAGGGTGTAGGTGATGGGGATGAGTTCCACTGTAAGGTCGAGACCATCAGCGCTTTGGCTGCTGTCTGAACGGAAATAGAGCAGCAGGGTGCGGGCAGTGCTGCCATGCTCACCAATATCTGTTGTGTTTTTACTGTCGGGACTGCTGAACTCCTTGAGGAGGCACTTTGCTTCATCGACTTCAGTGCCGTCGTAGATGCTCAGGTAGTCATATCCGGTTTCGGATGCTATGGTACCTGTCACCTTCAGCCTGTAGCCAATGGGTGCCTGTAGCATGAGGTAGCCGTCGCAGCCGTCGGAATAATTTTCTTCAGCGCCACCGTCGTCATAGATCTTGAAGGACTTGATGCCATTGCAGATGTCGGTGGTGAGCGTGCCTACCTTGGGCATGTTGATGAAGAGTCCGTATTCGGCCGTTCTGGCAGTAGTGAACTGAGGCGTTACCGTCACTCCGGCGATGGGCATGATGAAGCTGGCTGCGGCGTTGTACCATGTGCCGCCATTGATGGCCACTGGCGTACCGTTGGCATCAACAGCGGTGGTTTTTTCGAGCGTATAGCCTCTCTCGTGTGTCTCGGTCAGGGTGATGACCTCGTTGAACTTGGCCGATGGCACATTGCTGGCCATTGCGCCGCCCGTGGCCGGACTGATGGTGATGGGCTGGGGCTCGTTGGGATTGAAGACGTAAACGTTGAGGGCATAGCCATCGTCGTTTTGGCTACCGTCTGAATAGAAACGGATGGTCATGCTCCGTCCGCTGCTGGTCGATGCCGATGTCCGAGAGGTTGTGGCTGTCTATGCTGGACACTTGCTCCCTGAGCGTTGGGGCTTGGTCGTCGGCGCCGTCATAGAAGGTCAGGTAATCGCAGTTCTCCGAGTCTATCGTGCCAGTGACCTGTATCAGGTAGCCTTCGGGAACGTTGAGCACGAGATAGCTATTGCAGCCGTCGGAATATTCTCCTTCTGCACCGCCATCGTCATAGACCTTGAACGACTTCACGCCCGTTGAGATGTTGGTGGTGATAGTTCCCTCCTTCAGCATATTGATGAAGAGTCCGTCGGCAATGGTCGTGGCAGGAATGAACGTCGGGGTGACGGTAACTTCCGATGCCGGCATCGTGAAGCTGGCATCAACCCTGTACCACGTGCCGCCATTTACTTCCACCGTTTTATTGTTGACGTCCTTCACAAGGATGTCCTTCAGTACATAGCCATCCTCATGCGACTCGGTCAGTGCGACGGTCTCTGTGTACTTGGCTGTCGACTTGTCACTCGTCATGGAGCCGCCCATAACTGTGCTGATGTTGATGGGGAAGGCCTCGTCGGGGTTGAACAGGGTCACTTCGAGGTCCAGGCCAGGATCGGTGTTGTTGCCGTCTGTTTGGAAATAAAGCATCATGCTATTGCCTGTGGTGGTGATGATGCCGATGTCTCTGGCTGAATCATTGTGCCCATTTCCGTACGCATGGTCGAGGAGCACGGCGGCCTCGTCGGTCTTGCCGTCATAGACGGTGAGGTTGTCCTGACTCTCACCGGATATGGTACCTGTCAGTTGCATTCTTAAGCCCTCTGGGGCAGTGATGATGACGTAGCCAGTATAGTCGTTGGAATATTCTCCTTCTGCACCGCCATCGTCATAGACCTTGAATGAGGTCACACCCGTAGCAATGTCGCAGGTTTTTGTTTGGCCTGTCTCGGGGAAGTTGACGAAGAGACCGGCAACCGAAGTGGTAGCCTTAATGAAGGTCGGAGTAACGTTTACTGCCGAGGGGGGCATCGTGAAGTGTGTGGCAGCGTTGTACCATGAGCCACCAGTGAAGCTTACGGGCCTGCCGTAGGCGTCCGTGATGCTGATGCTCTCGAGGACATAGCCTGTCTCGTGTGTCCACGTCAGGGTTATCTCGTCATTATACTTGGCTATAGCCTTGCTGCTATGTATCACGCCGCCTGTGGTCTCGTTGATGTTGATGGAATAGGCCTCGTTGGGTTTGAACAACGTAACATCGAGGTTGAGGCCTTCGTAATTGCTACCACCGTCGGAATGGAAATAGAGCAAGATGCTACTGCCCGTGCTGATAATGCTGCCGATGTCAGTTAAGTCGCCGCTACTTGGAAGGCTCCATAGATTTTCGCGGAGCACAGCAGCTTCGGTGGTGGTTCCGTCATAGACCGTCAGATAATCGTAACTGGTCTCTGTCTGGACGGTGCCTGTCAGTTGAAGGACATAGCCCTCGGGAGCCGTGATGAGCAGGTAGCCATCGCTGCTGCTGCTGTAGCGTTCCTCCGCGCCGCCGTCGTCATAGACCTTGAATGCCATGACGGAGGCATCGGTCAGCGTCAGATTGTCGGTGCCTTGGTAGGGCATGTTTACAAATTTCGTGCCGTCCGCATCCTGTAGCTGCACGTCTCCTGCCCACGCCCCGACTGCGGCCATGAGCATCATTACAAATGAAAGTAATAACTTTTTCATGAGCTTTAGTTTTTTGTTGTTTAGTATGTTGAGTATAATAATAATATAGTAAAGTTTGATGTCCTTGGGGAAGGTATTGCGTCTTTATTCCCAATAGGTTTCCTACGCTTTTGGCTGAATGCGAAATAATAGTGGATGCTTCCTTGTTAGCTCGTATTTGTCCCCGAACATGTTGCAAAGGTACGAATAAAACTTGAAATAAACACAAAAAGCAAGTTATTTTCCAAACTTTTCTTTCAAATCTACTGCTGTCCGACAAGAACGGCAAAACCATGAAGCAGACAACCCGGAGTGATGGACCTGGGCTAACATCTCCGTTTGGTAGTTCCGAGCACAGCACAGGGCATCGTTTTACACCGCGTGCTGTGTCGGCTTACACAGCACGCGGCATCGGCCTACACAGCACGCGGCGTAAAACGACCCCTCGCAGTGGGTGGGCACAGAGACAGTTGTTGGGGCGGTAGCAAATCCGCTAATTCGGGGTCTCAGATTATCATCCGCTGAATCCGTTGTGTTGTAATGACTCTTGGTTTTTGACTAATCGTCAATTGCCGATTGACGTTTCAATCAACTTCGCCTTGTTCAGGCTCAGACGGAGCCTCGTAGTGCTCGAAGAGGAAGTCGTTGTAGGGGTACTTCTGGACGTGCAGTTCGCGTACCTTATTATATAGTACCTGCTTGAGGGTGTCGAGGTTGGTTCGCTCTTGTGCTGAGATGAAGAGGCACTCTCCGCCGAGGCGCGACATCCAGGTGTGGATGAGTTCCTGGAGCGAGACGTTGCGGGCCGTAGCGGGAGTGAGGTCGTCGGCATCCTTTTCCTCCCACGTGTAGGCGTCTATCTTGTTGAAGACTATCATCTGCGGCTTCTCGCTGCAGCCCAGGTCGGCAAGCGTCTTATCGACGACCTTTATCTGGTCCTCGAAGTCGGGATGGCTGATATCGACGATGTGGAGGAGGAAGTCGGCCTCGCGCACCTCGTCGAGCGTGCTCTTGAAGGAATCGACGAGGTCGGTGGGCAGCTTGCGGATGAAGCCGACTGTGTCGCTGAGCAGGAAGGGCAGGTTATCGACGATGACCTTGCGGACGGTCGTGTCGAGGGTGGCGAAGAGTTTGTTCTCGGCAAACACCTCGCTCTTGGAGAGGAGGTTCATCAAGGTACTCTTGCCGACGTTGGTGTAGCCTACGAGTGCCACGCGTATCATCTTGCCGCGGTTGCCGCGCTGGGTGGTCTTCTGCTTGTCGATTTCCGCGAGCCGTTGCTTGAGGAGGCTCATGCGGTTCAGGATGATGCGTCGGTCCATCTCGAGCTGTGTCTCGCCAGGTCCGCGCAGTCCCACCGAGCCTTTGCCGCCGCCGCTGCCCGAGCCGCCGCCCTGTCGCTCGAGGTGCGTCCAGAGGCGTTGCAGGCGCGGCAGCATGTAGCGATACTGTGCCAGTTCGACCTGCGTCTTGGCGTTGGCCGTCTGGGCTCGCATGGCGAAGATGTCGAGGATGAGCGTCGTGCGGTCGAGTATCTTGACCTTCAGCTCGTTCTCGATGTTGCGTAGCTGCTTGGCGGAGAGTTCGTCGTCGAAGATGACCATCGAGACCTCTCGCTCGGCATCCTCTTCGGCCTGGATGAAGGCACGTATCTCCTGCAGCTTGCCGATGCCGAGATAGGTGACGCTGTTCGGTCCGCCCAGGCGTTGGGTGAAGCGACGGATAGTCTTGGCTCCGGCAGTCTCGGCCAGGAACTCCAGCTCGTCGAGGTATTCCTTCGTCTTTCGCTCGTCCTGACTGGGCGTGATGATGCCGACGAGCACAGCCGTCTCGGGCGAGTCGTCGATGACGTTATGGAACTTCACGCTCGTCATGCCGTCCTCAAAGGGCAGCGACGAGCGCGAAGAGTTGTAGTGCTTGCTACGGGAAGTCTTCATGCTAATTCATAATTAAGAATTCATAATTCATAATTATCTTCTTCGCTAAAAATTGGGCGTAGCATTATTATGAATTATGAATTGTGAATTATGCATTCTTACTTAACTTGTACGACGAGGTACTTGCTGACGCTCCAGAACTTCTGGGGGTCGGTGATGTGCAGTTCGTACTGCCCCTGCTTGTCCTTCACGAGCTGGTAGCTGCCGGCGGGATGCGTGGAGAGCAGTTGGGCGCTCTTGCTGTAGAACTTGAGGTCTTTGTCGTAGCGGATGTCGATCTTCGTGAAGTAGTCCTTGTTGAAGTCGCCGCTCTTGAGGACGTCGCCTTTCGTCAGGATTTTCTGTTCCTTCAGCTCGTCCTTTGTGCCGAAGACGAACCAGGCGGTGTTGAGTTCCTTGTCCTGCTGCTGCACCTTCTCCGTCTTCGAGCGGTTCTCTTCGGTGAGCGAAGCCACGTCGTTGCTGAGTCCGGCTATGGCATTACCCTGAACCTCGATGAGGGCATCCTTCTCAGCCAGACTTGCTTCGAGTTCCTGAATGCGTGCTGCCTGAGTCTCAATTTGGGCCTGCAGGCTCTCGATGGTCTTCTGCATCTTGGTAGCCTTGATGCTGCTGTTCTTCAGCTTCTCCTGCAGTTGGGCAATCAGTTCGCGGTTGTGCTGCATGGCATTCTGGATGAACTCCAAGTTTTCGCGAATGATTTCCTTCGTGCTGGCGCTCTCGGGGCTTCCTTCGGCAATCGTCACACGGCCTTCAGCCTCGTTGATTTTGCGGATGCCTTCCTGCACCTCGTTGAATGTGCCCAGGATGTCGTCCAGCTCCATGTCCTTCTCGTTGATGATGCGTTGCAGGGAGTCGCGCTCCTGCTGCATGGCATCTTGTTTCTCACCTGTCAAGTTGCATGCGCTCAAACCGAGTACGCAAGCAACGAATAAAAGAATTTTTTTCATATTTCAAATCATTTAGCCTTCCCCAGCCCTTCCCAAGGAGGGGTGAAAGGAAGTTGTTTCTTTTTATTATTTATAATCTTTCTCGTCTTCTCCGTTCCCCCGGGCTTTCCCTCCCACCACTATCACGAACTCGCCGCGAGGTTCTGTCTCCGTGAAGTGCTCGAGTACTTCCTGTAGGGTGCCACGCACGCTTTCCTCGTGTATCTTGCTTATCTCGCGGCAGACGCTCACTTGCCTGTCAGGGCCGAAGACTTCGATAAACTGCGAGAGAGCCTTCACGATGCGATGGGGCGACTCGTAGAAAATCATCGTTCGTGTCTCGTCGGCAAGGGCTTGGATGCGTGTCTGTCGGCCTTTCTTCTGCGGCAGGAAACCTTCGAAGCAGAAGCGGTCGCAAGGCAATCCGCTACTGACGAGTGCCGGCACGAAAGCCGTTGCTCCGGGCAAGGTGATGACCTCCACGCCTGCCTTGATGGCTTCGCGAGCCACCAGAAAGCCCGGATCGCTGATGCCCGGCGTGCCAGCATCGCTCACCACCGCTATCGTCTGTCCTCCCAGCAGCCGTTCCACGATGCCTTCAACCGTCTGGTGCTCGTTGAACTTATGGTAGGAGAGCATGGCGTTCCTGATGTCGAAGTGGCGCAGCAGGTTGCCGCTCGTGCGTGTGTCCTCGGCCAGAATGAGGTCAGCCTCGCGAAGCACCTTGAGTGCTCGCATCGTGATGTCCTCCATGTTGCCTACCGGAGTCGGCACTAAGTAAAGCGTTCCCATATGTATTAATATAGCGGATGCAAAGATACAAATAAAGTAATGAAGAATGAAGAATGAGGAATGAAGAATTATCTTTTTTTACATTTTTAGGCATCTCTTTGCGCGGAAATTAAAGATATTTTGTATATTTGTGCCTGAAAAATAACCTTCCGAGGAGATGGAGGTATCAAATGGTAAATGGTAAATGGATAAATGATAAATGAAAGATGTAGGTTCAAGTAATGGCGAGATGATGCGCCGTGGCCGTGTAGAGGTCGTGTGCGGCTCAATGTTCTCGGGCAAGACGGAGGAACTTATCCGTCGCCTGCGCAGGGCACAGTTCGCCAAGCAGAGAGTAGAGATATTCAAGCCAGCCATCGATGTGCGCTACAGCGAGGAGGAAGTAGTCAGTCACGAGGGGAACAGCATCCTCTCCACGCCAGTCGATTCCTCGGCCAGCATCCTGCTCATGGGGCAGGAGAGCGACGTGGTGGGCATCGACGAGGCACAGTTCTTCGACGAGCACATCGTAGAGGTGTGCAACAAACTGGCTGCCAGAGGCATCCGCGTCATCGTGGCCGGTCTCGACCTCGACTTCAAGGGACAGCCCTTTGGCCCCATGCCGCAGCTCCTCGCCATAGCCGACGAGGTGACGAAGGTGCATGCCATCTGCGTCCGCTGTGGCGCTCTGGCCTACGTCAGCCATCGCATCGTGGCAGGCGACAAACAAGTCATGCTCGGCGAAAAACAGGAGTACGAACCCCTTTGCCGCGAGTGCTACAATCATCTGGCAGACAACAAAGAACAACCTCAACAATCTGAATAATCCGAAAACTCTGAAAACTCCGAAAACTCCGAAAACTATGTTAGACCGTGAGATTACCTTCGACCGCGTTGTGCGCTGGCTTATAGTCGCCCTTGTTGCGACGGCTATCGTGCTGCTCATCAACCGCCTCTCCAGCGTGCTGTTGCCATTCTTCATCGCCTGGATTCTGGCTTACATGATTTATCCTTTCGTCCTCTTCCTGCAGAAGAAGTGCCGACTGAAGTACCGCATACTCAGCATCGTGGTGGCCTTGCTCGTCGTTCTGGCCATTCTCACCTTGGCGGTGTGGCTCGTCGTGCCTCCTATCGTAGAGGAAAGCATTCGCATATCGGGGCTTATATCCGTCTATTTCCACGACACTCTCAGCTCTTCCGAGTTACTCGTCAACGTGCGTAAGATGCTGCAGAGCTATGCCAACGACGATTCCCTGATGAAACTCATACAGCACAGTAGCGTGATGGACGTCGCCGAGAATCTGATGCTCCAGGCCTGGGGATTCCTCTCCGGCACCATCAACTTTGCCATCGGCCTGCTGGGGAGCCTTGTCGTTCTGCTCTATCTGTTCTTCATCCTCATGGACTACGAGAAGATATCACACGGATGGATACGGCTCATCCCCGCCGGACAGCGAGGCTTTGCAGGGATGGTGGTGGAGGATGTCAAGAACGGCATGAACGCCTACTTCCGCGGACAGTCGCTCATCGCCCTCATCGTCGGCATCCTCTTCAGCATAGGGTTCCTCATCATCGACTTCCCCATGGCCATCGGACTGGGACTCTTCATCGGCCTGCTCAACCTCATCCCCTATCTGCAGCTCGTAGGCTTCATCCCCACCATCATACTGGCCCTCGTCAAAGCCGCCGACACGGGAGAGAGCTTCTGGGTCATCATCTTCTGCGCCCTGGCAGTCTTTGCTGTGGTGCAGGCTATACAGGATGTCTTCCTCACCCCCCGCATCATGGGGCACGTCATGGGCATGAACCCCGCCATCATCCTGCTGAGCCTCTCCATCTGGGGCAGCCTGCTGGGCATCATCGGCCTCATCATCGCCCTGCCTCTCACCACCTTACTCATTTCCTATTACAGGCTCTTTATCCTCAAAGAAACCGATTACGACATGTCGAAAAAGCATTCAAAACAACAAAAAGCGAAAGAAAACGAATAATTTTGAATCTTAATTTTGATATTTAAATTATTAGTTGTACCTTTGCAGCCGCAAACGAAAAATTTGCATTTAGGTTGACTCGCTAGCTCAGTTGGTAGAGCATCACACTTTTAATGTGGGGGTCTTGGGTTCGAGCCCCAAGCGGGTTACCAAAAACGGTCAAACAGACTTTCACAAAACCTCAGTTTAACGACTGGGGTTTTGTTGCCAAAGAATGTTAAGCCAAACAAAATCAAGTAGATAGTGATAAAATTGTTGATTACTGCACCAGGATTTAATGTTAAATTCGCGGGTGAAATCACTATCTGCCGCAACCTGTTGTTTTAGACATGTTTGGACAAAAGGTGCTCTACCATGCTCTACCAGCGTAAAGTGAAGTGCTCTACCAGTTATCCGGATTGAATACTTAAAGAGCATGTCGACAATTGGGTGCGCAAATGTGGCCTTGATGAGATCAGGCATGCGCCTGCAGCCCTTAAGGATCTCGATTATGCACTTATAATAGACGAGTGCAT
>CACYQI010000010.1 GCA_902776455.1 uncultured Bacteroidales bacterium | reverse complement strand
GACGAGGCCTGAACCATAATAGGTGCTGCTCACATTGCCCGAGGCATAGCATCGGTTCACCTTGCCGTAGTTGTAGCCCACCAGGCCCGCAGTATATTGCGTGCCGCTGACGCTCGCTGTGCTGTAACAATCCTCGATGGTGGTGCCTGAAGTGGTCTGTGCCACGAGGCCGCCTGTCTTCGTGTTAGATCCAGTTGAGGTCACGGAGCCTGTTGCGGAACATTCTTTGATAGTTGAGCTGCTCTTTGCTGCAAGTCCAGCTGTGTAGCCGCTGGCACTCGCATTCGATACGGTTGCATCTGCAAGGCACTGGGTTACTGCACCCGTGACGTTTGCAGTCAGGCCAGCTACATAGATGCCGCTGCCCGTTCCTGTCTGGTTGACGGTTGTCCCTGTCACTTTGCACTGGCTGACAGATGCATTGCCTGCGGCAATCAGCCCGCCGACGTTTCCGCCAGTACTCTTGATGGTTGATGCCGTCACTTGGCAGGCTGTAACGGGCTGCCCGGAGACATAGGCCGTGATGCCGCCTGTGGCACCAGAGCCTGTCACTTGGCCGGAATACGAGAGGTTCTTGAGCATGGTAGAGGTGCTGTACCCGACGATGCCGCCAGTGTTATTGCCTCCCTGTACGTTGCCTGTCACGGTGACGTTCTCAATAGTTCCTGCGCCGATTCTTCCAATAAGTGCGCCAGTATAGTCACCACCCTTCACCTTCTTGGCATTGAGTTGTAAAGTGAGGTTTTTGATTGTGCCACTGGAAATACTGGAGAATAGTCCCGTGTAACTGTCCGTTGTGTTTGTCCAAAGGCCTGTAACCTTGTTGTTGTCGCCGTCATAGACTATTGTACCGCTTCCACTATAGCCTACAGGCACCCAGCCTTTTGTTGAGCTGTTGGCAGAAATCCACGATGCAAGATTGATGTCGTTCATCTGTTTGTAGTATCCAGCCTTATAGACACCCTGCAAGTCTTCTGCCGAATAGACGCGCCAGGGATCGGCCTCTGTGCCACTGCCTGGATATCCTACGGTATATTGGTTGATGTATGACGCCTCCTTGTCGTTAGTCTTAGTATAAAGCTGAACCATTGAACCAGATTTCAATGGTTCGATGCCTGTCAAGGTAAAAGTCGTTCCTGAGCAAGTAACCGATTGTTCTTCACCATTACCTATCTTAATATATACTGTGCCGCCATCGATGCTCTTACCTGTGATACTCACATCATTAGAAACCAAGGCGGAAGTAATGGTGGGCGGTGCTGCCTGCCAGGGCTTATAGGGATAGGTTTCGGTTTCTTGAATTGTCCAGTTGCTATTGAAGTCCCAACCGTGATTCGGGTCCACATAATTAGCTTTCAACTTGAAGTATGCGGCACCATTGTTTACTCCATTTTGTTCGTCATCTAGTATTTCCTGTGTCACGCCATTTACTATCACCCGAGTGTCATGAAGGGCGCGATTGTCCTCCGACGTGTCGCCATTGATGCCGACTATTACGTTGTCCCCTTTGCTGCCGTAGATGCGGCCGACATTACCTGTTGCGCTGATACTCGTGTTAAGAGCCATATTGGACTTCAGTACCAATTGATTCGTAAGACTTGTGCTGGCAATGGTTTTTTCATATCCTTTTAGATATCCGACAATACCCCCGACATAATTTTCCCCAATTATATTGGCAGAACTGTAGTTGTTGTTTATATTTCCTCCTTCCATTCGCCCCACAACTCCACCGACATTGTCCGATCCTTTAATGCTTCCTGTTGTATAGCAATCACTAACGGAAATCTCAGAATAAACTTGTTTGTAATTATAGTATTTTTCGGATATCGTTATTTCAGTACCCTTAACACATTTACCCGCTTCTATATCATAATTAATTGCACCGGTATTCAAATTCACTTTTGTATATCTATGAACATACATATATATACTTGGATCTGGATGGTATGTCGTTACAGTTCCATCATGATTGTAATGTGACGTATTAAATGAACCAGCAGATACTTTTTGGAAGGAACCAGAACCGCTTTTAATTAAACCAGCAACTCCACCCACATAAGAAGTCCCTTCAATTCCTCCAATTGCGCAACTATTGCTTATAGAAGACTGCGTCATATCATTACCTTGTAAAAGCTTTTCTATATATGAACTATATGTGCCAGATGAGTTATAAACTCTATATTCATATAATGTTGGCTGTGCCTCTGTTACCCCATATTCACCAGCTATTCCGCCAACATAGTATTTGCCACATACATCACCAAATGAAATGCAATTGTTGATACAACAATCCTGATCGATGCTGCAACGACCTGCAATTCCTCCCACATAATTTCCTGTGCCAGTCACATTACCGTATGAATAACAATTTGTGAATGTAGTGGAGTTGCCTTCACCACAAATGCCACCAACCTTTGTCGAACCATTGACATTGCCAGTGGAACAGCAATTGGTAAATGATTTCGCATCTGCGGATTGGCCGCAAATGCCACCTATATTATTGGTTCCTTTGACATCTCCAGATGCAGTGGCATTGGTAATGTCACCGCTACTCTTTCCTGCAATACCGCCTACATATCCAGAACTACCCGTCACTTTACCAGTTACGTTGGCTGTACTGATATTTGCTGTAGTAGAACCGACAATACCACCTCCATACGATGAAGTTGCTGTGACATTACCTGTTATTGTGGCATTACTAATAGTTGATGTTGTCTGACCTGCATTGCCTCCCACATATTGAGCACCTTTTACATCGCCATACACATGGACATTCGTCATAGTAGCTTGACTATTTCCAATGATGCCACCAGTATAGTTGCTTCCTGTCACGTTTCCATTGAATGTTAGTCCTGTCAGTGTGCCACTTCCTGCTCCAGCAAAGGCACCCGTATAAGAGCCTCCCTTCACCTCACCTGTCATGGTGAGGTTTTTTACTGTGGCACCTGAGATATATCCAAAGAAACCTACATAGTCCGACGTCCTGTTAATCGTGAAGCCTGTCAGAGTCTTGCCATTACCATCAAACACACCCATAAATGGTGCTGACTCAATACCTATAGGCTCCCATCCCTGTCCTGGATTATTGGCAGTTATCCAGTCAGTGAGGTCAATGTCCTCCATCAACTTGAAATACACACCACTTTGATTGGGGTAGTTGCGCACCTGATTCAACTGGTCAGGATAGAAAATCTTGTAGGGGTCGCTCGTTGTTCCTGACCCCGACCCGCTGAACTGAGCAAATGATGTCAGCGTGGATAAAGCCAACGCCGCTAAAAGAAAAATACGTTTCATATTGTTATTAGGATTAGTATTTTTAGATGTGATTAAATATCTTCTCAAAAATTTCCTTCATGTATTCGTTAGACGGGAAATCGTTTCGTGAACGAGCTCCCCAAATACTGATGAACCTTATGTCCGGCAAGTCGTTTATGGTGAACTCCATATATTTGCCTTTACCGCTATTGACTGATTGGATTGGCTTAACTTTGGAAGATGATATCTTGGCTTCATCCAGATATTTCAAAAGAGTTTTCGTGTTCTGTCCCGACATCTTGAGGATGACAACAGAGTTCAGCATCTGATTATCTATCCTTCGGGCTTCGTTTGCAGCAAAACAAATGGAATGCTCGTAAACCTTCGAGATATTAGCTTTCAAGTAGTCCCAATAAGATGGAGTTACAGTTTTTGTGTGCCAGGGGATTAGTTCGACACTCAGACAATGTTGCAATCCCAACCATTCTTTAATGTTTTCTTCTTCTTTTTCCTTTACTATTTTCAAAATCGGCTTGGCTCTTTTCGACCAGTGCCAGCATTTCGTGAAAAGAAGCACATTGTTGGCATTAACAATGTCATCGGTGTATGAAGACTTGTAAGGAATGTTTTCCCATGTTTGCTCTTCACCGCCTTCGCCTGGGTTGAAGTTGACAACTACACAATGAAGTGGCTGCCTGCCGTCATTGCCCCACCAGGGTTCAGGAATATATAACGACGACATGTCTTTGGCCTCTTTGTTGTTATAAAGAGGAAGGTCATCTGGATTGGACCATTCATTTGGTGCTTCATGGCATTCCTCTTTTTCCCATTTATACCATTGATCAATGAAACTCTCCCAATACTGATAGTACTCATCTTGTTTATTTTGGAAACATGTTAAATTTTCCATAAGTTTAATTGTTTTTCAGCAGCAAAATTAAGTATCTTTATCGAGAAATGGAGCAAAAAATCCATCCACTTTCGTCCACTTTGCTTTAAGGGCCGTTTTTGTACTTGAAACAATGCTAAAAGTGCGTTTTAGGGAGGTCTGACGAAAAAGACTCCGTGCTTCGATTGCAGACACAGCGTGCTTCGATTGCAGACACAGCGTGCTTCGATTGCAAACACAGCGATACTGTCAATTCATAGACTTACTCGAGCTAAAGCTTCATAGTTATTTTTTGCGAAGAGTCAGGGCGTAGCCCTAATTATGAATTATGAACTATGAATTGAAAGTGCCGTCACTCCGTCACTTTCTGCCTTAAGCTACTGACCATCAGCGCCTTGCGGGGTGACAGTAGGGGTGACAGTAGGTGACGGTACTGTCACCTCTATATTTCTCTGTGGCTCAATATGTTATGGTGGAAAGGTGACAGGTGACGGGAATTTTCGTATTATTGGTGTTCGGCTTTTTTCTCGGACAGCAATGATTTTCTCTTTTGTTTGGTGGATTCAAGCAGTAATAAAATAATTTAAGTTTCTAAAGGGTTTTATACCACGGATTTAGCGGATTAAACTGATTAGAGCAAAATGTGGTTGGCATGGACTTGGAAATGCCAGACACCAATGAAATTTAATGGCAATTCATGGGCAGTTCATGGCAATTATATGTTAAAGTTGGGGTGCAGTCATTTCCATTATTCTCATCCACTTTCGTCCACTTTGAGCTTTAGGCAAGGAAATGTTTGGCGGTCTCGGGAAATTGTGGTAACTTTGCAGGTGACTAAACGATTAAAGATGGAAAATGAAGCACTCTGCAAGGCTATTGAGGAGAAGGTGGGCAGGACGTTGTCTGAGCCGCAGGATTTCGTGTGGCTTGGTGAACTGATTGTGTTGCAGGAGCATCAGACGCTTGGCGTGAACACCCTGAAACGTGTCTGGGGGTTCTATGGTGACGGCGACATCAAGACACGACGGGGTACACTCGACGTGTTGGCTCACTTCTTGGGCTACAAGGACTACGCCACATTCTTGATGGCAGACGGAAATGACAGCAGCGGACGTGTCCTCTCGCGACATATTGAAGGGAAACGTCTGGCACGGGGACTCTTCGTGCGTCTCACTTGGCAGCCCGACCGCGTCTGCCTCGTGGAGCATCAGGGAGGGGGCCACTTCATCATCCGCCATGTAGAAAACTCGAAGCTTTCCGTCGGCGACACCTTCGAGGCTGCCGTCATCATCGAGGGTGAACCGCTCTATCTGAGCAACCTCGTACACGAAGGACGGCCTCCCGTCTCGTATGTGGCAGGCGTCAAGTCGGGCGGCGTGCATTTCGAGATAATAGAAGAGTGAAGATATTTACGATTTTACTATTTACTATTTACGATTTAATTAATGTACAATTTAACAATGTACAATGTACAATTGATGTACAATTTAGTAATTTAACCATTTACTTCCCCCTCCCTTTAAGGGAGGGATGGGGTGGGTCTGTCTCCCTCTCCTTTAGGAGAGGGCAGGGGAGAGGCTTTTTATGATTGATAAGGATTCTACAAGCGGTTTTTTCTCCGGGGACTTCGAGGGCGTGAGCCAGGAGTTCACGGAAGTGACGGAGTTGCGCCGCACGTCACATAATATATTATTAAAGGGCAAGCGCCGTGGGCGATGGTGGCTGCTGAAGGGATTGCTGCCCGAAGAGGCCGACCAGCCTGCCTTCCAGGAGATGCTTCGCAAGGAGTGTGAACTGCTGCTGCGGGCGCAGGTGCCGGGGCATCCGTCTGTCGTGAAGACGACGGGCATGGAGACGATTGGCGGTGCTCTCTTCATCGTGATGGAATACGTGGAGGGCGAGACGCTGAAGGACTACCTTGCCAAGAATCCTTCGGACAGTGCTAAGATGAGGATAACTCGCGAGCTGATTGACGCTGTCTCCTACTTGCACCATCTCGACATCGTGCATCGTGACCTGAAGCCTTCGAACATCATGGTGACGCGAGGCGGCAGGAACGTGAAGGTGATAGACTTCGGGCTGGCCGATGCGGACTTCTTCGCCATACTGAAACAGCCCAGCGGCACGGATGGCTACATGTCGCCCGAACAGGCCGAAGGGTCGCTGCCTGATGTCAGGAACGACATCTTCTCCCTCGGCAAGATACTGGAGGATATGTGGATACTGTCTCCCCTAACCCCTTCAAAGGAGGGGGAAAAGGTAAATGGAAAATCATTAAATGGGAAATGGGAGAAGGTGGTGAAGCGATGCCTGCAGCCCATCGACCGCCGATACCACAACATCGAGGAGTTGCAGGACGACTTGCGGCGCATAGAACGGAACAAGAGGATGAAGATTGCCGCCTGCCTGCTCCTCGTCTGCCTCTGTGCAGGGGCTTTCTGGTACTGGCAAACGCACAAGCCTAAGCCACAGATATTCCAGGACATGACGGCATGGACCTATACCGAACCGCAATGCTTCCAAGTGACAAACGAGGGGACGAAGAACACCATCGTCTTCTGCGGCATTGACGGTCAGGAACCAGTCCATTGCCCCATCTATGTCAGAGCAGGCCATCGCTATCGCATCTCCGTGGACTATAGCACCGATGGCTACGAGCCAGTAAGGTTTGGCGATGCTTTCTTCCAAATCTTCGTGCGCGAGGGAGTGCCGCGTCGCACAATGAACAACAGCGGATGTGCTTCTTCGGCGGAAATGCCGTCGGAACCCGTGAAAGACCATCGGCTCACGGTAGATTTCACGGCTACAAACGACCTGATGTACGTCCGCATGAACTTCAATCACGTCAGAGACAGCATCGACTTTGTCTTCCATTTCGACAACTGGAAGCTCGAGGAACTGCCAGCCATCGAGGGCGACCGCATCGACGAACATGGCACGCTCTTTTTCTACAACGAGGCGGCGGGCCTTCTGCTTGGTCGAGGCGGGCTGTGGGATGCTCAGGCGGCCGTGAAGCCGAAGGGTCTTCCGCTTGATTTGACGCGCTACGGCAACGGCTATGTCATCGACACACACGAGTTTGACCCCGGCGACGGAGTCGATGAGCGATACCTCTATTGGTACGAGGGCGCAGAACTGGGTACCGTCTGGATTGACGGGAACGCACAGGTCTGGTACTTCTTCCGCCAAGCCGACGGGTGCTACAAACTGATGAACGACACGGGCCTCTTCCTCACCTGCGAACAGGGCGACTCCCTCCTGACGATGCAACCCGATGCAGACGATTCGAGCCGAGGCCACTGGAAGCTCATCAAAGCGAATGTGAAGGAAGTCAGCAACGAGCCGAGGGATTATTATTGAGAAGTGCTAAGCACACATCAAACAATGTTGCACACTTTCTCGCTCGCACGCGTACACTATGATTTTTCCCGAAGAAATCTGCCAATCTGCCACAGACATGCTTTATCACATTGACAAACAAAAGGATATGGCTGTGGCAGATTTGTTGCAGATGGGCGGAAATGTGGCAGATTGTGTGCAATTCTGAGGGTGTTACTCTGGAGAACCTTGGCTTTTCGGACGGGTCACAAGATGATGTGGCACAACAAGAGCTTGGATACGCTATTGGCTTCGTCCTTTTTTCTCACAGGTGAGAAATCAATTTATCACACGTGAGAAATGACGAGACAACGTGGAGTGTCAGCGAGTTTTGGTAATTATTATATTGGTGTCCGGGAAAAGCATGCGCACCTCAATTGATGCTCCTATCCATCGGCTTGCCTGACGAAAAGCAGCTCATGGGGGGCTTATCTAAAGTCCCGAAGGGACGAGAGACCACAGACGGGGGCGCAAGCCCCCGGTAGTAGTGCGACAATCAAAGAAGCCCCGAAGGGGCGACAGATACCTAAGCATGTTGTTATTAAACACGTTACATGTTCTGTCGCCCTTTCGGGGCTTAGTTTTGTTAATGCGCTTGTCCCGGGGGGTCACCCCCGGCTGTGTTCTTTCGCACCTCCGGTGCTTATTTAGCGGACAGCAATAAATTATTAGAATCCAGTGAATTCGGCCTGTAGGACCAGAAAGCCACAGACAATCACATTTTGCTCTAAATACCGATGGTTAGGAGGGTGCAGGAGATGACTAAGCTTGTCGCGCTACGGGACTATTCTTCGGTGAGCGTGAACTTCATCTTGCATGCGAGTCGGTTGCTGGCATCGCCGATGTGAGCTACGAAGTCGCCCGGTTCAGCCTTCCAGTCGCCGATGGTTTCGTCCCAGAAGGAGAGGGCACGTCGGTCGGTATGCAAGGTGATGGTCTTCGTCTCGCCGGGTTTCAGTCTGACTTTCTTGAAGGCTTTCAGTTCCTTTACGGGCCGTGAGACGCTACTCTTGACGTCGGTGATGTAGAGCTGGACGACATCGCTGCCTTCGAGCTTGCCGGTATTGGTGATGTCCACGACGAAAGTCATGTTGCCGTTTGCTGTAGTCTGACTTGTGACGTGGAAGTTGCTGATTCTGAATGTGGTGTAGCTCAGCCCATGACCGAAGGCGAAGGCAGGTTTCAGCTTCTGCTTGTCTGTCCAGCGATAGCCGACGAAGATGTCTTCCTTGTACTCTTCGTCGATTATCTTTCCCCCTTCGCGCCAGGTGCCCGGAAAAGCTGCGGGGCCGAAACTGTGTGCTCCCACTTGGTCGAGGCTCTCGTGCCAAGTGAAGGGCAGGTGGCCGCTGGGATTGGTGTTGCCGAGAAGGACGTCGGCGAGGCTGATGCCCGCTTCGCTGCCCAAGTACCAGGCTTGTACGATGGCAGGCACTTGCTTTCTCCACGGCATGCTGACAGCGTTGCCGCTGATGTTGACGAAGATGGTCTTCTTGCAGGCGGCAGCAAGCGCTGCGACGAGCTTGTCCTGTCCGTAGGGCAAGTCCATCGTCTTGCGGTCGTGTCCCTCGCAGTCCTGATAGTCGCTCTTGTTCAGGCCTCCGAAGATGATGACGTAGTCGGCCTTCTTAGCCTTCTCAACGGCTTCGGCTATGAGTTCTTCGGCCGAGCGGTCGTCGTTGAGGTTCTGTCCGGTTGTCACGCCGTTGTAGTTGCCGCTGGTGTCGCCCACGTAGCCACGGGCGTAGTCGATAGACCCCCCATCCCCCTTTAGGGGGAGTACACCCTCTCCCACGGGAGAGGGCTGGGGAGAGGCTTTTAGCCTCATCTGCAGTCCTTGCAGGGGGCTGATTTCGTGCTGAGCCTTGAGCGAGCTGGAACCTCCGCCCACTGTCATCATCTTGATGGCGTTCTCGCCTACTACGAGTATCTTCTTTCCTTCCGGCTTGATGGGCAGGACGTTACCCTCGTTCTGCAGGAGGACGATGCCTTCGGCTGCCACTTTCTGTGCCACTTCGTAATGGCTTTCGCTACAGAGGAATCCGTAGGGACGCTGCCTGTTCATTGTGGTGCGGAAGAAGAGGCGCAACACGCGGCGCACCTTCTCGTCGAGTTCGTCGGTGGTGTATTTTCCTTCCGTGATGGCCTTCTGGTACTGCTTGGAGAGGTAGTACTGGTCGTAGGCATTTGTTGCGCCCATGGTCAAGCCGTCGGTCCATGTGCCGAACTCCATGTCGAGTCCGTTCCTGACGGCTTGGTCGAGGTCGTGTGTTCCGCCCCAGTCGCTGACCACAACGCCATCGAATCGCCAGTCGTGCTTCAGTATCTTGTTGAGAGTGTACTGGTTGTGGCAGTTATGCTCGTCCTTGTAGAGGTTGTATGCACCCATGATGCCCCATGCCTTTCCCTCCTTTACGGCAGCCTCGAAGCCGGGCAGGTAAATCTCGTGGAGAGCGCGGTCGCTGACGATGACGTTCACTTGGTGGCGATATTCCTCGTCGTTGTTCAGGCAGTAGTGCTTCACGCAACTTGCCACTCCACAGCTCTGCAAGCCCTGAACGTAAGGCACGACCATGCGGGAAGTGAGATAGGGGTCTTCGCCCATGTATTCGAAGTTACGGCCTCCGAGGGGCGTGCGGTAGATGTTGACGCCAGGTCCGAGAATCATGCCCTTGCCGCGATAGAGTGCTTCTTCGCCCAAAGCATGACCGTAAGCCTTTGCACAATCGGGATTCCAAGTGGCTGCGAGACAGGTGAGTGCAGGGAAGGCTACGCACGAGTCGTTGGTCTGTCCGGCCTGTTCCCATTCGTCCCACAGCACATCGGGCCGTACGCCATGCGGTCCGTCATCGGTCCAGAAGTCGGGCATGCCGAGACGCTTAACGCCAGCACTCGAGAACTTGCTTTGCGCATGGATGACATCAATCTTCTCAGCAAGCGTCATGCGGCTGAGAGCATCTTCCACACGGGCTTCTATTCCCTTCGTGGCATCAAGATAAACGGGAAGAGTCTGTGCCTGCATCGCAGAGCAACAGGTAAGGAGGAAAAGGACTATTTTATTCTTCATGATTGGAAATTTTATAGAAGCTATAGATGCTATAGAAGCTATAGATGCTATAGTAATTTTAATTGTCTCTCTTTCAGGGGGGAGTTAGGGGTTGCTTTCAAATTTAAGGTTAGTCCCTCTTAGCAGGTCTGCTATGGGCATTCGCTTCTTGCCTGCTATTTGCACTTCGTCGAGGGAGAGGTAGCCGCCGGGAAGAGGGACGAGACATGAGCCTTCCTTCTCTCCTCGTTCGGAAGGTAGCATTGAGGCTTTGAAGACCTTCATTTCCGTTTCTTTGCCGTTGGCAAGGACAGGCGTCCAAGCAGCAGGGTAGGGGCTTAGGCCTCGGATGAAGTTGTAGGCACTCTGCAAGGTGTGTTCGCTCCATCTGATTTGGCAGGTGTCCTTGAATATCTTTGGAGCAGGCCGCAGCGGCTCGTCAGTCATAAACAGGCTTTGGTCGGTGGCTTTTGCCTCTCCGCTCTCGATGAGGCGAACCGTCTTGACGACCAGTTCAGCTCCTCTGACCATCAGTTTGTCGTGAACGTCTTCGGCACAATCGTCGATGGCTATGGGGATGCGTTCCTGCAAGATGATGCGCCCCGTATCAATCTGTTCGTCAAGGAAAAACGTAGTGATGCCCGTTTCGCTATCGCCATTGATGATGGCCCAGTTGATGGGAGCTGCGCCGCGATACTGCGGCAGAAGTGCAGCATGGAGATTGAATGTGCCAAGAGGCGGCAAAGCCCAAACCACTTGCGGCAGCATGCGGAAGGCAACGACTATCTGCAAGTCGGGCTTCAAGGCTTTCAACTCAGCGAGGAAAGCCTCGTCGCGCAACTTTTCGGGTTGCAGGACAGGAATGCCTTTCTCCTGTGCAAACTTCTTGACGGGACTGGATTGCAGGACATCGTGGTGGCGGCCAATGGGTTTGTCGGGCATCGTGACGACGCCAACCACGTTGAAACCTTCCTCTACGAGTCGGCTAAGGCTTTGCACAGCAAAGTCGGGCGTGCCCATGAAGACGATACGGGGTGAGTTCATTATTATTTATTCGAATTTTGAATTAAATCAAAGTTCCTTTACATATATGTTCCTAAAGTAGCAACGGCTGCCGTGTGCCTGCATCTCAATCTGGTCGCAGGGGAAGATGGGCAGGTTGCGGTCCCAGTAGTTCTCGAGGACTACGTCATCGACCACTTTGACGCCATTGAGCCAAACGGTCACTTTCTCGCCCTTCATCACGATGCGGAAGGTGTTCCATTCGCCCAACTTGTTGTCCTCGACGCTTGTCGGGGTGCTGGGGTTCTTCTTGTTGTTGTAGAGACCGCCCGAACCGACCTGTGCGCCGACATTAGTGCGCCGAATGTCCCAAATCTGTACTTGTGGTGTGCCGCGCAGATAGACTCCAGCATCGGGTTCCTTGCCAGTCGGGTCGAGTCGCCAGTCAACGAGCAGTTCGAAGTCGGCGTAGTTCTTCACGGTACAGATGTTGTCCCATCCGTTGCCGATATAGACCAACTCTCCGTTCTCGATTATCCAGTCGCGACGCATCAGTTCGTCGGCTTTCTCCTGAGCCTTGGCCAGTTCGTTGCTGTTCATCTTCGCGCGGGCAATCGGGTTCTCTACGAGTCCTTTCCAGCCGTCGAGGTTCTTGCCGTTGAAGAGGCAGACGAAGCCTTCCTCGTTCTGGTTGGCACCATCGAGCCATGTTTTTGCCTGCTTCTTCTGCTTCTTTTCGAGAAGAGGAATGGCTTGTGAAAGCATTTCGCGAGATTCTTTCCCATTGTATTCGGGGTGAGCGGCAAGAATCTGCCATACGGTACTTGCCGCAGCCTTAGCCGTTTGCGGCTGTTCGTCGCCCATGAGCGATGCGGCAAAGGTCAGTGCCTGATAGGTGCCTGCATTTGCCATCAGCTTCAGAGCTGCCTCGCGTTGCTGTGGGTCGCTGGTCTGCTCGATGATGTGGCGCAAGCCGATGACTTGATTCTCGGGAGTGAGGTTCTCTGCTCTTGCTTTGCCTAAAGAGAGGACGAGGAGCGAGAAAAGTGCTACTATCAATTTGTTGTTCATAGTCTTAGGGTGGTTAAAATAAAAAATGAAGAATGAAGAAACTGCTACTGCGTTAAGCGTAACCTTTAGTCTTCATTCTTCACTTCTTGATTCTTTTGTTTCGTCTTATTCTTCGCAGAGTTCGGTCAGGATGCCGCAAGTGCTCTTCGGATGCAGGAATGCGATGCTCAGACCGTCGGCACCTTTACGTGGAGCCTTGTCGATGAGGCGGATGCCTTTGCTGTCGCACATGGCGAGAGCTTCGCCTACGCCGTCTTCAACCTTGAAAGCAACGTGGTGAACGCCACGACCGCCGTTATCGAGGAACTTCTGTACGGTGCTCTCTGGGCAAGTGGGTTCCAGGAGTTCCAGCTTTACCTCGCCCACTTTCAGGAAGGCGGTCTTCACTTTCTGGTCTTCTACAACTTCTGTCTTGTAAACCTCCAGTCCGAGAACGTCCTGGAAATAGGGCAGCACTGCGTCGATGCTCTGAACGGCGATGCCTAAGTGCTCAATGCGTGAAATTTTCATGATGTTAATTGTTTTTGTTTAATGTGTTATGTTTGACTTTAAAAGTTAAGTTGAATGCAAAGTTACGACATTTTTCGTGAATAGCAAAGCAATGCCGCTCTTTTTTGCAAAACCATGTACGATTATCTGTTCTGCGAGGCGCCTGAAGCTTTCCATTTTCAACTTTCCATTTTCAACTTTCAACTTTCTCCTTCTCCCGCCTGCTGATTCTGTCCGTAAGTGCTTTGATGTCGGCACAGAGTTCTTGGTAGGGCTTGCTTTGCTTGAAGGCCGTTCCTTTGCGAAGCATGAGGTCGATGGGCGACTGGCTGTGCCGATAGCCGGAAAGTTCGTTTTGCTTCTGCTTGCCGTGCAAAGCCAGTTGCGCTATTTCCTTCTCTCTTTCTCTTCTGAGAATGTTGCAGATAGGCGTCAGCAGCGGCAGAACCACTCCATCCATGAGGGCGTGTCCTTGGATGTAGAGATACGTGTCGGCTGGCTGGATGCCGAGATCCTCCTGAAGGCTCTTCCGCAGTTTCAAGTAGCTGTCCTTAGCCTTTGGGAACTTGCGTTGCAACCAGGCCACTTTCTTGTTGACGTTGTCCCGCAGATGTTCGAGTGCTTTCTCGGGATGCCAGGGATTGATGTCGTGGAAGGTGATGGTTTGGGCAAGGTCGGTGATGCTGTACGTGTTTGCATGTCCGTTGCGGTGTGTCCAGATGCTCCATACGAAGAGCGGCCAGATGGTTCGGCTGTACTCTTCCATGAAGGCTTCGAAGGAGAGGATGGTTCGGTCGTTGAGTGTGCTCATCACGCATGCCGTGTGGAGGGAAGGAGCGTAGCATTGGTAGTTCTCGATGGCGTAGGCATAGGTGTGGAAGATGTAGGGAGAGGAGAGGAGCGTGCGGCTCACCTCTGTGGCACCTTGCATGAGGTAGTCGTAGTCGGCATCCACGCAAGCTATCATGTAGTCTCCGAGGGAAGGGCCGAGGCGGTTCATGAGGGCAGCCTTCTTGCCTTTGCTGAGGTTGCGCCTTGAAGGGAGCATCACTTCGAACTTGATTTGCTCGGTCTCGAAGTCCTGCAAGACAGAGCGCCAAAAGAACACGTCGTCGTAGCTCTCGACGTATGCCACAATCTTCCTTGCCGCATCCTTCGGCCGAAGCCGCGAGGCCAGCTCTATGTATGTGGAGTTGAGGTGTTCTTGCAGTCGCTTTGCCATCTTTGTTAATTCATAATTAAGAATTCATAATTCATAATCATTTGAATTAAATTATAATAGAGCATACCTAAACTCATAATTCTTGGCGTTAGCGTATTATGAATTGAGAATTATGAATTATATCTTTACTTCGATGTCATCCACGTCGGTTACTCTGTCGCTCCATCCGTTCATAATGACGGCGGGGCTGTGGGTAGTGAGTATTATCTGGACGTTGGGGTTGAGGCTGATAAGGAGTTCGAGCAGTCGCTGTTGCCATTCGACGTGGAGGCTGACTTCCGGTTCGTCCATGAAGAGCACGAAGGGTTGCCTGTTCTGCACCAGTACGGTGAGCAGGATGATGAGCATCTGCTTCTCGCCGCTGGAGAGCTTGTAGGCTGAGATGCTCTCGCCGTAGGAGTCGAAGTAGATTTCGTTCTGGTCGCGCTTGATGGTCTTTCCTGTCTCGCTGAAGAGGTCATCGACAATGTCCTGGAAGTGAGTCTTTTCGCTTGCCAGCTCTTGCACCTTTGCAGCTGCATTGGGGTCTTGGCTGGTGAAGAGTTCTACCATGCGGTTCGAGAGGTTGACCTGATAGTCGAGCCATTTGCGTTGCAGGTGGTAGATGTGCAGGTCGAGTTCTGTCTGCATCTGCGTGTCGGTCAGCTTGTTCATAAGGTCGCTGGAGAGCATGGGTCGGTCGAAGCTTCGTATGACGTCGAAATCGACAGAGTTGGCTCCTTCGGGGAAGAAGCTGAGGTGAACGCCGTCGTTTCGGCGGAGTTCCTTGTTGATGTCGAGCAGGTGCATGATGACGCGGTTGAGTATCGTGCTTTTGCCGACGCCGTTCACGCCGCTCAGGATGTTGACGCCTGGCTGCAAGTCCCAGCAGATGTGCTTGTGCCCATTCCAAAGGGCATCAATCTCAATGCGTGCTATGTATTGTCCGTTCATTGCCTTGTTTTAATTAAGAATTAAAAATTAATAAAGAAAAATTGTCTGCAAACATTATGTCATTTAAGTTTCGGGTGTTATAGGATGAAGTTAAATAGGAAGTCTCTCATTTACCATTTACTATTTACTCATTTACCATTTACTATTTACTCATTTACCATTTACTATTTAATAGTTGGCTTACCCTTCTTCCCTTCGGTCAGGCGCAGGCGGAACATACGCCGACCTTCAGTTCTCCCCATAGAGGAGGAGTTAGAGGGGGTCTGTTTCCATTTTAACTTCCGAAACTTCAGTTATGTCATTCTTAATTCTTCTCTCTTAATTCTTAATTTTAGAAGATTGTCGTTGAGTTCCAGGGATATGTCTGCGAGTCAACGGAGAAGGTGCCGAGGGCGCGTTCCAGCTTGTCTTGTGTGAGCGGGATGTGGCACATGCGTGCGCTGTCGCGGCCGATGTACTTGCGTATCTTGTTCGGCAATCGGTGCCAGTTGTCCTCTACCGAAGTGTCGCCCAGCTGTTCTTTGCCGACGTAGGCGATGATGACGGGCAGGTGGTAGCGGTTCACAGCCTTGCTGATTTGCCAGTTCAGGATGGGGCTTTCCACGTTGGTGATGGGCGAGACGAGCACAAGCAGGTTGTCCGCCTGAGCCATGAGGGCAAGCAGACGGTTCTTGACCGTGCTATCGACGAGGTCGTCGTGTTCGCTCGAGAAGTTGATTTCGTCCATGTTCAGGAAGCGGAAGCGGTCGGGGCGCATCCTTTGCCAAGCGTGCAACTGATGGAATGTCTTGAGGTTGCTGTTCTCGTGGTCGAGAACGCCTATAGCATCATAGGCAACGTAAGTCTTATGTGTGTTCATCGAGGTAATTTACGATTTGACGATTTACTATTTACGATTTATTTACAATTTTATAATTTAGCTATTTACAGCGCGGCTGGTAACTTTGATTTTTCACTTTTCACTTTTCACTTTTCACTTCGCCGAAGGCGACATTCTTCACTTTTCACTTCGCCGAAGGCGATATTCTTCACTTTTTACTTCGCCGAAGGCGACAGGAGGGCTTACTTTTTGTTTTTCTCTGCAAATTTACGAAATTATATTCAATCTTTCATCCTCAATCGAGAATTATTTTATACTTTTGTGGAACAAATGGTAAAAAATGAGAGAACGAAGAGTGAAGAATAATAGTAAGCAACCAGACGAATGTAACTTTGATTCTTCACTCTTCACTCCAAGTAAACAACATGATAAACCGCAGAACATTTCTCCGAAGCAGCTTGGCAGGTGTTGCCATGCTGCAAACACAACAGGCGTTTTCTAACTCAAAGGCCCTCTCTAAGTGGTTAGAGGTTAGAGGTAAGAGGTTAGAGAATACTTCTGGCACCGAAGCCAGCATCCCCAACAATCCTCTAACCCCTAACCACTCACCCCTAACCACTAAATCAGACGAGATGCCGTTCCCCATAGAGGGGGAAGGGTTGGGAAGAGGGTCTTCCTTCCATCTCGGCATGGCGGGCTACACGTTCAACAAGTTCGACATCGACACCACGTTGGCCTTCATGCGCCGAATAGACGTCCATTATCTCTGCATCAAGGACTTCCACCTGCCGCTTGATGCCGATGCCGACCAAGTGGCTGCGTTCAAGGCCAAGCTTGCCGAGCACAATGTCGTCGGCTATGCCGTTGGACCTATCTACATGAAGGACGTGCCGGCAGCCGAGAAAGCTTTTGCCTACGCTCAGCGAGTGGGCGTTGACCTTGTCGTGGGCGTGCCCGGCTCCTGGGGCGACAAGTCGCCCAACTATGCTGTGCTCGACCGCGTGGAACAGCTGGTTCGCGAGACGAACATCCGCTATGCCATCCACCTGCACGGCCCCGACATGTCGCTCTACCCCGATGCAACGTCCATCTGGGAGGACGTCAAGGACCGCGACCCCCGACTGGGCATCTGCCTCGACATCGGGCATGACCTACGCTACGGCAGCGACCCGATGCGCGACCTCAAGCGTTATGCCAAGCGCGTCTTCGACATTCATCTCAAGGACGTTACCGCTCCGACGAAAGAGGGCAAAGCCATCGAGCTGGGACGAGGCATCATCGACTTCCCCCTCTTCGTCAAGTTGTTGCGCAAAGTGGGCTACAAGGGTTCCGTCAGCCTCGAGTATGAGAAGGACATGAGCGACCCCTTCATCGGCATCGCCGAGAGCGTCGGCTACTTCAAAGCCGTCATGCAGACCGCCCAATAGGCAGTCGTTCTTCACGAAAAACCATGACATGATTTTCCTTTCGGCACGCCGTTCCAGTCCGTCCGACGTGCCGAAGAATTTTATGCTCCGTGTAGTGTCGGCCGATTCTCCACGGAGTATTTGCATTTTCTCTGTGGAGAGTTGACCGAATCTCCATGCAGATTTTGAGCGAAAACAATGCTTGCTTTAACCTTGTCTCACGCTTGCCTTGTACTTTCATTGCTTTGTGTCTTAAAAAGCTCCTTTGTAACTCTTTGATTATCAAACGCGATTCGATTTAAGGCCATTTCTCGTCTTCGGTGGCACCAAGTGCCGCAGAGCGAAAAAAAGGCCGTTAAAACGCGCCTCGCCCGAAGAAACACGACAAAAGAAAAGGTGAAAAAGTAAAAAATTAAAAAGGTAAAAAGAAAGGTGAAAAGGTGAAAAAATAAAAAGGTAAAAAGGAAAAGGAGAAGAATTGAAAAGGTGGGAAAGGTATAGGTATATTGTTGTTTAGAGAATAAGCACCGGAGGTGCGAAAGATCACAGACGGGGGTGAAAACCCCCGGAACAAATGCGTCAACAATACTAAGCCCTGAAGGGGCGACAGAATATCTAACATGTTCGATAACAACTTGCTCAGTTCTCTGTCGCCCCCTCGGGGCTTTCTCTGTCGTTGTACCATTACCGGGGGCTTGCATCCCTCGTCTGTGTTCTTTCGTTCCTCGGGACTTTAGAGTAAGCCCCCATGAGCTGCTTTCGTTAGGAAAGCCGAATAATAGGCGCATAAGTAGAGGTGCTCTTGCTTTTCTCCGGACAACAATAATAAAGGTATCATGCCGAAAGCGTGAAGAAAGGAAGAGGAAAAGCCGTTGACGAAAGTATTATTTTGCCTTTACGCTATTTTTGTCAAGCTCAGGCATACAAGTTTCGGAATTAATTGCTAACTTTGTGCCAGAATAACCTCTAAACCTTTTAATATGAAAAGAACTATTTGTATGATGCTGGCAACGTTTGTTGCCCTGTCCTTGACTACAGCGCGGGCAGCCAAGGCTGTGACTGTGACATCGCCCAGCGGACGGCTCTCCGTCGAGTTGCAAACAGGAGAAGGCGGACTTCGCTGGACCGTGAACCGCGACGGAAAGCCCGTCTGTACGGCTTCCGACATCAGCATGCAACTCGCTTCGCGCGTCCTGGGCGGCGAGGCTTCTCCCAAGAGCGTGAAGCAGACACAGATGAAGGAAACCATCCGACCCGTTGTGCCCCTGAAGTTCTCCGTCATAGAAAGCCAGTACAACCAAGCCACGCTGAACTTCGGACAGTACCGTCTGGAGCTTCGCGTCATGGACAACGCCGTGGCGTATCGCTTCGTGACCGACCTGAAAGGCGAAGTGGAAGTGATGGACGAGCAGTTCAACATCATGCCCACCGATGGTTTCACGGCTCACTACCAGACCTGCGGCTCGTTCAACACCTCCTACGAGGAACCCTATCAGCACAAGACCATTGCCGAATGGCAGAAGGACGACAAGCTGGCCACCGTGCCCGCTCTGCTCTCACGCGACGACGACACGCAGCTGCTCATTGGCGAGAGCGACGTGGACGACTATCCGCGCCTCTTCCTCAAGGCTGGCGAGAAGGGCATCACCACCGCTTTCCCCAAGGCTCCCATCACGTGGGAACCCCGTGGCGATCGTGGCGAAACGATTACCCAAGAAGCCGATTACATCGCCAAGACACAAGGACGCAGAGCGTTTCCGTGGCGCTTCGTCGTCGTGACCGACTCGCGAGGCATCGTGGAACAGACTGTGCCTCTGCAACTTGCCCGACGCAACGTGCTGCCCGACGTCAGCTGGATAAAGCCCGGAAAGTTCTCGTGGGAATGGTGGAACGGTGCCACTCCCTTCGGTCCCGACGTTGACTTCAAGGCTGGCTGCAACTTCGAGACCTATTGCTACTATGCCGACTTTGCCGCCAAGTTCGGGTTGGAATACATCCTGCTTGACGAGGGTTGGGCCAAATCCACCCGCGACCCCTTCCACGGCAACGATGGTCTCCGCTTGCCGGAACTCATCGAGTATTGCAACGCCAAAGGGGTGAAAGTAGTGCTCTGGCTGCCGTGGCTCACGGTTCACCAGCACCTCGACACCCTCTTCGAGACCTACGCCCAATGGGGCATAACGGCGGTGAAGATTGACTTCATGGATCATGCCGACCAATGGATGGTGAACTTCTACAAACGCGTCACAGCCGAGGCTGCCAAGTACCACATCATCATCGATTGGCACGGCTCCTTCACGCCAGCAGGACTGGAGCAGGAGTACCCCAATCTGGTGTCGTATGAGGGCATCCGCGGACTGGAGCAGATGGGCGGCTGCCGACCGGAGAACACCACCTTCCTGCCCTTCATCCGCAATGCTGTAGGCCCTGCCGACTTCACCCCCGGCGGCATGAACAACATGCAGCCCGACCGCTATCGTGCCGACCGACCCAATTCGGGAGCTATGGGCACACGTGCCTTCCAGATGGCCCTCTACGTCGTGCTCGAAAGTGGTGTGCAGATGCTTGCCGACAACCCTACGCGCTACTATCAGAACGAGGATTGCACGCGCTTCATCGCCTCCGTGCCGACCACATGGGACGAGACGCGCTGCCTCGAAGCTAAGGCCGGCGAGTACGTCGTCGTGGCCAAGCGAAAGGGCGAAGAATGGTTCATTGGCGGCATCACGAACAACACGCCTCGCGACCTCAACTTGAACCTCGACTTCCTCTCCGAAGGCAATCACCGCATGACCCTCTTCCGCGACGGCAAGAACGCTGGCTATCAGGCCATGCACTACAATAAGGCAGAGCAGAACGTAAGCAAAGGCTCGTCCCTCAGCATACACATGGAGCGCAACGGCGGCTTTGCAGCAACAATCAAATAGAATGGATATGTACACAGCCCATCCGTTGCGCTACGAGAACGGAATGCAGTACAACCGCTGCGGACAGAGCGGAGTGCTGCTGCCAAAAGTCAGCTTGGGCTTCTGGCACAACTTCGGAGGCGTGGACCCCTACGAGCGAAGCCGTGAGATAACCCGCTATGCCTTCGACCACGGCATCACTCATTTCGACCTTGCCAACAACTACGGCCCTCCCTACGGCTCTGCCGAAGAGACTTTCGGCCGGCTTATGGACGACGACTTCCGTCCCTATCGCGACGAGCTGTTCATCTCCACTAAAGCGGGCTATGACATGTGGCCCGGGCCTTATGGCAATTGGGGGTCGCGCAAGTACCTGATGGCAAGTCTCGACCAAAGCCTCAAGCGCATGCACCTCGACTACGTTGACCTCTTCTACAGCCATCGCTACGACCCCGAGACTCCGCTCGACGAGACGTTGCAGGCGCTGGTCGATGTGGTGAGAGCCGGCAAAGCCCTTTATGTAGGCATATCGCGCTGGCCGTTGGAAGCCACGCGTACTGCCTTCGAGTACCTTCGGGAGCGCGACGTCCCCTGCCTCATCTATCAGGGCAGACTCAACCTCCTCGACCGCGAGCCGCAAAGAGAGGGCATCCTCGACCTCTGCCGCGAGGCGGGCGTAGGCTTCATCTCCTTCTCGCCTTTGGCACAAGGGCTTCTCACCGACCGCTACTTGGGCGGCATCCCTGAGCAATCGAGAATGTCGAAGGGGAAGACGCTGCGTCCCGACATGCTCACCGACGAACTTCTCGGGCAGCTGAAGGCTTGGAATGCAGAGGCTGCGTCGCATGGCGAAACGCTTGCCGAAATGGCGCTTCGCTGGGTTCTGCAGCAAGGTGTCACGAGCGTACTCGTCGGAGCAAGTTCGACGGCACAGCTGCAAGAGAACTTGAAGTGTGTAGGATTGCGCGGCTAATCCTTTCGGTAAGTTTTGCGGTCGGGCTTGCCGTTATAGGTGTGGCGGATTGCTTCGACAGCCTCGTAGAACAAGGGTATCTTGTAGCTTTCTATGCGGCCTCGCAGGTAGTCGGCTATGTCTTTGGGCTTCGTCTCTAAGCCTTCTCCGGGTACGTAGAGCAGCTTGGGAACCGTGCCGAGCAGGACGTGCGGAGCTGGAAGGCAGATACATTCGCTGACGAGGCCCGACGAACAGACGGCTTCTTCCACTTCCAAAGGGTTCACCTTGTAGCCGCCCACGTTGATGACGTCGTCCTGCCGTCCTTGCAGGCGGAGCATTCCCTGATTGTCCAGCGAGCCGAGGTCGGAAGTGAAGACCTCGCCGCCGCGAAGGATTTGGGCTGTCAGTTCGGGAGAGCCGACGTAGCCCGACATGATGGTGTCGCCCGAACAGACCACTCTTCCTTCTCCGTCGATGCGAACAGAGGAATGCTTCATCGGCTTTCCCAAGAGTCCGGGCACGCAGCCGTACTTGCTGAACTCATAGCTGCAAACGATGCCTGTTTCGGTCGAAGCGTATGTGTTGAAGAGGCGGGAGTAGGGGAGTAGCTGGCAGAGGCGTTGCATGTCGCTTTGCGTGATGGCTGCGGCTCCCGTTTCGATGAAGTCGATTTTCGGAGCGACGGCGGCTAAGTCCTTCGAAGCCACCTGCAGCAGCATCCTGATGCTCGAGGGCACAAGGAAGGTGGCGAACTTCGGGAAAGGCAGTTGGAAGACGGAGAAGAAGGCGTTCAGGTCTTTCAGACTCTCCATGATGTACAAAGTGCCGCCGTTCATTAGCGTGGGATAAATCTTGGAGAGGCTGCCGAGATGAGAAAGCGGTCCGCAAATGATGAAGAGGAGGTCGGAGGTGAAGCCCAGCCTGTCTGTCAGGTTTTCGGCATTGGCAGTCCATGCTTTTTTCGATACCATCACGCCCTTTGCCTTCCCCGTCGTGCCGGTGGTGTAGAGGATGTCGGAGCATTTACCATTTAACCATTTATTTCCCCTAAAGGAGGGTAGGGGGTTCTTCCCATTTATAGGGGGGCTGACTTCTTCTCGAATTTGCTGCTGACGTTCTTCGGGGGTTGAGCTATCGAGCGGCACGCTAATTCCTCCGCAAAGATGGACGGCTATGTAGGTGACGATGAAGTCGGCATCTTGCGTAGCAACGAAGACGTAGGGAGTGCCGTCGGCGATGCCTTCCTCTCTCAGTCGCTTTGCTCTCAGCCGGATGCGTTTCCATAGGGCTGAGTAGGAGAGCGTCTCGTCAGCTGATATGACTGCCGCCTTGTCTGGAGTCAGCTGGGCAAAGTGTTCGATGGCTTGCTCCATGGCAATTCACAATTCATAATTCATAATTCATAATTCATAATTTTAAGGCTTCGCCTTAGGTCATTTGTTCGCGAGTTTGGACTTCACCATTTCGACGATAGCGTCGATAGTCTTGAGGTTCCTTGGTGTTGCGTCCCTTGCGTCCAGCTCGATGCCGTATTCTTCGGAGAGGAGCATGAGGATAGTGGTGACGCCGAGCGAGTCGAGTTCGCTGAAAAGGAAGTCCGACTCGATGTTGACCATCGGGAGCGCTTCTGTCAGCAGTGCTATGATATGTTCTTTCATCTCACATTTACGATTTAATTTAAGTTTCGGGAGTTATAAGATGAAGTTAAATAGGGAGTTAAGCCTGCTTTGCAGGCTGGAGGTTAAACACTGCGTGCTGGACGATAGCTTTGGATGCTGACAGTCTATATGGTATTGTCCATTTTTACTTCCACGAGCGGAGCGAGTTTACTTCCATTTTAACTTCCATTTTAACTTCCGAAACTTCAGTATTTAATTATATTTTAAATTTACGAGTTGACAATCCTAATTAATTTACTATTTGACGATCCTATATAATTTACGATTTGACGATTTACAATTTACGATTTATGTACTATTTAGTAATTTAATTATTTACAGGGCGGTAGGTAACTTTGATTTTTCACTTTTCACTTTTCACTTTTCACTTCGCCGAAGGCGATGGGGAGAGGGAGATATTCCCCCTAAAGGGGGGTAGGGGGTCTTTTTCAATTTTCAATTTTCTGACGAGTATAGGCGGGATGATGTATGCCATCAGTACGACAGAGAACATGCCGACGATAGTGACTTCTGCGAGCGAATGGAGGGCAGGATGACGGCTCGTGATGAGTGTGCCGATGCCGATGAACATGATGAGGGCAGAGAGGATGATGCTTCGTTTGTAGGAGGCGAGGACAGGCTTTCCGTACACATATTCCGAGATGCAGCCTTCGGTGATGAAGATGGTGTAGTCGTCGCCTTGGCCGAAGATGAAGGTGGCCAGAATGATGTTGACGATGTTGAACTTGATGCCGAGCAACGACATGATACCCAGAATCCATATCCAGCTGACAGCCATCGGGATGAAGGAGATGACGGCCAGCTTGATGCTTCGGAAGGAGAGCCAGAGGAACAGGAAGACCACAAGGGAGCAGACCCAACCGACATAGTTGAAGTCGGAGGAAAGTGCGTCGGCGAGGGACGAGTGGAGGGAACCGATGTCGAAGGCTTCGGGCAAGACTTCTTTGACCCTCTTGGCATCATCTTCGCGGATGGTCAGCGTCTCTGCTATGGTGGATTTGCCCTTAGCAGCCCTCGAAATGTTGTTGGCAAACACTTCGGATGTCAGTGGCTGGAAGTCGGAGAAGGAGGCGATGGCGTGTTCCGAAATGATGATGTTCTCGAAGTCGGAGAAGGCATCTTCTGCAAAGCCTTGTTTCGTGGCGGCCGACTTCAAGTCGGAAAGAAGATGCGGATGCCTCTCCAGCCATTCGTTCCAAAGTTTGAGGTGCTCCTGCTGTTTCTTCTTCGAGGGCAGGAAACGACTGATGCCCCGATGGTTCGCCACCATTCCCGCTTCCTCGAGAGAGTCGATGACTGCTTGCTTCGATTCCGAGAGGACGAGTGCCTCGTCGAAGTCTCTGCCCGAAGAAAGCAGATAGAGCGTGACGGTACCCTTTAGGGACGCTTCTCCACGTCCCTCTCCAAAGGCTTTGTTCATGTCGGACTTCTGCTCGTCGGTCAAGTAGTTGATGTTCGACAAGTCGGAGTCAAACTCAACAGAGAGGCTAAAGTAGCCGAAGACAAGCGTCAGCAGAGCTATCAGGACAAGGACTTTAGAGGCTGAAAATTGAAAGTTGAAAGTTGAAAATGGAAAAGACCCCCCTCTATCTCCCCCGAGGGGGAGAACTCCCTCTCCCACGGGAGAGGGTTGGGGAGAGGCTGTTTGGGGAGAGGCTGGAGAGGCTTTATGTGGCAGCCAAATCAGCACGAAGAGAATCGTCCCAATCAGCAGGAAGGAGGCGAAGAGGCCGAGGTCGCGCAGGCAAGTTGATTTGAGTGGAACGAGGGCGAGGAATGCCGCTACGGTCGTGATGTTGCCCACAAGCAGCGGTTTTGTTATGTCGCTCAGCGTTTCGCGGATGTCGGGCTGGTGTTGGAGGTGACTGATAAGGTGGAGCGGATAGTTGACGGCAATGCCGATGATGATGCTCGAAATGCCTACCACTATCATCGACACATTGCTGTGGACGAAAGCCAATGCGCCAAGAGCGAAAAGCCAGCCCCAAAGCACGGTGAGGGCGATGAGCAGGATGTATCGGAACCTGCGGAAAGCATAGAGCAGCAAGGCTATGATGAGTACTGCCGAAAGCGACAGAGCCAGCATGCTGTCGCGCATGATTTGTCGGGCTGACGTCACGGCTATCTGCGGTCCGCCAGCCACGTGTGCCTTCATGTCGGGGAAATCGGCTTTTGTCTTCTCTATGCTCTGCTCGAGCAAATCGACCAGACGGGCGTTTCCTGCTGTCTCGCTGCTGCCGAAGGGGGACGTGAGCATGACGATAGCTTGCTGCATGTCGGAAGTGAAGATGTAGCCGTCGTACATCTCGAAGTGCGAGCTGCCTTCTGTCTTCCCGAACTCTTCCAGAAGGGGAGCGAAGAGGCCGAGCGGGTCGCGGCCGATGTGCTGTTCTGCCCATCCGCCCGAAGGGAACATCAGGGTGTTGAGGTCCTCTTCGAGCTTCGCTTCGATGTATCCGGGCTTAGAGAGCAGACTGTCCATCCGCTTGTAGTCGGCTGCGGTGAGCAGGAGCGGAGCCTTCGCTACGATGAAGTCCATTGCCTCCGAGATGCTTTCGGAGTCGAAACTTGTACGCATGCTTTGGCAAAGCCCTGCCGTATCGGTTTCCTCCACCATTTCTGCAAACCGCTCCACCATCTCTATCGTCGCTTCTGCGCCACCCACGTTCTCGAAGATGACGAAGAGGCGGTTCATGCCCGAGATGTCCTCGTAGATAGCCATCCGCTGCCTGTCTGTCTCGTCGAGCGGCAGGAAGTCGAGAATGTCTTCCTTGTAGGAGAGACGCATGACAGAAGCCAGCATCATCATCGTCACGCCAATGAGCGAAGCCCAGCGGATGAAAGCGTGACGGCGGAAAAAGTCGAACATCTTCAGCACCATCTTGTTTTATCGTTCTTCGTTATTGTTCTTGTTCCCCGAATGTGTCTTTCAGCCAGCTCAGGAACTCCTCCTTCCAAGCCCTGCACTCCGCAGTTCCCTTTGTCTCGGAGACTCCGAAGCCGTGGCCGCCTGTCTGGTATTGTATGTAGCGATGGCTGATGCCCTGAGCGGTAAGAGCCGAGTCGAGAAGCACGGAGTTCTGGTAGTTCACGGTCTTGTCGTCTTTGCAGTTGACGAGGAAGACGGGCGGACAGTCCTTCGGGATGTGTCTTTCTACTGAAAGCGAGTCGCGCATCTTCCGGCTATACTTCCTGTATTCTCCCAGCAAGGCGCGACGCGAACGCTTGTGGCTGCATGGATGCGACATGCTCACCACGGGATAGATGGCAGCGATGAAAGAAGGGCAGTCCCCCTCCAACCTCTCCCCGATGAGGGAAGCTCCACAGAGAGCCAGATGTCCGCCTGCCGAGAAGCCCATCACGCCTATACGTTCCGGGTCGATGCCGTACTCATCGGCATGTTCGCGAACATGGCGGATGGCTTGATTGAGGTCGTTCATCATGTCGGGGTACTGGTGTCCACGGAACACAAGCCGCGAATGCGTGATGTACGGAACGACGCCTTGCACCCTGTATTTCAGCACGAAAGCCGAAATGCCGTTTGCCTGAAGCCATCGAGCCACATCCGTGCCTTCTGTCTTCATGGCGAGCCAGCTGTACGAGCCGCCGGGACAGACAATGACGGCCGTAGCGCCCTGCTTCCTGCCCCCGTAAAGGGGCAAGGAGCAAGGAGCAAGGGGCAAGAGAATGCCAACAGCCAGAGCAATACTCCTGCTCCTTGCCCCCTGCCCCCTGCCCCCGTAAAGGAGCAAGGAGCTGGGAGCAAGGAGCAGGGAAAGGACTATCAGCAGTTGCTTACACATCTTGTTCTATTCGGTTCGCCATCTCGGCATATCTTCGTTCAAAGTACTTTCTCATCTTCGACGCCTGCAGCCTCGGCGTCTCGCCAAACGTCAGCAACTCCTGCGGACTGATGCGTCGGTCTATCTCCACCCTGATGGGCCACTTGCGGAGGTACTTCCCCCTCTTGGGCAAAGCTTTTCCCGTACCGTAGGAGACGATGGGCAGCACATCGATGTCGAGCTGCTGAGCCAGATAGAAAGCTCCCTGCCGGAAGCGCATTATCTTGCAGTCGGCCTCGCGCGTACCCTCCGGATAGACCGCTATGCTGTAGCCTCTCTCCACCAGCGACCTCAGCTTAGGCATCAGGCTTTCCGTGCCCTCCGAGACGGGATAGAACTCTGCCCCGCGGATGATGTAGCCGTAGAGCCGGTTGTTCCAAACCCAGTCTTTCGTCAGACAGACCAGTCGGGGCGTATGCATCAGCATGGTCATAAGGTCCAGATGCGACTGGTGGTTCGCTATGATGATGGCCGGCCTACCGAAGTCCTCGCCTTCGGGGTTGCCCAGCGAGAACCTCACGCCCGGAATGCCGTGCCAAAGCGTCACGAACCTTGCAAAGAAGCAGAGCAGACGATGCATGCCCATGCGTCGCCGCTCCTCGTCTCGCACAAACAGTCTGTAGTACAGAGCGTAGGGCGGGCAGATGAAGACAACAACGAGGAGGAAGAAAAGCAGCGAGTAGGCCGTGCGCAGAAACGTCATCAGCCAGCGCCACAAGGCTCGCGGCAAACCATAGACAACAGCCAGCACGCACAGCACGGTGTTCAGGACAAAGATGCGCGAGAAGTCCCTCACTGGGCGGAAGTGCGACACACGTTCCTCGGGATTCGGGTAATAGACGCCAACGGGTACCGACACCAACTCTACCCCATGCCACGACGCAAAGACGAGCAGTTCCAGCTCCGCCTCGTAGCGGGAAGTGAGCAACCCAATGCAGCAGAGCTTTCTGAGAGGATAGAGGCGGAACCCCGACTGCGTGTCCTCCAGCCGATGCCACGTCTGCAGGGCAAACCAGAAGTTGCTGAAAGCGTTGGCAAACTTGCTGCCAGCCCCTTGCCCCTTGCTCCTTGCCTCTCTCTCTCGGACGCCCACAACGAGCGCTCCCGGATGCTTCTGGTTGGCATGGAGCAACGCGGGAATGTCCTCGGGGAAGTGCTGTCCGTCGGCATCCAGCGTAATGGCATAGGCAAACCCCATGCTTTTCGCTTTGCGGAAACCGTCTTTCAGAGCGGCTCCCTTGCCTCCGTTCTTCTCGCGGACAACAAGAGTGATGCCCTCCATGCCACGGAGAATGTCGGGCGTACCGTCCGTGCAACCGTCGCAGACCACTATCACGTCGCGGCACTGCCTGCACGTCCGGCTCACTACATCGCCGATGGTTCCGGCATTGTTGTACGTCGGAATCACCACGCAGATGCCTCTCGCGCGAAGCGTATCAGTTGTTGATGCGTATGTCATGCAGCTTGATTACTGTGCGGTCGCCGTTCTTTTCGTATAGCTCTACCTCGTTTACTGTCTCTTCTTTGACATCGAAATGCAGGACAAGTTTGGCATACATCCGCTTCATCTCTTTCTTCAATGGCAGCAGCTCCGCCACGTATTCGCCAGGACGGATGCATCTGGCCGATACTTGGAAAGCCTTGCTGTCAGTCAGACACTTGCCAGACACGCAGCTCATAATCATGCGTGCTATCTTGCCTCCAACCCTTCCCCCTTTAGGGGGAGTATGGACCCCCCCTTTTAAGGGGCAGGGGGCAGGGGGCAAGGAGCAGGAGTATTGCTCTGGCTGTTGGTATTCTCTTGCCCCTTGCTCCTTGCTCCTTGCCCCTTTACGGGCTTCCCACCGAAGCTTGTCGGGCAGTTCGCAGAACAACTTGCCCTGCCACGTTTGCGCATTCTTGAGCATCTTCGAGTACCTTGTTTGCGTGAAGTCGGCCCGGACAGTTCTTGTCTTCTCAGCCGCAGATGCCATCTTCTTGATGATGTCCTGTTCGCTCAGCGTCTGTGCCGGAAGAGCAACCGCCAACAGACAACAAACGATAATGAGACAGCCCCGTTTTATCTTTTCCACTTTCAATTTTCCACTTTCAACTTTCCACTTTCAATTCTCAATTTTCGACCCCTTTCAATTTTTTGCAATCAGATAGCATCCCGCCATGATGAGCACAACCCCCAGCCATCGCGTCGCACTCACCTCTTCGTGGAACACCACGATAGCCGCTATCATGCCCAGCGCGTAGCTCATCGACACCAAAGGATAGGCCATGCTGAAGGGGAAGTGCTTGATGATGTAGAACCAGAGGGCCGTACCTGCGCCGCAGAAAAGACCGCTGAGGGCCAGCTGCCAGTTCGTCAGCACCGAGCCGAAGAACTCCCAGTTCCAGCCGAAAGGAGCCATCCTGCCAAGAGCAAGTTTCAGGAACACCTGTCCGCTCGCAAGCAGCAGGCATTGGGTGAAAGCCAAAGGCAACAGATGCATATTTCTCAGATTATTTTTGCAAAGATACAACATATTATTGAAAATTGAAAATCGAAAGTTGAAAAATTGAAAAATGAAAGGAGAAAAAGAAGAACGAAAAGCGAAAAAAGGAGAAGTACGAAGCACGAAATGTACATACAAAATGCAAAATTGAAAGTTGAGAATTATCACACAGTCACACAGGAAGCAATTATTTTACCACATCTAAAAGCACGAAAGAAACGAAAGATAAACAATTCAAAATTCAAAATTAAGGCTACGCCCTAAATGTCGCCTTTGGCGAAGTGAAAAGTGAAGAATGTCGCCTTCGGCGAAGTGAAGAGTGAAAAGTGAAAAGTGAAAAATCAAAGTTACTACGCTCCGCCGCCCTTTGTAAATGAAGAATTAAGAATGAAGAGCGAAGAATTTGCTACCGCCTTGTAAATAGCTAAATTATAAAATTGTAAATAAATAGTAAATTGTAAATCGTAAAATCGTAAATTATTTAGGGGGGTGAGCCATTGCAAAACGGGTGTTTCGTGCTCTTACATGGCATTCTGACGACACAACTCGGCATAATAAGCATCTATCTCCACAAACCGGATTTCTTCGTTTTGGCACGACGAAAACGCGAAAAAGGCAGGAAAAACCACAAAAACACCCTTCTCAGAGGGTAAAAACAGCAAGCAGGAGGGGCGAAAATCACAAAGAAATCCACACAATCGGGCAGAAACACTCTTACCGCATGTTGCAAACAAGATGGCAGGGGTAGGATGGCAGCACCTTGTGGCTCAATATGTTATGAGAGTTTCTTCGCATGATGTGTGTGTTTGAAACTATGTTTTCGGGTGTAAAGTTACAAAAAAACCAACATAACCAACATAACCAACATGTTTTTTTGAGACACAAGCGATTGCATATATATAATACTTATATTATTAAGTATAGTATGGCTAATTATTATATATATATATAAGCAGGTGCTTGTGTCTTTTTTTCGCGTGTTGGTGGTGTTGGTGGTGTTGGTAATGTTGGATTTGTTAGAAATCGATGCCGTATTCGCGGTAAACCTTTCAATTTCAAGCCTCCCCTACCTCTCCAAAGGAGGGTGAACCGTCCGTCTGCCTTGCCGTTCTCCCTTTAGGGGGAGTTAGTGGGGGGCTGAAGTCTCTCCCTTTAGGGGGGAGATTTAGAGGAGGCTGAAGTCTCTCCCTTTAGGGGGAGATTTAGAGGAGGCTTTTCAATTTTCAACTTTCAACTCTCAATTCCCCAACCCCTCTAAAACCCCTCTAATTTGCCCGAGATTCGCTTTTGAGTGCCTCGGACGTATATTGGACTACCCCGAGCAAAAAGAAGCGCTCTACGGGCCTTAAAACGCGAAATTAAAATTCAAAGAATTTTAAAGCTTGAAATTTGTCGCATTGGTGTCGGTACATCACAAATCGGCAGGCTGGGGGTATGTGGTCAAAGAACACCACAGACACTCCACGGAGATTTAGCGAAATCTCAACGGAGAACGGACAAAACCTGCAAGGAGAATAAACTAAACGCCTTTTCAAGACACAAGCAAGGTCAGCACAGCTCCCCAGTGGGCGATGGCGCCAAGGAGGACAAAGACGTGCCAAATGGCATGATAGTGCGGGCGGTCGTCGTGGACGAAGAAGTATGTCCCTGCGGAATAGGCTATGCCTTCGGTCAGCAGCAGCAGTATCGTGGTGGGCGTCAGCAGTTTCATAACGGGTTCTGCTATGAGGACGATGCTCCATCCCATGACGAGATAGATAGCCAACGAGAGCCGAGGCCAGCGGCCTATCGCATAGATTTTGTACAGGGCACCGCCTATCACCATTGCCCACTGAATGGCAAAGACAAGCCAGCCAAGCCAACCGCCCACCACTCCGACAAGGATGGGCGTATAGGAGCAGGCTATCATCACATAGATGCTGATGTGGTCGCACTTGCGCAAAGCCAGCTTCAGCCTTTTGTCGCTCACCCAATGATAGGCCGTGCTGCTGAGGAACATGAAGAGCATGCCTGTCAGAAAGCAGACGACTCCGAAAGTCATCTGCGGGCTGATGTCCGCTGCCAACCATACGAGCCAAACGGAACTAAGCGCAAAGACGGCTCCTCCGAGGTGTGTCCACGTGTTGCCCTGCTCGCTCTTATCGGGCCAAAAGCGCTTCGATGGCATGCTGGGTCTGTTTGGTCAGTTCCTCGTAGGACAATTCTCCTGCCCCTTGCTCCTTGCTCCTTGCCCCATTGATGGCAGGCAAGAAAGTCACTTCGATGTGCTTCGGGCTGACGAACCGACTGCCTCTTGGCAGAGCTTCGTAGGCTCCGCGGATGCAGACGGGCACGACGGGCACCTCCAGGTCTTTGGCGAGGATGGCAAAGGTTTTTTTAAAGGGAACGGTCTGTCCGTCATGTGTGCGCGCTCCTTCGGGGAAGATGATGACGCGATGCCCTTCTCTGAGCACTTTGGCAAGCTTCAAGATGGAGTTCTTCAGGTCGGCCCGTTCCATGACTATCACGTTGCTCTTGGCTGCCAAGCGTCGGCGTCTTCCGCGGACGTGTTCCTCGGTGGCATAGAAAAAGTATTCTCCGAGCTTGTTCCACGGCAGGGCGGAGAGCACCAACGGCCCGTCGATGAAGCTTTGGTGGTTGGGAGCAAGGATGCAGGCACCTTTTGCGGGAATGTTTTCCGCGCCTTTTATCTTCAAGCTGTTGTAGCAACGGAAGAACAACTTGAAGATGCGGGATGTGAGGCGGTAGGTGAAGCCGGCTGTAGGCAGGGGCAAGGACCAAGACCCCCCTTCTAACTCCCCCCAGACCCCTTCCAAACCTCCCCGAGGGGAGGCTTCCTGCCGCGAAACTCTCCCCCTCGGGGGAGATGGAGGGGGGTCTTGGGGCAAGGAGCAGGAGTATTGCTCTGGCTGTTGGTATTCTCTTGCCCCTTGCTCCTTGCTCCTTGCCCCTTTACGGGCTGCTACATGGCGAGCCAAAGCTTCGATGTTGGCGAAATCGGGCATCGCGTCAACGCCGACCGACGTGCCGAAGGTGTTCTCGATGAAAGTCTGCAAGCTTATCTTGTCGAGCGAGTCGAGGGCAAGGTCGGTCTCGATGTGGTCGGTGGCATGAACGGTAATGCCTTTTTCCGTCTCGATGAAGTGCTTGATTGACAGATACTCCTCGAAGGTTGGTTCAACCGCTCGTTTACGTTCGTTTTCCCTTGCGCCTTTCCCTTCTTTCAGGATTTCTCCGAGCTTGTAGCGCTGCAATTTGTCGAGCCTCGTCCGAGGCAACTCACCGCGATAGACGAGCACGCTCATTATCTTCTTGTAGGCAGAGACGGTCTTGTTGTAGGGTTCCAGCACGTCGCGCTTCAAGGCCGCTGCCGTTTCGGCATCGGTCATGGTAGAAGCCCATGCCGGCTGCGGCACGATGATGGCCCGAAGCATGTCGCCATCCTGCACCACTGCCGCTTCCTTGACCAGCGAGTCGTACTTCTCCAGCTTGTACTCTATCTCGCTGGGTTGCACGTTCTTGCCATTGCTTAGTACAATTATTTCTTTAGTTCGACCCGTAATGGTGATGCGGCCTACCGAATCGAACTCGGCAAGGTCGCCCGTATGCAGATAGCCGTCGCTGTCAATCACCGCGCTGGTCTCTTCGGGCCGATTGTAGTAGCCCGACATCAAGTTCGGTCCCTTCACGCACAACTCGCCATTCACCAGCTTGCAGTCAACGCCCGGCAGGGGCAGTCCCGAGCAGCCGGGGATGTAGTCGCCGGGGCGCGTGAAGGCAATGATGGGAGCGGTTTCCGTCATGCCATAGCCTTCGAGCACATCGAGGCCAAGCGTGCGAAGCCCTTCGCCTATCTCTCTGTCCAAAGCAGCACCGCCGCTGACCAGGTAGTCAATGTGTCCGCCCATCTTCTTCCTGACGGAACTGAAGACGATGCGACTGAGTGTCCTGCACTTCAAGGTGCTGCACAATGCGAAGAGCATGCGGCCGACGGCCGTCTGGTCAATCTTCTTCTTGATGCCGACAAAGAGCGTCTGCCAAAGACGAGGCACGCCTATCATGATGCCGACCTGTCCGCGCTGAAGCGTGTCCATGATGTCGGGACCGGAAAGGGAAGGGCTGATGGCGATGCCGCCACCCATATAGAGAGGCGCGATGAGCGACCCCATGAGCGGCAGGACGTGGTGGAGCGGCAGCAGGACAAGGGCGCGACGCTTCTCGGAATAGATGGGAACGTCGTACGAGACGCTGTGGACGTTGGCCTTCAAGGCAGCATACGAGAGCATGACGCCTTTCGGCGAACCCGTAGTGCCCGAGGTGTAGATGATGAGCGCCGTGTCGGTGTTGTCCGGCTCGGAAAGGGCATTCCACGGAAGGATGGAAGTGGGATGCTCGTCGGCAAGCGGCAGGGATTCGTAATCGTCGATGATATAAGTGGTTAGAGGTGAGTGGTTAGGGGCTAATGCTTCCCTCAGCACAGCTTCCCGTTCCCTCGACACCCAAACGGCATCGGGCTTGCAGTCGTTGATGATGTAGGCCACGTCGCTTGCCGTGCTCGAAGCATCTACAGGAACAGCGATGCCTTCGTTCTGCCAAACGGAAAAGAAGCTGTACGCCCAGCCTTCACGATTCTCGCTGAAGATGAGCGTCTTCGTCTGCTTGCCCTTTGGCGTCTTCTTGGCATATTGTGCCACTCTTTGCAACAGTTCGCTGTACGTCACATTGTGCTCGCCTGCAATAATGGCTATTTTGTTCAAGTCAATCATAAAAATTGAAAGTTGAAAATTGAAAGTTGAGAATTGAAAATTGAAAGTTGAGAATTGAAAGTTGAGAATTGAAAGTTGAGAGTTGAGAATTGAAAATTGAAAGTTGATGGTTTATGTAAGAATGTTTCGCAATTCTGCTACAAAGGTAAGGAAAAATTAAAGAATAAAGGTCTCAAAAGAAGAATTAATTGGAGAAAATAGCGTTTTTTATAAAATTATGTTATATCTTTGCAGTCGCAGAACGAGAATCAGATGGAGAGAAACCACTATACAGGAGCGAAATCCGACAGCCAGCGAGACGGCCAGCGCAAGCTGAGCAATGCGGTGAAGCCCGCCGATATGGGGCTTGAGGAGTGGCAGGTGGCATTGAGGAGGCAGCAGGCTCAGCACGAGCACTTCATCATCAGCGAGCTGGGCGCTCTGTTCGATCCCGGAGAATACCAGGTGCGCAACCCGAAGTCGCGCAGCCAGTACAAAGTCATCTACCGCGGTGCCTACAGCCCTTGGAACTACTGCTCGTGTCCCGATTTCCGCACGTCAGGCCTCGGCACCTGCAAGCACGTGGAGGGCGTGAAGCTGTGGCTGCAAGCAGAGAACAAGGAAGTCTGCCGCGACGAACCCGACTACACTTCTGTCTATATAGACTATCATGGCGAAAGGTGCATCCGCATCCGCATCGGCGAAGACCATCGGAAAGAGTTTGCGGCCTTGGCGACAGAGTACTTCGACCGCGCTTCCGTTCTCCGCCCCGATTCGTATGCCCGCTTCGACACCTTCTTGGAGAAGGCACGAAGCATAGCCCCCTCGTTCCGTTGCTATCCCGATGCGCTCGAACTCATCATCAGCCAACGCGAACGCCTGCAAAGAGCCTCGCTCGTCGATAGCGTATATACAGACGAGGTGCTCGACGCCCTGCTCACCACCACTTTGTACCCCTATCAAAAGGAAGGCGTCCGCTTTGCAGTCAAAGCAGGCAAGGCCATCATAGCCGACGAGATGGGACTGGGAAAAACGGTGCAAGCTATCTGCTGTGCAGAGATTTATCTGCGGGAGAAGATGGCCGAAAGTGTGCTCATCGTATGCCCTTCGTCGCTCAAGTACCAATGGAAGCGGGAGATAGAACGTTTTACGGAGCAGCCCGTCCTCCTCGTCGAGGGATATGCTTCAAGGCGATTGGAACTCTATCAAGCCTCTGCAGCCCCGTACAAGATAGTGTCCTATCAGTCGCTTGCCAACGACATGAAGTCGCTCAACCGCCTTTCCACAGACTTGCTCATCATGGACGAAGTGCAGCGGCTGAAGAACTGGAACACGCGTCCAGCATGGGCAGTACGCCGCATCGACGCGCACTACAGCGTACTTCTTTCCGGCACTCCGCTCGAGAACAATCTCGACGAACTTTGTTCCATCGTACAACTTGCCGACCCTTATCTGCTCGCCCCTCTCTATCGGTTCCGTTACGACCACATCGTCACAGACCCCGAAACAGGCAAGGCGGTAGGATATAAGAACTTGAACGACATCGGAGAACGACTGAAGGATACCCTCATCCGCCGTACAAAACAAAGCGTACAACTGCAATTGCCCAAGCGTACCGACCAGTTCCTGCTCGTCCCCATGACAGCAGAACAAACCAGTCGGCACGAAGAATTGCGAAGCGCTGTGGCAAGGCTGGTGAGCAAATGGTCGCGCACCCACAGTCTGAGCGAAGAAGAACGCCGTCGGCTGCTGCTCATGTTCGGACAGATGCGCATGCTTGCCGACAGCACTTTCATCATCGACCAGGACAAAGAGAACAGGCACGACGTGAAGGTGGCAGAGGCGATGAGCATCCTGGAAGATGCCTTGGCGGGCAGCACGGCAAAGATAGTCGTGTTCAGCGAATGGGAGCGAATGGCCCGACTGGTGGCAATGGAACTCGATGAAAGAGGCATCCGATATGAATACCTGCACGGCAACGTGCCGCAGACAAAGCGAAACGAACTCATAGAGCGATTCTGGGACGAAAGCGACTGCCGCATCTTCCTTTCCACCGATACGGGTTCCACAGGTCTCAACCTGCAGACGGCAAGCATTCTCATCAACCTCGACCTTCCTTGGAATCCGGCCATCTTGGAACAACGCATCGGCCGCGTCTATCGCATCGGACAGGATATGCCCGTACAGGTGCTTAACCTCGTTTCGAAAGACTCCATCGAAGAAAGCATGATAGACCGCTTGCGCTTCAAGCGCTCCATGATGGAGGGTGTGCTCGATGGCGGCGACGACACCATCCTTCTTCGCGACGACCGCTTCCAAGGCTTCATAGAAAGCCTCTTTCCAGCATTGTCAAAAGGAGAGAAAGAAGAGGAGCAAGAAGCCGGAGAACACCAAACACACACCAACAATCTTCCTGCCCCTTGCCCCTCGCCCCATGCCCCCAAAGAGAGTCCCTCGCCCCATGCCCCCAAAGAGAGTCCTTTGCCCCTTGCTCCCAGTCCCGAAATCACAGGTCTCCTCACCAGTCTTCGCGACATATTGCAATCGCCCGACAAGTCGAAGCAACTATTATACTATATCGACGAAATACTTAACAACAAATAAATCCTCCCGCATCGGAGGATTGGATTCCATAAACCTATGAACAAAACAATTTTAGTAACAGGCTCCAGCGGTTTCATTGGCAGCTTTATCGTTGAAGAAGGACTGAAGCAAGGCTATGATGTCTGGGCAGGCATCAGAGGCACTAGCAGCCGTCGATACCTTCAGGATAAACGCATTCAGTTCGCACAACTTGACATGCAGAACCCCGAGAAACTGCGTTCACAGCTTCTTGACTACAAAGAGAAGTTGGGTGGCAAAGGATGGGATTACGTCATTCATGCTGCCGGAGCGACGAAATGCTTGCATCTCCAGGACTTCTATCGCACCAATACAGAAGGAACGAAGAACTTCATCTCTGCTCTTCGCGAGACAGACATGGTGCCCCAACGCTTCGTCTTCCTGAGCAGCTTCGGCATCTTTGGAGCCATACGCGAAAAACCTGTCCGTAAACCTACTGCCGACAATCCTTGGATATATTCACCCATTCTCCTTTCCGACCACCCCCAACCCAACACGGCTTACGGAAAGAGCAAGCTTGCTGCCGAACACTATTTGCAGGAACAGCACGACTTCCCCTATACCATTCTTCGTCCGACAGGCGTCTATGGACCTCGCGAACGCGACTACTACCTTATGGCAAAAAGCATCAAGCAGCACGTTGATGTGGCTGTAGGGTTTACGCCACAAGAGATTACCTTCGTATATGTCCTTGACGTGGTGCAAGCGGTCTTCAAGAGTATGGTAGAGCCTAAGACAGAGGGCAAAGCCTACTTCCTAAGCGACGGGCACATCTACAACAGCCGATGCTACAGCGACCTCGTGCAAAAGAACCTTGGCAATCCTTGGGTTCTCCACTTGAAGTTGCCGCTTTGGTTTGTACGTGCCTTTTGCTGGATAAGTGGCAAGATAAGCCTCGTGACTGGCAAGATGAGTCTCTTTAACGACGATAAGTACAAAATCCTCTCTCAGCGCAACTGGCAATGCGACATCGAACCAGCCATCGCAGACTTCGGCTATGATCCCCAATGGGATCTTGAACGAGGCGTCGAAGCAAGCATTCGCTGGTACAAGCAGGAAGGGTGGCTCTGATGCTGAGAGTCTTTTCTTATGCACAAACGCTACATTATCTATATTTATATCGTCCTTTCTCTCCTCATGCTCTCGTGCAATGGGGCAAGGACAGGTAGCCTTGCAGAGAAAGGCGACACGCTTCGACTGCACTATGCCCGCAACTTGACGATTGTCACCTTCTCCGATCGTACGGAAGTGACATTGCGGAATCCTTGGGACACGCTGCATGCTTTGGGCAAATACTGTCTGGTTGAGTCCTCTTCCGGCTCGTTTCCCCCAAAGCAAGCAGGTACTGTCGTCCATGTTCCTCTGCGTAATGCAGGTATTTTCAGCAGCGTTCATCTTGCCTTGCTCCACGAGTTGAAGGCAGACAGTGCAGTAGGCGGCATTTGCGACCTGCAGTTCTGCAACCAACAGGAATTCAGGGAAGCCGTGGCTGACGGCCGTATTGCGAACTTAGGCAACAGCGTTCAGCCAAGCTTGGAGCAGATTATCGACTTGAATCCCGATGCCCTGCTTCCCAGTCCCTTCGAGAACAGCGGCGGACTGGGCCGTGTGGAAACGCTGGGCATACCCATCATTTGGTGTGCCGACTACATGGAGAACACGCCGCTTGGACGTGCCGAATGGATTCGTTTCTACGGCCGACTTCTTGGAAAAGCTGAGGAGGCAGACAGCATCTTCAGCACGGTCGAGAGCCGCTATCAAGAGCTATGTGCTGTGGCTCGCAAAACGACGACAAGGCCCCGCCTCTTGTCCGAGATGCCCTGGAGCGGCCAATGGACCTTGCCCGCTGCGGGAAGCTCCTCGTCGAAGCTCTATGCCGATGCAGGAGCAGAGTACCTCTTCGCCCACCTCAAAGGCAATGGCAGCATCCCTCTAAGCACAGAAAAGGTGGTTGACAAAGCCATCAATGCCGACTTCTGGCTTATCAAGCATCACGGCAACCTCAGCCGTCAGCAGATGATTTCCGACACTCCGCTCCTTTCCGGCATTAAGGCTCCGATATGGTGGTGCGATACGTCGGTCACGCTTATCTACGAAGAGACACCCTTCCACCCGGAACGTCTGCTTGAAAACCTCATCGCCATCTTCCATCCCGAACTTGGCATAGAGGCAAGCTACAGCTATTTCAAGCCACTCACTAATTAAAGGTGAAAAGGTGAAAAATTAAAAAGTTGAAAGTTGAAAGTTGAAAATTGAAAATTAAAGGCCTCCTCTAAATCTCCCCCTAAAGGGAGAGACTTACCCCCTTCCCTTTAGGGGAGGGATGGGAAGAGGCTGAAAGTTGAAAATTGAAAATTGAAAGTTGAAAGTTGAAAAGGCTCATTTTGCTTAGTTTGGCTTTGGTGTTGCTTGCCATAGCTAATGTGCTTTGGGGGTCGCTTGATATTCCCGTCGAAGATGTCTGGCACATCCTCTGCGGAAAAGAAGTGGAGGGCCATCCAGCATGGAGCGTTATCGTGCTTCAGGGACGTGTGCCGCAGATGCTTACGGCCTTGCTGACGGGAACCGCTTTGGGCACTTGTGGCCTCTTGCTTCAAACGGCGTTCCGCAATCCGCTGGCTGGGCCTTCTATCCTTGGCATCGATTCCGGAGCCAATCTTGGCGTAGCCATCGTGCTTCTGCTGCTTGGAGGAACGGTTTCCATCGGCAATCTCTCTGTCGGAGGCCACTTGCTTGTCATCTCGGCAGCCATGGCTGGAGCCTTGGGCATCATGGCCTTGCTGATGGTCCTAAGCAAGCTGCTCAGAAGCCAGATAATGCTACTCATCACGGGTGTCATCATCAGTTACGTGACGGGAAGCATCATTCAGCTGCTCAACTACTCGGCCACGGAACAAGGAGTCTTCAGCTTCGTGATATGGGGAATGGGCAACTTTGCTTCGGTTGGCATAGAGAGACTGCCCATCTTTTGTGCGCTTTCGTGCTTCGGATTGCTCCTTTCCCTCCTGCTCATCAAGCCGCTCGACGCGCTTCTGCTCGGCGACCGCTATGCCGAGAATCTCGGGATAAGAATAGGACGCGTCCGACAGATGCTGCTGCTCGTCACCGGACTGCTCACAGCCACTACGACCGCCTTCTGCGGCCCCGTTTCGTTCATCGGACTTGCTGTGCCGCATCTCGCCCGACTGGCACTCGGAACAGCTTGGCATCGCACCCTCATGCCCGCCACGATGCTCATCGGAGCCAACTTGGCTTTAGCCTGCAACCTGCTCAGCACCCTGCCTCGTGACGGAAGCATCATACCCATCAGCGTCATCACTCCACTCATCGGAGCGCCTGTCGTCATGCATGTCATACTGAAAAACAACAAAAACTAAAATACTACAATGATGAAACATCTATTTTCCTTCCTTCTCTCTGCCGCTTTTTGCCTTAATGCAGCGGCCGAGATTGACTATCAAGTCGTTCCGATGCCTCAGCAAATCAGTATCGACAAGAGCGGCAAGTACTTCACCCTCAACGAAGGCATGACCGTAGCCTATCCAGCCGACAATGCCAAGATGCGACGCAACGCCGAGTTCGCTGCCGAGTACCTTCGCCTCGCCGTCAAGCCTTCCGACAAGAAAGGTGCCGACATCAACCTGACACTCGGCTTGAAGAGCGACAATCCCGATGCCTACACCATCATCGTAGCCCCGAAGGGCATTACCATTCAGGGTGCAAGCGAAAGCGGTGTGTTCTACGGCATACAGACGCTTCGCAAGAGCGTGATGAACGAGCAGGGCGAGGTGCATCTGCCCTGCGCTACCATCAGCGCAGAACCGCGTTTCAGCTATCGTGGCACAGAGCTTGATTGTGCCCGCCACTTCTTCCCCGTCAGCTTCATCAAGACGTTCATCGACATCCTTGCCTTGCATGGCGTCAATCGCTTCCATTGGCACTTGACCGACGACCAAGGCTGGCGTTTCGAAGTAAAAGCCCTTCCTCTGCTGACGGAAAAAGCAAGCATCCGTCCGCATACCATCATCGGCAAGAACGTCGGCCTTCACGACCCTGCTGTCACCATCTTCGACGACACTCCCGAAACGGGCTACTATACGCAGGAAGAGATGCGCGAAGTGGTGCGATACGCCGCAGAACGCTACATCACCATTGTACCCGAGATAGACCTTCCCGGCCACATGATAGCAGCCCTCAGCGTCTATCCCGATATGGGTTGCACAGGCGGTCCCTATGAGGTTTGGGGCGTTTGGGGAGTAGCCGACGACGTGCTCTGTGCCGGCAATCCCAAGACGCTGGAGTTCCTCAAAGTAGTGTATGACGAGCTTTGCTCTGTGTTCCCCGGCGAGCTGATACACATTGGAGGCGACGAAAGTCCGCGTGTTCGGTGGAAGAATTGTCCTAAGTGTCAAGCCAAAATGAAGGAACTTGGGCTGAAGGAAGAAGCAGGATTGCAGACCTACATCAACAAGGAGATGGAAGCATTCCTTTCGCTTCGCGGCCGACAGATAATAGGTTGGGACGAGACGCTCGAAGGCGGTCTGAGCGAGAAGGCGGCCGTCATGAGCTGGCGCGGCTACGAAGGCGGAACGGCTGCTGCCAAGCTGCATCACCATGTCGTTATGACTCCCACCTCCCATTGCTACTTCGACTACTACCAGCTCAAGACGCATGCCGCTCAGCCCCTCGGCATCGGCGGATACGTTCCTGTGAGCAAGGTCTATAGCATGGAACCGGTTCCCGAAGGGCTGACCGAAGAGGAAGCCAAGTACATCATGGGCGTGCAATGCAATCTCTGGACGGAGTACATGCTCAGCCCCGACCATGTGGAATACATGCTGCTGCCCCGACTTGCCGCTATGAGCGAGGTGCAATGGCTGCAACCACAAGACAAGAACTACGAAGCTTTCCTCGGTCGGCTCGAGAGCATGAAGCAGAGCTACCGCAAGCTTGGTTACAAGTATTGTCCCGAAGTTGAATGATTGAACTCCAGCACCTTACAGTCGGATACGGCGAGAAAGCCGTCCTCACCGACATCAGCCAGACTCTTGCCGCTGGGCAGATGGTCAGTCTGCTCGGTGCCAACGGTGCTGGCAAGAGCACCCTCCTTCGCACCTTGGCGGGCTTCCAGCCTCCTCTTGCCGGGAAGGTGCTGATTGACGGCCGCAACCTCCATTCGCTTTCACCCGCAGAGCGCAGCAAAGCCGTGTCCGTGGTGCTGACAGAGCGCGTGGAAGTGCCGTACATGAAGGTGGAAGACCTCGTTGGAATGGGACGTTCCCCCTATACGGGCTTCTTCGGCCGACTGGACAAAGAGGACAGAGCCATCGTTGCCGAAGCCATCGGGATGGTGGGAATCGCCCATCTGGCACAGCGTACCGTCGATACGTTGAGCGACGGAGAACGACAGAAGGCATTGCTTGCCAAGGCATTAGCTCAGCAAACACCCATCATCCTGCTCGACGAACCGACCGCCTTCCTCGACTTTCACGCCAAGGTCAGCACGCTTCGGCTGTTGCTCCGGCTTGCTCACGAGACGAACAAGACCATCTTCCTGAGCTTGCACGACGTGGAGATGGCCATCCAGCTGAGCGACGCGCTGTGGATAGTACAAGACGGGGAAATCTCTACCGGCACGACGGCATCGCTCACGCAGAGCGGTACGTTGGGCCGTTTCCTGCAAGGCGAAGGCATCACCTACGACAAGGAAGAGAAGACGCTAAGAATCATTGACCATTGACCATCTCTCATTTACCATTTAATCATTTACCATTTACCATTTGTTTCCCTCCCTTCAAGCCCTTCCCTTTAGGGGAGGGTTTTGGAGAGGCTGCATTTACCATTGACCATTTGGCGACGCCCTAATCCTTCCCTTAAAGGAAGGGGAGAAAAAGCCCCCTCTAACTCCAAGACCACCTCAAACTCCCAGATCCCCTCTAACTCCCCCATAAAGGAGGAGAAAGCCCTTCCCCATAGAGAGGGAAGGTTTTGGAGGAGGGTCTGCTAAATGTAAGCGATTCAACGGAAAAACCTTTACAACATTTCCCCGCTCAACATGCCGTATGAGGCGACTCTCCGTGCCTCGTCGTTCAACACTCCACGTTAAGTTGGCCAACTCTCCACGGAGTATCGCTTTTTTCTCTACGTTAAGTTTCACTTCTCAATTTTCAGTTTTCCCCTTCATTCTTTGTTCCGTTTGTCGGCAATGTGTGCCGACCCTACACTTTCTTAACTCCACCCAACAAAACGCCCCTTTCTAACACATTGACTTTCAGCAGTCATTCGATTTAAGCCCATTTCTTGACTTCGGTGGGCCAAAGTGCCACAGAACGAAAAAGATGCCGTCAGAGAGCCTCGTATTGCGAAAGATTTTGACAAACACGCAAGCCGAACCGATGTGGCTCCGCGAAGGGTGTTCTGCATTTTTTTCTGCCTATACACTCCATCTTTCACTTTTATTTTGTATCTTTGCAGCGTGAAACGACTTTGAATCTTGAATTAATCCATTTAGCATCATACACAATGTTTTCCGGAATCATTGAAAGCATGGCGCGGGTCGTCGCCATAGAACACGACCAGGACAACGTCCATCTGACTTTGACTTGCCCTTTCGTAGAGGAACTCAGCATCGACCAAAGCATCGCCCATAACGGCGTTTGCCTGACCGTCGTTGCCATTGACCACTCGGCCACGACTGAAAGCTCTGTTGCGGCGAAGGATTATGGCCAATGTCCAAAGGCCGATGGTCAATCCACCTACACGGTAACAGCCATGCGCGAGACCTTGGAACGCAGCAATCTTGGGTTGCTCCGAGTGGGCGACGAAGTGAACGTGGAGCGTTCGATGCTGATGAACGGCCGCTTGGACGGACACATCGTGCAGGGACACGTTGACCAGACGGCCGTCTGCATCGCCGTTGAGGACCAGCAGGGAAGCCACCAATATACCTTCAAGTACGAGAGTACGAAGGAGATGATCAAGCACGGCTATTTCACGGTCGATAAGGGTAGCGTCACCGTCAACGGGGTCAGCCTCACCGTTTGCCGTCCTACAGAAGACACCTTCCAAGTCTGCATCATCCCCTATACCTTCGACCACACCAACTTCCATGCCATCAAGGAGGGAACCGTCGTCAACATCGAGTTCGACATCATCGGGAAGTACATTGCGCGAATGCACGAACTTCAAAATTAATAAATTCAAGATATAAATTATGAAGAAACTCTCTCTTTTTCTTATTCTCTTATTCTCTGCATTTCTTGGTGTTCAGGCAGGAAAGCACATCTCCATCTGGCCGAAAGGCAAGATGCCCGACAATCAGCCTCAGCAGATAGCGGCCATGACGGCCGAAGTCAACGCCGAAGGCTTCAACCCCGACAAGGCGCGAATGCCTTATCTGGAGTGGATGGACTCGCCCGCTGCTCCCAATGGCGGCTGCATGATACTCATCTCGGGCGGAGGCTACTACAACACTTGCGACAACAACCTCATCTCCCTTTGGACGAAGCGCTTTACGGAACTCGGTTTCCAATGCGTCAACTTCGTCTATCGCACGCCACGTCCCGAAGGACTGCCCATCTACAAGACCGCTTGGGAAGACGGCCAGCGAGCCGTCCGCATGGTTCGTAACGAGGCAAAGAAGCGCGGCTTCGACCCCGAGAAGATAGGAACCATCAGCATGTCTGCCGGTTCGCACTTGGCCCTGCTGCTTGCCACAAGCTCCATGACCCCCGCCTACGCCCCTGTCGATGCGCTCGACGAAGTGCCTTGCCACGTTAACTTCGCCATCGTCAACGCCCCCGCTTACGCCCTCAGCGACAGCGAAGGCGGCACACCCAACGTACGCCTCGGCTATGGTCCCGATGTCAAGCTCGACACCATCTTCCACTTCGACGAGAAGACCTGCCCCATGAGCCTCCATCATGGTGGCAACGACCCCTACAGCCCCAATGCTTCGACCATGGTGTTCCGCGAGCTTCGCAAGCGCAAAATCAATGCCGAGCTGCATCTCTATCCGGGAAAAGGCCACGGAGCCTTCGGATTGGAGCGAGCCGTTGAGTTCTTGACGCAAATGGGACTGCTTGGTCCTCTTGCTCCCGAAGAAGACATCATGAAGCGTTTCTCCAACGACAACGACCGCGCCAAATACGTCAAGGAGAACATCTGGCCCGACGGCAAGATGCCCTATGTGCAGGAGAATCAAGGTACGCCCTACATCGAATGGCACATTCCTGCTAACCTCAAGACCAAAGCCATACAGATTATCTATTCGGGAGGTAGCTATATGGGCAACGGTCCGGACGGCTTCGAAGTGGCTCCCGCTCGTCGTTACCTCAACAGCCTCGGCATGGCAGTCGTCACGATGCGCTATCGCACGCCTCGACCCGCCGCAGAGACGGGTTTGAAGAAGCACATCTCGGCTTGGCAAGACCTGCAGCGCGCCATTCGTCTCGTCAAGAGCAAAGCCGCCGAATACGGTCTCGACCCCAACAACATCGGCATCATGGGAAGCAGCGCTGGCGGCCATCTCACCCTCATGGGTGTCACCTCGTCTGTGCAGCAGGCTTACCTTCCCATCGACGACCTCGACAAGCAGCCGTGCAACGTGCAATGGGGCATCGGCATCTATCCCGCCTATGCCTTGACCGATGGCGCAGAGAAGAACAACACATCGAGCGGAACAGACGACAGCGCCGTACTCGTTCCCGAGCTGAACTTCGACCTGAAGACCGTCCCGATGCTCTTCGTCCACGGCGACGAGGACGGCTGGGCAGCCATGAACTCCGTCAAGACATGGGAGAAGATGCGTGCCATGGGCATCCAGAGCGAACTCCACATCCTTGCCAAACGCAACCATTGCTTCCAGCGAACCGCCTCGCCCGGCACAGGCAGCTACAACTATCTGGAGCGCATCAGCGACTTCCTGAAAGAAATGAAGAAACTCTGAAGAGTGAAGAGTGTCGCCTTCGGCGAAGTGAAAAGGAGCCTCTCCCCAGCCCTCTCCCGTGGGAGAGGGAGAAAAGCTTCTCCCCAGCCCTCTTCTAAAGGAGAAGGGGATGTAAATGGTTAAATTACTAAATTGTACATCAATTGTACATTGTACATTGTTAAATTGTACATTAATTAAATCGTAAATCGTAAATAGTCAAATAGTAAATTACTTCAATGATTAGCATCATTGCCGCCATTGCCGAGAACAACGCCATCGGGCTGAAAGGCAAGCTCCTCTACTGGCTGCCTGCCGACCTGCGTCGCTTCAAGGCACTCACCACGGGCCATACCGTCATCATGGGGCGCAAGACCTTCGAAAGCCTGCCGGGTGGAGCGTTGCCCAATCGTCGCAACGTCGTCCTCTCGCGCAGGGAGCAGGACTTTCCCGGAGCAGAGAGATTTGCTTCCCTTGCAGAAGCCCTCGCCAGTTGCCCTGCCCACGAAGACATATACATAATAGGTGGGGCAAGCGTCTATGCCGAAGCCTTGCCCCTGGCCCATCGCCTTTGCCTCACCGAAGTACACGACACACCGGCAGAAGCCGATGCCTTCTTCCCCGAGTTCAACCGCGATGGATGGGAAGTCGCTTCCCTCGAGAGACATGAAACCGACGAGAAACACAACCAAAGCTTCGACTTTGTAGATTACATCAGGAAATGAAACAATACTTAGACCTACTGCAGAAAATCCTCGACGAAGGCATCAAGAAGGAAGACAGGACAGGCACAGGCACCCTCAGCATCTTCGGTCATCAGATGCGCTTCCCTTTGAGCGAAGGCTTTCCCTTGCTCACAACAAAGAAAGTACACCTCAAGAGCATCATCTACGAGCTGCTTTGGTTCCTCGATGGCAACACCAATGCCAAGTGGCTGCAAGAACGGGGCGTGCGCATCTGGAACGAGTGGGCCGACCCCGAAACGGGCGACCTCGGACACATCTACGGCTATCAGTGGCGCTCATGGCCCGACTACAATGGCGGGTTCATCGACCAGATACAAGAAGCCGTCGAAGCCATCAAGCACAACCCCGACAGCCGACGCATCATCGTCTCAGCATGGAACGTCGCCGACTTGCCGAACATGAACCTGCCGCCCTGTCATGCCTTCTTCCAGTTCTATGTCTCCCCTCCTTTGGAGGGGTCGGGGGAGGCTGGCAAGCTCTCCCTGCAACTCTATCAGCGGAGTGCCGACTGCTTCCTCGGCGTACCCTTCAACATCGCCTCCTACGCCCTGCTTTGTATGATGATGGCACAGGTTTGCAGACTCCAGCCGGGCGACTTCATCCACACCACCGGCGACACGCACATCTACCTCAACCACCTCGAACAGGTTCGCCTGCAACTCACGCGCACACCGCGCAAGCTGCCACGAATGCGCATCAACCCCGACGTGAAGGACATCTTCAAGTTCCAGTACGAAGACTTCACCCTCGAGGACTACGACCCATATCCAGCCATCAAAGGCGCAGTAAGCGTCTAAGGCAGCTTCACTCTTCACTTACACTTTCAAGGGGCAAGGAGCAAGAGAACAGACCCCTTCCAAACCTTACAGACCCCTTCCAAACCTCCCCGAGGGGAGGCTTCCCCCTCTCCCACGGGAGAGGGCTGGGGAGAGGCTATTTAATTTACAATTTTATAATTTAGCTATTTACAAGGCGGTAGCAAATTCTTCACTCTTCACTCTTCACTTTTCACTTCGCCGAAGGCGATGGGGGAGAGGCCTCACTTTTCCCTTCGCCGAAGGCGACGGGGATGTGTCGCATCTGCGCCATGATTGCCGTCTGCCGCTTCAGCACGTAGGAAGAAGGGTCTTTGCTGCTGAACTTCAGCGGATTGGGCAACGTGGCGGCAATCAGGGCACAGTTTGTTCGGGTGAGCGAAAGAGCTTTTCGTCCGAAGTGCTGTTGTCCCACAGCTTCCGCGCCGTAGATGCCGTCGCCCATCTCGATGGAGTTGAGATAGACCTCCATGATGCGCTGCTTGCCCCAAAGGAGTTCGATAAGCACGGTGAAGTACGCTTCGAGACCCTTTCTCACCCAGCTTGCCTGCGGCCAAAGGAAGACATTCTTGGCCGTCTGTTGGCTGATAGTGCTGCCGCCTCGGTATCGTTTGCCAGCGCGCCGCTCCTCCAGCGCCTTGTCAATCTCGATGAAGTCGAAACCGTCGTGGTCGAGGAACCGCTGGTCCTCGCTTGCCATCACCGCAACGGGCAAGTAGATGCTCATCGAGTCGAGCGGCACCCAATGGTGCTTCAGCCGCAGCTTTTCGCCATGATGCACTTGCTGGGCGCAACGTATCACCATGAGCGGCGTGACGTAAACGGGGCACCATTTGTAAATGACGACGGCGAGGATGGTGCTACTGAAGAAGAGGATGACCGTCCATCGCAGCAGTTTCTGTATTTTCCTGAGTATGTTCATTGTGAACTTTGTTTGTCATTTGTCAAGCGGAAGTGTGTTTTTGCTTGTCATATCGTCAGTTTTTGCACACTTCGGAATGTGCCGTGAAAGGGGCTGTTTAGTGGGTTGTCGGCTGATGCGGCGTAGGTTGTCGGCCGATTCGACGTGGGTTGTAGGCCGACTTGACACTGTGTGTTTGGAAACTTCCTGTGCTGTCTTTGGATTTCTTCTCTGTCAAAAAGTGTGCAAAAAACGTGGAAAATCACCTTGTTCTGCTATCTCTGTGTTGCAATTTGACACTTTGAGTCAAATGAAGAATCGTGTGTGGTGCCCGGTAATGGGTTGTCTGTTAAGTCGTTGCGAAATGGCTTTCGATTTAAGCCCATATTTTTGTCTGAGGGTGGAAAAGTGCCACAGGAGCCGTTTTAAGCGATTCTTGAAGGTTCTTCGAAATGTCGTGTGTAAGCGGAATGCCTGTTTTGCTTGCATTTTGTCAGTGCGGAAAAACGTCAGCCCCACTTCCGTCTGTTTCCGGGAGAGGGGCGTTAAGCCCCCGAAGCCTTTCCTCTTGGGAGGGAAGGGCTGGGGGAGGGGGCTGAGTCGATTACTGCAGAGTACCTTGCTTGGCAGCTTCAATCATGGCGTCGCTGGCATAGAGATAGACCTCTACGCGGCGGTTCTGCTGCTTGCCAGCTGCTGTGGCGTTGTCGGCTACGGGGTTGCTTTCGCCCAGACCTACGACCTCCTGAATCTGATTGGCAGCTGCGCCATGCTTCTGGAGGAAGTTGCTGACGGCCTGTGCACGCTGTTCGGAGAGCTTCTGGTTGGCGGCAACGCTCTGTTCGGCTGTCTTGCCCTTCCAGGGGTCGTTGTCGGTGTAGCCCACGATGCCTACGTTCATGTCGGGGTTGGCAGCGAGGACGTCGGTGGCAAACTTGTTGAGCGAGCTTTGTGCTGCAGCGCTGAGCACGGACTTGCCGCTCTGGAAGAGGATGCCGCTCTCGAAGGTGACCTTTACGGCCTGGTAGCCGTTCTGATCGACTGCATCGGCAACCTGTGCGTTGGCGATGGCTTCTGCTTCCTTCTTGGCCTTGTCCATCTTTCTGCCGATGAGCACGCCAGCCGTTGTGCCTCCAGCAACGCCTACACCAGCACCGATGGCAGCACCGAGCTTAGCGCCGCTTGAGCCGTTGATGAGTGCGCCGATGGCAGCGCCGATGCCTGCGCCCAGAGCGCCGCCGCCTGCACCGCCGATGAGGCCGCCTTTGGTGGTGTTGTTCATGTTACAGCCAGAGAATACCAAGGCCATGGCCAAGATACCCAGAATTAATTTCTTTGCTTTCATTTTTTCGTGTTTTAATCTGTTAATAAATCCTTGTTTCCTGATTTTGCCTGCAAAGGTACGAAAAAATGAAGAATGTAGGATGAAGAAAGGGGATTTATTATGAATTATAAACTTTTTTTTGTACTTTTGCACTCGCGTTAAGGCCGATAAAGCCTTTTCAGGCAGGCTGTCATCCCACGGAAGCACACGGCATGTCCCCAGTCCCACCGTGGGAGTACTGGAGTTTTCCCGTGGGAGTACTGGAGTTTTCCCGTGGGAGTACTGACGAGACGGCACTGTGTGTTTTACGGGATACATAAACTGAATAAAGAATACATCTATGGCAAAAGAATTGGATTTCCTTACAAAAAGGAGTGAGGACTACAGCAAGTGGTACAACGAATTGGTGGTGAAGGCCGACTTGGCCGAGCAGAGCGACGTGAGGGGTTGCATGGTAATCAAGCCCTATGGCTATGCTATCTGGGAGAAGATGCAACGCACGCTCGACGATATGTTCAAGGAGACGGGCGTACAGAATGCCTACTTCCCGCTGCTCATCCCGAAGAGCTTCCTTTCGAAAGAGGCGGAGCACGTGGAAGGCTTCGCTAAGGAGTGTGCCGTGGTGACACACTATCGCCTGAAAACCAACGAGACACATGACGGCGTTGTGGTAGATCCCGCAGCCCGATTGGAAGAGGAACTCATCATCCGTCCGACGTCGGAAACCATCATTTGGAACACCTTCAAGAATTGGATACAGTCCTATCGCGACCTTCCCCTGCTGGTGAACCAGTGGTGCAACGTGATGCGTTGGGAGATGCGCACCCGTCTCTTCCTGCGCACCAGCGAGTTCCTTTGGCAAGAAGGGCACACGGCCCACGCCACTCGCGAAGAAGCCGAGGCACGTGCCCAGCAGATGCTCAAAGTCTATGCCAAGTTTGCCGAGGAGTACATGGCCGTGCCGGTAGTACAGGGCGTCAAGAGCGAGACGGAGCGTTTTGCTGGTGCGCTCGACACCTATACCATCGAGGCCATGATGCAGGACGGTAAGGCTTTGCAGAGCGGCACGAGCCACTTCCTCGGACAGAACTTCGGCAAGGCCTTCGAGGTGCAGTTCCTCAACAAGGAGAACAAACCCGAATACGCTTGGGCTACCTCTTGGGGCGTGAGCACCCGACTCATGGGCGCGCTCATCATGACGCATAGCGACGACAACGGCCTTGTGCTGCCGCCTGCATTGGCGCCCATTCAGGTGGTCATCATCCCCATTGGCGGCAAGCCCGAACAGATGGCAGCCGTGGATGCTGCCGTGGCTCCCATCATCGACGAGCTGAAGCGGATGGGCATCAGCGTCAAGTACGACAACGCCGACAACAAACGTCCGGGCTTCAAGTTCGCCGACTACGAGCTGAAGGGCGTGCCCGTGCGTCTCGTGCTGGGTGCAAGGGACTTGGAGAACGGTACGGTGGAAGTGATGCGTCGCGACACGTTGGAGAAAGAGACGCGCCCCTTGGACGGCATCGCCGACTACGTCAAGACGCTCCTCGACGACATACAGAAGAACATCTTCACCAAGGCCAAAGCCTTCCGCGACGCCCATATCTACGAGTGCGAGAACTACGAAGAGTTCAAGGAGCGCGTCAAGGACGGCGGCTTCTTCCTCTGCCATTGGGACGGCACAGCCGAGACGGAAGCCCGCATCAAGGAAGAGACGCAGGCTACCATCCGCTGCGTGCCCTTCGGTTTTGAGCAGACAGAAGGCGTGGATATGGTAACAGGCAAACCCAGCAAGGCACGTGTCCTCATCGCAAGAAGCTACTAAAAAGCCTCTCCCCAGCCCTCTCCAAAAGAGAGGGAGTCAAGGCGACTCCGTTCCCCCTTCCTTTGGAGGGGACGGGGGAGGCCTTCGTTTCCTCACCCTCTTTGCCGCGGAAGAGATACCGGGGGCAATGGTGACTTACGTTGCGCTGCTGATGCTGCTCCAACTGGACGTGGCACCGGCATGGGCAACGCTTTGCTCCGCGCTCCTCTTCGTGCCGTGGGTGCTGAAGTCGTTCATGCGTCCGTGGGTGAGAAGGGTAGGGCACTTCGGGCAGATGGTACACATCGTAGAGGCGCTCCTCTTCGTCGCGCTCATCCTGCTGGCCTTCTCCTTCAATCGGGGACCAGTGGCGGTGTTCCTCGCCTTGCTGTTGGTCAGTCTCTTCTGTGCTTGGCACGAACTGACGGCCCGCATGTACTACGAGAGCCGCTTGCGCTCCTTCTTCCGCCGACTTCTGATGGTTCCGCGCCATGTCTGCTCGCAGATAGCCGTCATCTTCACCTACGGAGCACTCATCTTCCTTGTTGGCACGCTGCAAGTGTATTTCCGACAGATACGCTACTCGTGGTCGTTGGGATGCTATGTCGTGGCGGGACTCTTCCTCATGCTAAGTCTGACCAACTGCCTACTCCCTTCGTCCCCCTTGGAGAGAAGCGTCAGAGCTTGCAAGGAAAGCAAAGAGGGGAAAGCATACCTCCGAGGCGAGAGCGGACAAAAGGCAGGAAGATGGACGAGCAGAGAAGGGGCTGTGGGATGGTTCTTCCTCCTCTTCTTCCTCCTCTTGCCACAAGGGCTGATGTTCTTCGCGCGCGTACTATATTTATATGATACGCATGCGCGAGGCGGTTTGCAATGTACCATGCAGGAGATAGGCTTTGCGCAAGGCACGGTGGGGGTGATAGCCTTCAGCCTCGGCATAGCCATCGGTTGGTGGTTCATCAGGCACTACGGCCTCCAGCGTTGCTTCTGGCCAATGGCTTTCAGCCTTGTGCTCTCTCCGTTTGTCTATTGGGGAATGACCTACAGTCCGCCTCAGTCGCTATGGATGCTCTGCTGTTGTACGATGACGGCGCAGCTGCTCTTCGGCATGGGACTTGGCGTGTGCAGGCTTCCCGTGAGTGCCGTTTCGGGTTCGCGCTACGCCGCTTCCATCGGCATGTTGCAGATTCCCCTCGTAGCAGCCGCCATGTTTCTGCCCATGGCCCTCAGCGGTTGGATGGTAGAGAGGCTCGGGTACGAAGTCTTCTTCCTCGTCAACGCGCTATCAGCCCCTGTGTGCCTGCTGGCAATAAGAAAATTTAAAAAGACCCCCTAACCCCCTTTAGGGGGAATAAAGTTGAAAATTGAAAGTTGAAAATTGAAAATTGAAAAGAGGTTAGAGGTTAGAGGTAAGAGGTTAGAGGACACCTTTGCCCCTTCAGCATCCCCAAATATCCTCTAACCTCTAACTTCTAACCTCTAACCACAAGAAGAAAGTTATGGCGGTAGCAAACTCTTCACTCTTCACTTCGCCGAAGGCGACGCAAAGAACCTCTAACCTCTAACCACTTAGAAAGTTGATTTGCTAGAATCTATGAAAGAAATTCTCTGCATCAACGACCATGTCTCTGCGTTGAGCGAAGCGCAGACGGAAATGCTTCTCGGCTTTCTGCCCGAATGGCGACGCGAAGCTGCCTTGCGCTTCAAGTTTCCTCAGGGCCGACGCGATTGTGCTGTGGGCTACATCGAACTGCTTCGAGGGCTTCGACAGCTCTTTGGCATCGGCGGCAAACCAGCCTTCTGCTTCAACGAGCACGGCAAGCCTTTTCTCGCAGAGCACCCCGAGATACACTTCAGTATCAGTCATTGCAAAGAAGCCGTCGGCTGTCTGGTCAGCGACCATCCTTGTGGCTTGGACATTGAGCACATCCGCCCAGCCAAAGAGGATCTTGTGCGATACACAATGAGCCAAGAGGAAGCGGACGCCATCCTTGCAGACCCCTTCCCCGACCTCGTTTTCACACGCCTTTGGACACAGAAAGAAGCGGTGCTAAAACTCATCGGTACAGGCATCACCGACGACCTTCACCACGTGCTAGAACCCGAGATGCTCAACGGCATCGCCCTGCAAACCATCGAGAACCCCTTCCGAGGATATGTCGTCTCGAAGGCAGTAAAGAAATTGAAAGTTGAAAAAGACCCCCTAACCCCCTTTAGGGGGAATAACTCCCTCTCCCGCGGGAGAGGGTTGGGGAGAGGCTGAAAATTGAAAAAGACCCCCTAACCCCCACAGCCTCTCCTAAATCCTCCCCTAAAGGGAAGGACTTCTCCCTCTCCCCGGGAGAGGGAGAAATGGGAAGTAAATGGTTAAATTACTAAATTGTAAATAAATAGTAAATAGTCAAATAGTAAATTATCTAGGATTGTCAAATAGTAAATTATTTAGGATCGTCAAATAGTAAATTATCTAGGATTCTTCACTCTTAACTCTTAACTCATGATGTCCCTATTCCTTTTAGCATCATTTGCTTTGATGCTTCCTCTGCAGGCACAGAAAGTGCCGAATACTGAGAAGAAATGGGCTTGGCTCGGCTTCGAGCGGCCTGCTGGTATCAACCCTATCGTACGCCCCGACACGACGAGTCGCTTCTTCTGCCCGATGCACGGCAAGGTGGCTCAATGGGAGAACAGCGAGACGTTCAATCCTGCCGCTACCGTGTTCAACGGCGGCATCGCCCTCCTCTATCGCGCCGAGGACAACATCGCCAAAGGCATCGGCTCCCGCACCTCGCGCATCGGCTATGCTTTCAGCGAAGACGGCATCCACTTCCAACATCACGGCTCCCCCGTCCTCTTCCCCGGTGGCGACGAATGGACCGACTTCGACGTGCCCGGAGGATGCGAAGACCCGCGTGTCTGCATGACCGAAGACGGCCTTTACGTAATGACCTACACCAGTTGGAACCACAAGCTTGCCCGGCTTAGCGTCGCCACATCGCGCGACCTCGTCCATTGGACGAAACACGGTCCCATCTTCTCCGATGCCCACAAAAGCCAGCTGAGCAAAGGCTACTCCAAGTCGGGTTCCATCGTGACCGAGATGAAGAACGGCCGCCAAGTCATCGCTCGCATCAAAGGGAAATACCTCATGTACTGGGGCGAAAACTTCGTCAACATCGCCACAAGCACCGACCTGATACACTGGACACCCATGCTGGCCCCCGACGGCAAGCTGCTGCACGTCATGGACACCCGCAAAGGCTACTTCGACAGCCAGCTCGTGGAATGCGGGCCGCCTGCCATCAAGACCCGCAAGGGCATCATCCTCTTCTACAACGGAAAGAACCGCGGAGGCAACGACGGCGACCCACGCTATGCCTCCGGAGCCTATTGTGCCGGGCAAGCCCTCTTCTCCTCCCACGACCCGACCCGCCTGCTCGACCGCCTCGACTACCCCTACTTCTACCCCCAAGACTCCTTCGAGAAGAGCGGACAGTACCCCTCTGGTACCGTCTTCACCGAAGGACTCGTACCCTTCCGCGGAAAGTGGTTTCTCTTCTACGGATGCGCCGATTCGTTTGTCGGAGTAGCCATTTACGACCCCAAGAAAGCCAATAATCGTTAAAAACAGCATCCTAAGCCCTTTTTTATGAGAGCAGTTTTGGCAGAATCCGCAAAAAATCATATCTTTGCGCCTTGATATGAAGAAAATGCATCGTCTCTTGTTCCTGCTTCTCGTCGCATGCTCGCTCTTGCTCACCGCCTGCAGCGAGTACAATGCCGTGCTCAAGAATGGCGACTATGAATACAAGTACGAGGCCGCCAAAGCCCTCTACATGTCGGGCAACTATCATCAGGCAGCCGAGCTATTCGGCTCCCTGCTGACCCTGCTGAAAGGTACCCCATTCGGTGAGGAAAGCCTCTACATGCTCGCGGAAAGCAACATGAAAGCCAAAGACTACGAGTCGGCAGCCATGTTCTTCAAGAAGTACTACCAGTCCTACCCCAAGGGGCACTACATGGAAATGGCTCGCTACAACAGCGGCTACGCGCTCTACAAGCAGACACCCGACATACGCCTCGACCAGACAAGCACCATGGAAGCCATCAACGAGTACCAGAGCTTCCTCGACTACTGCCCCGAGACGACCCTCAAGTCGCAAGCGCAGCAAGTCATCTACGAAATGCAGGACAAGCTCGTCAGAAAGGAGTATCTCGCAGCCAAGCTCTACTACGACCTCGGCACCTACACGCTCAACTCCATCTACGGCGGCAACAACTACGAAGCCTGCGTCATCACAGCACAGAACGCCCTCAAGGACTATCCCTACGCCTCAGTGCAGCTCCGCGAAGACCTCTCCGTCCTCATCCTTCGGGCCAAGTACCTGCTGGCACGACACAGCGTAGAAGAAAAACGCCTCGAGCGCTACCGCGACACCATCGACGAATACTATGCCTTCCAGAACGACTACCCCGAAAGCAAGTACCTGAAAGAGGCGAACGCAATCTTCGATTACTCCGAACGCGTCGTAGAGAGGAAAGGCAGCCTGCCGGAAGAAGACGAATTAAGCAAGAAGAAAAAGAACGACGATGCGAAAGAGGCTCTGAAAGAGATGCAAGAATCGGAGAGAGCCAAAAAGGATGTGGAAAATCTGAAGCAGCAGAAATATATTAAAAAGTTCACTTGGCAAAAGAAATCATAAATAAAGAAGACCCCCTCGACCCCCTCCAAACCCTTCGGGCCTCCGTCGCTTACACTCCCCAATTGCTCCGCTTTTAACGGGCAATTGCCCCGAGGGGAGGCTTACTGACGGGAAAAAGCTCTCCACTCTCCCTAAGGGGGGTCTTAGAGTTGGAGAGAGGGTCAGCTAAATTACTAAATAGTAAATAAATCGTAAATTGTAAATAGTCAAATCGAAAATTAAATGGCCTCTCCTCAACCCTCTCCCGTGGGAGAGGGGGAAGGGAGGAAGGGGGAAGTAAATGGTTAAATGGCTAAATCGTAAATAAATCGTAAATAGTAAATCGTCAAATAGTAAATTATATCATGGATTACAAGAAAATTTCAGCACCTACCGACACAGTTACCAGAGACGTAATGAATCTGTGCGAAGAGACCGGAAACATCTACGAGAGCGTAGTCATCATCTCCAAGCGCGCCAATCAGATTTCTGCCGATATCAAGCAGGAACTGAGCAAGAAACTCTCTGAGTTCGCCAGCACACAGGACAACCTCGACGAAGTGTTCGAGAATCGCGAACAGATAGAAATCAGCCGCTACTACGAGAAGCTTCCCAAGCCAACCCTCATGGCTACACAGGAATTCATCGACGGCAAGATCTACTTCCGCAACCCCAGCAAAGAGGCCTCCCTGCTCGACTGAACGATGATACAACGCATACAGACCATCTACCTGCTTCTTGCCACCATCCTCTGCATCGGCTGTCTCTCTACGCCCATCGCGCATTTGCTCACAACCGAAGGCACAGAAACAGTCGATATGTACAACCTATGGCTCGTGTCGGCAGAGAAAGAACACATGTTCTATTTCTGTCCCGTACTTATGGCCCTGCTCGTCATCGCCACGGCAGTCACCTTCTTCGACATCTGGCTCTACAAGCGTCGCACCCTTCAGATGCGGCTCGCCACATTCAGCATCATCCTGCTCGTCTGCTGGTACATCGCCTACGGCATCATCAGCCGTCTGCTTGTAGCAGAACTCACGGCATCATGGCGACCCCATTGGACAGCCGCCCTGCCAGCCGTAGCCCTCATCCTGCTCTGCCTCGCATACCGGGGCATACGTCACGACGAGAAGTTAGTCCGCTCGCTCGACCGCCTGCGCTAAACTTCCCCGTCCCTGCGGGATAGATGAAACGTTAGCACATAGAGGTTAGCAGTTAGAGAATAGCATTATTCCTAATCGCTAACCTCCACTTTGTGTGCAGCATAATCAACTCCCCCCTTTGCCTCAAAATTTGAAACTCTACCGTCACCCCGTCACCTTCACGGTTATAGCATTGTGATTCAATAGGATGCGAGGTGACGAGAGGGTGACGATAGGGTGACGGTAGGGTGACAGTACTGTCACCTCGTCATTAGCTTATTTCCAACATGTTAGACCAAAAAGTGACGAGTGACGAGTGTTTATCATTTTCACGGCGTGCTGTGTAGGGCGTTGCTGCATGCAGGAAGTTAGTGGATAACGTGGAATGTTAGCCTCGAAGCCTCTCAACTCACCTTATGCAGCTATCCGCGCTTTGTTCTAAGCATGGACTACTATATATAGCTATCGCAGAATAGTCGTTGTCAAGATAAAGAACAGAATTCTCATCTACGATAGTAGAAATTTTGTTGCCCTTATAGGCTCTGTGTACTGCAAAGGTACAACAAAATTCTTAATTGACAATTGAAAGTGTGTGTGTCAAAATCGCGTGTTTGATATGTTGGTGAAAGACCCTCCCCAAAAGCCTCCCCCGTCCCCTCCAAAGGAGGGGGGAACCGTTAGGGGGGCATATAAGAGAGGGAGTCTTTCGCGGCTGAGTTGGCTTTTCCTTCGGTTCTCCCCCTTTATGGGGGAGTTAGAGGGGGTATTGGTCTTGGGTCTTGGTCTTCTTACTCAAGTCCGTGGATGGTTTCCTCGTTCTTGATTTCCTCGATGGCTTCGGACTGTGCCTTCTTGCCGGGGACGAGGCGGAAGGAGGCGTCGTCGCGGAGGTTGCGGAAGTGCTTGCCGGGTGTCCAGCGGACGTTGACGGCCTTGATGTTGGCTGCGGTGAAGGCGTCG
>CACYQI010000009.1 GCA_902776455.1 uncultured Bacteroidales bacterium | reverse complement strand
AAATCTCATGGAGAACCTTGTTGCAAAACGCATCCAGACCCTCAAAACAGCATAAAAAATGGTCTCGCGTCAGATGTCGATTTTGAACACCCTACCCGAGGGGGCGACAGAAAGGCCAATTAGTTTGCTAACAACACATTAAGAACAACCCTGTTGCACCTTCGGCGCTTCTTTTGTTTCGCACTACTACCGGGGGCTTGCGCCCCCGTCTGAGGTCTGTCGTCTCTTCGAGACTTTAGCCAAATCTCTATGAACTGCTTTTTGTCAGAAAAGCCGATGGATAAGAGCCTAAATAGAAGTTGAAAAGGTTTTCCCCGGACAGCAATATTTTTTTACAACTGAGTCCACTTGAAAAAGTCCTGTAAGGACTAAAAGCTCTTAGCACAGGGCATGGCCCGGGTAGTAATCAAGCGGTTATGTTTCGCTCTGTAAGAGCAAAAGCAAACATCTGGACTTTTTCAAGTGGACTCAGTTCTTATTTGTCGAAGTCATCGCTGTCCCATAGGAATTCCTTTGTGCTCGGTTCCATTTCGCCGTTATTGTCCACGCCGCCAAAGCCGATGCCGATGCTACTGTTGACACCGCTGGCAGCCATCATCATGCAACACTCAGCTTCCTCCTGCTTCATCAGGGGACATACATATATCTTTTTCATACTTTATGTTTTAGACATTTGGAGAATTAGAAAATAAGAAAGAGCGATGGTGTTTCTTCATTTCTTATTTTCTACATTCTTATTTTCTACATTTCTTATTTTCTGCATTTCTTATTTTAGAATCTTCTTTCCGTTCTCGATGACTATGCCCTTGTAGTTCCCTGCTACGCGCTGACCGGCAAGGTTGTAAGCCTCTCCTAAATTCTCCCCTGAAGGGAAGGACTTACTGATGCCTGTGGCATCTTCGTCGATGAACATGTACACCTTCACCTCGCTGCCGTCGTAGTAGGCATCCAGCACGTCGCGGAACTCGAAGTAGCCTCGGTAGCCCTTGATGGTTGTCTTTCCTGTTGAGTACCAGAACTTGTTGCCGCTCAGGAACATGTTCTCCTCGGGAACGATGGTTTTCTTGTAGGTGCCATAGAACCTTCCGCGTTCCGAAGCCTTCTTGCCCACCTGTACCATAGGCTCTTCCTCCGGCTCGATAGTCACACCATCGAATGTTGCAGTCTCTGCGGCCTTGCTCACCTTGATAAGCATGGGCGTGTTGGCAGGAATGCCGTCGGCAGGATTGGCAGAAGAGAACATCACATTAATCGCTACGATAGCGCCGGTTCCGTCCTCCTCGCTCTCCCAGCCCGTGAACGAAGCCAGCTGCACGTCTTCGCCCCAAGCCTGTTTCACCTGCTCACCCGTAGCCGTAAAGGGCAGACAGATAGTGCTCCACTCGTCAGCCTTGATGGTGCGCTTCAGCAGGACATTCACATCGGTAGCAGCTTCGGGAAGTGTTGTTTCATTTTCTTTTAATTCTGTCATTTGCATTCCCGGCATAGCAATGCAAGAGACTTTGCAAGAAGGTCTTTTCCCAGTAGCTTCCGCATAGACATTCACCACTGTGCCATCTGCTACTTCACCTAAAGAAACATCCCATTGTCCGCTAATTATTTGGCTTTCAAACATCTTCTTATTGACGAACACATACACTATGCCATCTTCAGGAGCAGTACCAGTGATTTTACCATTATTTCCACTAATACATGATGTAATTGTTGGTGGGGCACTTTGTGTCATCAGATAGGGGAAAGAGCTATCTTCATCTATTGCCCATACAGAATCAAAATCGTACCCCAATCCTATATATGTATTGCGCTTCTTCAATAATCTTAAGCTATATCCCGTACCATTGGCACCACCGTCTGCAACCTCGACTTTTTTGTCGTTTGAGTAAACAACCATACCATTATAGGCATACGAACTGCTTCCTCCTGTGCGGTACGCTGTGCCGCCTTTACTATATACAGTGTCAGCACAACAGACGTTGTTGCTTCCACGACCAGAGTAAATACCATAGACCGAGTTGCTACCATAAATACTTCCGGAAACTATATTATTATTTGCCCCTGGAGCTTTATCACCTCCATATGCACTATAAGCAGCTACACCAGCGGCTATATTTGCTGTGCCAGTGATATAACCATCAAAACGACAATTATTTATTCCTAATCTACCAGTATTGCCTGTGGAGTGGTGAAATATATATGCTACTATTCCTGCACAATAATCCCCACTACATTCTATTACTCCTGACGCATAACAACTATTTATATAATGAAAATTAACATAAGGAGAATTTGTTATTCCTGCGATGCCACCGATACGATTAGTGCCAGACAACTTGCAATCAAAAACAAAACAATCGTTTATTGATCCATACCACAAATGTCCAACAAGGCCGCCTATTTTTTCAGTGCCTGTAATAGACACGCCCATAACGATATTATCTGAGGCTAAACCAATATATCCTGCAAGTCCTCCAAGATATGCTGTTCCCTTAACCACAATGTCCTTTATGTAGGACTGATTGACTTTATAACCATAGCCAAGACAGCCGCCTACATAATTGGTTCCTGTAATATTGGCTCCAATCACTTTCATATTAGAAAGAGTAGCTCCACTACCCTCTGCATTATTGCCTACAATTCCACCAGTATAGTCCATCCCCTTCACAGTTGCATTTAAAACAGTGATACCATCACAGCTAAATCCTGTACCTGTACCGATAAGTGCTCCCGTAGAACTTCCGCCTGTCACTCTCGGATTTACCAGTTTCAAGTTACTAATGGCACCTGTCACTTGACCAAACAATCCCACATTAGAAGAAGAAGGCCTATAGATAAAAAGCCCTGAAATAGAATGATTATTGCCATCGAATGTTCCAGAGAAATTAGGAATGGGTAGCCATCCTTGTGTAGGGAATTCCTCTGCAATCCATTCTGTCAGGTCAATGTCGTTCATTAGCACATAGTGAGCTGACAGGTTCGTTCTAATGTCAAACAAGTCATCTGCAGTTCTTACTTGGTACGGGTCGGCTTCCGTACCAGAGCCGCTTAATTGCGCATAGCCCAGCGATGTTAACAGCATAAATGCTGAAAGGAAGAATAAACGTTTCTTCATGATTTTAACGATTTATGTTTGCTCCTCCAGTCCCATAAAGAGCGGTTATTAGATGCGCGAAGCGTGGAACTGTATCCACATCCCATTCAGAGGTCCTAGGAAAACCCACACGTAAAGATGTAATGACAACAGCCCACGCTATAAACGTGGAAGCCGTTACATCACCTTCTTACGTGTTTCTGAAATTTCCTAGGTTTCTGAATGTAAGACGAGTATAACGCTTCTTTTTATTTTCCGATAAGGTCATCCCCGTTCCGTCGCTACGAAACGTATGGAATCGCTTGCAAAGGTAGAAAGAAAATTCCGAACCGCAATGCAATACGGGAACTTTTTTCATGAAATAGCTGAGTTTCTTATCCTTTACGGCTTCTCTCGGTTCCAGAAACGAAGCGTAGGACTAAAAAATGTGATTCGGATGCAGCTTCTTTCAATTAAATGTCGTACCTTTGTACTCAAAAAGTAAATAATGCCCCCTTGTCTGCTTGGTGGGATTAAAATGAAGAAAGCTAAATGGAGACCCCCATATATGCCCGTGAGACGCTGGAGTTCGTTGCCGTGGCGGCAGAGTACTGCGCCCTGATGGAGCAATGCGGCCAGCGCACGGAGAAGGAGTTTGTCGGCACCTTGCTCAAGCTCCTGCCGCTGCTCTACATGAAGGTGCAGCTCTTGCCCGAGTTGGATACGGAAGGGACTCTCGTCCCTGATGGCCAGGTAACAGAGGACGACTATAACTTTGTCCGCGATGCTGCCTTTGGCCTGCTACACGAACACGACGAATACGAGATGCTTGTCTGGGACGAGGACATGCAGACGGAGGAGAGCCGCTGGTGCTCGGTGAGTGAAGGCCTGGCGGACATCTACCAGGCACTCCGCAACTTCGTGGCTGTCTATCAGCAGCGACTCGAACCCTGTATGCCCGATGCACTCTGGCAGCTGCGAGACAACTTCGAGCTTTACCTTGGGCAGACTATGCTCGACACCTTGCGACAACTGCATCGCATCCGTTACTCCCTTCCCGACAATGCAGATGAAAAGGATATTTGACCACTTCGACAAGAGCCTCTTGAACAGCCTTCCTCGGGTACTCTTCCCAGGAAGGATTGAAGTCATCATCAGCGAAAGCGAGGCTGAAAGGGCTGTTCAGTATCTCATGAGGCAGCCTCTGCTGGGCTTCGATACCGAGACGCGGCCTTCGTTCAAGCGCGGCAAACAGTACAAGGTGGCACTCCTACAAGTCAGCACAGACAAGGTGTGCTTCCTCTTCCGCCTCAACAGAATCGGTCTTCCGCCGTGCCTGCTGCGTCTGATTGGCGATGAGAGGATAACGAAGGTGGGACTTTCGTGGCACGACGACTTGCGGGGACTGAAGGCACGAGGGGAGTTCAGCGTCGGCACATTTATTGACCTGCAGGACATCGCAGCACAGATGGGCATCGGGGATATAAGCCTGCAGAAACTCTATGCCAACATCTTGGGCGGCAAGATAAGCAAGGGTCAGCAGCTCACCAACTGGGATGCCGACAACCTCAGCGACGCCCAAAAGCTCTACGCAGCCACCGACGCCTGGGCCTGCATACAGCTCTACAGGGAAATGCGACGTTTGCAGGAAGACGGGTTCGAACTGGAACAAACTGTAAAAGAAGAAGAATGAATAAGACTATTATACTCAGAAAAGGTAAGGAAGAAAGTCTCCTGCGCTTCCATCCCTGGATATTCAGCGGTGCCATTCACCATACCGAAAGCCCGGAGCCGCTGGAGGAAGGCGACCTCGTCGAGGTGCTTTCCAGCGACGGACGCTTTCTCGCCATCGGACATTGGCAGATAGGAAGCATCGCGGTCCGTGTGCTGACATTCAAACGTCAACGTATCGACAAGGCTTTTTGGCAGAAACGTCTGGCCGCAGCACTCAATGTTCGCAAGACCATCGGAGTGGCACAAATGGTAAATGATAAATGCTTAAATGGTAAATGCAATGACATCTTCCGCCTCGTTCACGGTGAAGGTGACAACCTGCCGGGACTGGTCATCGATATGTATGGCACGACGGCTGTCATGCAGGCACACAGCGTCGGGATGCACGTCTGCAGAGGCGAGATAGCCCAAGCCCTTCGGGAAGTCATGGGAGAAAGCCTCAAAGCCATTTACTACAAAAGCGAGACGACGCTTCCCTTCAAAGCGCAACTCGGCCAGGAGAACGGTTTCCTCTATAAAGAAGCAAGTGAAGAAGAAATTGTAAATAGTAAATCCTCAAATTGTACATGTGATGATATAGCTCGCGAGAATGGTCTGGCCTTCCATATCGACTGGCTGAAAGGTCAGAAGACAGGTTTCTTTGTCGATCAGCGCGACAACCGATTGCTTGTGGAACACTATGCAAAAGGCCGCAAGGTGCTCAACATGTTCTGCTACACCGGTGGCTTCAGCGTCTATGCCATGAGGGGTGGGGCAGAGCTGGTGCATTCTGTGGACAGTAGTGCCAAAGCCATCGAACTGGTGAATGCCAACGTCGAACTCAACTTCCCTGGCGACAATCGTCACCAAGCCTTTGCCGAAGACGCCTTCCGCTTCATCGACCAGTTATCGTTGACCATTGACCATTCGGCTACGCCCGAAGATGCAGCAACAAGGAATAATGGTCAAGGGCCAAGGGTTAAGAGTCAAAGCCCTTACGACCTCATCATTCTCGACCCGCCCGCTTTTGCCAAGCACAAGGATGCCCTCAAGAATGCTCTCCGAGGCTATACAAAGCTCAACGCCAAAGCCTTCGAAATGATACAGCCAGGCGGCATACTCTTTACCTTCAGTTGTTCGCAAGCAGTCAACAAAGACCAGTTCCGAATGGCCGTCTTCACGGCAGCTGCAATGGCTAAGAGGAAGGTTCGCATTCTGCACCAGCTTCATCAGCCAGCCGACCACCCCGTCAACATCTACCATCCCGAAGGCGAATACCTGAAAGGCTTGGTGCTCTATGTTGAATAACGTCCTTAAAGACCCTAAAGTCCTTAAAGTCCTTAAAGACCCTAAAGACCTTAACAACCTTAACATAAAATCTCATGAACTTAAAAATTCGTCTTACATTTCTCAACTTCCTTGAGTTTGCCGTTTGGGGAGCCTACTTGACCTCAATGGGTTCCTATCTTGCCGGTGTTGGCCTTGGCCCGAACATCGGATGGTTCTATTCTGTACAAGGCATCGTGAGCATCTTTATGCCTGCTTTGATGGGCATCCTTGCCGACCGTTGGCTGGAGGGACAAAAGGTTCTGAGCCTCTGCCATGCTTTGGCAGGCCTCTTCATGATTGGTGCTTCTCTCTATGGCTACCAGGCAGGCGATGCACCTCAATTCAGCATCCTCTTTTCGCTCTACACCCTTTCTGTAGCTTTCTTCATGCCAACCATAGCCCTCAGTTACTCAGTGGCTTATTCGGCTTTGGAGAAAGCAGGACTTGATACTGTGAAAGCCTTCCCTCCCATTCGTGTTTGGGGTACCGTGGGCTTCATCGTGACGATGTGGATTGTGGACCTTTGCGGCTTGCAGCAGACACCGGGGCAATGGATGGTAAGCGGTTGCCTGAGCCTCGTCATGGCAGCATATTCGTTGACGATGCCACGCATGGAGATTAAGAAGGACGAAAGCCAGCAGAAGTCGCTTGCCGAAGCACTCGGCCTGAATGCCTTCAAGCTCTTCCTCAATCCCAGAATGGCACTCTTCATGGCGTTTGCCATGTTGCTGGGTTTCTGCCTGCAAATTAGTAACGGCTATGCCAATCCCTTCATCACAAGCTTCGGTTCGATTGCAGAGTATCAGCAGACCTTCGGCGTACAACATGCCAACATCCTCATCTCGCTTTCGCAGATGAGCGAGACGCTTTGCATCCTGCTCATTCCCTTCTTCCTGTCGCGTTTCGGCATCAAGAAAGTGGTGCTCATCGCTTTGCTGGGATGGGTGCTTCGCTTCGCCTTCTTTGCCGTCGGCAATCCGGGCAGCGGCGTTTGGCTCTTCCTGCTTTCGATGATAGTCTATGGCGTTGCCTTCGACTTCTTCAACATCTCTGGCTCGCTCTTCATCAATCAAGAGACCGACGACAGCATCCGCAGTTCTGCTCAAGGCCTCTTTATGATGATGACCAATGGTCTGGGAGCATTCATCGGTACGCTCGTTGCCCAAGCCGTCATCAACCATTACGTCTTCACGCCCCAAGAGGCAGGTGCAAGCGGAGTGGAAGTAGTGGCTGGATGGCAGACGTGCTGGTACATCTTTGCCGCCTACGCCCTTGTAGTGGCAGTACTCTTTGCTTTACTTTTCAAGGATAAGAAGTGAAAGAAGTCCGTTTCTTCTACGACCCCCTGATGTCGGGCGAGCTTCCTGCCGAGGAGGCCCACCATGCCACCAAAGTCCTTCGGCTTGGCGTGGGCGACGAACTCATGCTTGTCGATGGACAGGGATGCTTCTATCGGGCCTCCATAACGGCTTCCACGGGACATCGATGTGCCTATCGAATCGAGGAATCCATGCCTCAGGAACCCGCATGGACAGGCCATCTGCACCTTGCCGTAGCGCCGACAAAGATGATGGATAGGGTAGAGTGGCTTGCAGAGAAAGCGACAGAGATAGGGTTCGACGAGCTGACGTTCCTCGACTGTCAGTTCAGCGAGCGACGCGTGGTCAAGGAGGACCGCATCGACAAGATACTCGTCTCTGCCATGAAGCAGAGCCACAAAGCCTGGAAACCTCAGCTGAATGGGATGCTGAAGTTCCGCGACTTCATCCGCCAGGAACGTGAGGGCGACAAGTTCATCTGCCATTGCTACGAGGAAAGTGACATCGGCGACGGCGACAAGCCGAACCTCTTCGATGTCCTTCGAGAAGGAGTGCCGACCACGGTACTCGTTGGTCCCGAAGGCGACTTCAGCGTGGACGAGGTACGTCTCGCCTTGCAGAAAGGCTACAGGAGCGTCACACTTGGAAGGAGCCGGCTTCGAACGGAAACGGCTGCCCTTGTTGCCGTCCACATGATGCAGATGAAGAATGCAAATTAAGCACGTTAAGTTGACCAATTAAGCACGTTAAGTTGACCAATCATGCATGGATGATTCGTCGATTAAGCTAAGTTACTGAATAAGAAGAATAAGAATGAAATAATTGATAGTATGAAGAAAATTGCGATTGCCCTTGTTTGTCTGCTTCTCGCAGGAGCAGCTGGGGCTTGGTATTTCCTGCGCACCAACGACAAAGCCAGGAATGTGTTGCCTGCCGATGCAACATCTGTTGCTGTGCTCGACCCCATCGAACTCATCCAGGGACTTGGCCTCTCGCCCGAAGATGTAGGCAACTTGGATGGGGACATGAAAGACCTCATCGAGGCTTTCGACCTCACGAACCCCGTCTATGCCTTTGCCACGGAAGGCAACTCTTCGTGCATCGCCCTCAATGTTCGCGATGCCGACAAACTGAAGAAAGCTGCCTCGAACTTTAACTTTGCCAGCGAGGAACAAAGTGGGTATCAATGGATTGCCAGCAGCAACGCCATCGGATGTTTCGACAAGGAGAAGCTGTTGCTCTGCGGTCCTGTTTCCACATCAGAGCAGAATGCTTTGCGCCCGGAACTGCTCAAACTGATGAAGCAAAGCGGACAGGAAGTGCCCATCCTCGAGAAAGTAGATGGACAGAAGGGTTTCCTTCGGCTATGTTCTTCCTTGAACAGCATACCCAAAGACCAATTGCCGCCCGGCTACGATGCTTCGGGTGCTTTCCTGAACACGTCGCTTTCTTTCGGGAAGCAGGACATAACGCTTTCGGCCAAAGTGGAGGACAAGGATGGAAAACCCTATTCCGGCAGGCCTGAAGGCGAGGAACTTCTTTGTCCCATAAAAGGTCTGCTGCCAACGGTACTTCCCGACCAGCCTTTTGCGTGGTTCAGTATTGGCGTGAAAGGCGAGCAGTTGCTCAAGTTCCTTCGCATCGGCCCTCAGGTGAGTGCTATGCTGATGATGCTGAACGTCACCTTCTTCGATGCCGACCTGCTGCTGAAAGCCATTAATGGCGATGTGGTGGTGATGATGCCGAAGGCAGACCTTGAACGTCACGAAGTGCTCATCACGGCAGAAATCTCCAATTCCGACTTCTTGAAGAATGCCGATGATTGGGACACAACCTCCTCTGTGGACGACATGGGCTTGCGCAAGAGAGGCGAGAACGACTACGTCTTCAGCTTCCAAGGCGAGCAGGTGTTCTGGGGCGTCCGTGGTGGCTTGCTCTACATCTCTTCCTCCGAAAGCCTTGCCAATCAGGTTCTTCAGGAATCGGAAAACGGCCTTCTGCATCCTAAGGTAGCCGGGAAGTACATGTGCGGTTCTATCGACATCGCCCAGCTCGTGCAGAACTATGCTCCCTTGATGCTCATCCTCTCTGCCGTTCCTCAGCTGCACGATGCCGTAACAGCCATCGACAAGCTGACATTCTCTGCCGACACTCCTCAGTCCTTCGAGCTGAGCCTGCAGACTAACAAGCCCGTGAAGGACGTCATGTCGAACCTCGTGAAACTCCTGTCGCGAAAATAGAACGATGAACAGCATTCGCCTTGATAATACCCTGCCGAATGTCTTCCTTGCGCGACAAGACGTGCAGAGCGACATTTGGCGCAAGCAAGTCACGCTCGAAAAGGGCAGGACTTACCTCGTGGAAGCCAGTAGCGGCACAGGCAAGAGTTCGCTTTGCAGCTTCATCATCGGCTTCCGGCACGACTACGACGGCAACATCCTCTTCGACAGTCAGAATAGCCGTGAGCTACGTACAGCAGACTGGACAAAGCTCCGACAGAGCCACATCAGCATGCTTTTTCAGGAACTGCGGCTCTTCCCCGAACTGACTGCAATGGAGAACGTTGAGATAAAGAACAGCCTGACTTGCTTCAAGAAAAGGAAGGAGATAGAAGAATGGTTCGAAGCACTCGGTATTGCCGACAAGATGGAGTCGCCCGTCCGCCTCATGAGCTTCGGCCAGCAGCAGAGAGTTGCCATGATTCGAGCGCTCGTCCAGCCCTTCGACTACCTGCTTGCCGACGAACCCATCTCGCACCTCGACGAAGCGAACTCGCGAGCCATGGCTGACATCATGATGGCCGAGGCACGTCGGCAAGGAGCAGGCATCATCATAACCAGTATCGGCAAGCACATGGACTTGCCTTACGATAAAACCTTGTGCCTATGAGACTTGTCTGGAAACTTCTTCGACGCCACATCAGTCTGCCACAGCTGGCAGGCTTCTTCCTTGCCAACCTCTTAGGCATGGTGATTGTCCTGATGAGCCTGCAGTTCTATCGCGACGTGAAACCCATCTTCTCGGAGGAAGACGGCTTCATTCGTCCCGACTACCTCATCTTGAGCAAACGCATATCGTCGCTGGGTGCCATCGGCCTCGGCTCTACAAAAACCTTCTCGCAACGAGACATCGACGAACTCGCTTCGCAGCCCTTTGCCAAGAGGGTAGGAGCCTTCACAGCCAGCCAATACAAGGTGAGCTGCAGCATGGGCATCGAAGGCTTGGCTCAGATCGGCACGGAGATGTTCTTCGAGAGCGTGCCCGATGCGTTTGTTGATGTTGACCTCACCAAATGGCACTTCTCGCCCGAAGATGGGGTAGTGCCCATCATCCTGCCAAAGACCTACCTTGCCATCTACAACTTCGGCTTTGCCCAAAGCCAGAACCTGCCCAAACTGTCGGAAGGCGTAATAGGCATGGTGGAAATGACTATCTCTATGCGCGGCAACGGACTCAACGAGTACATCAAGGGTAGGGTGATAGGCTTCAGTTCGCGTCTCAACACCATCCTTGCCCCCGAGAGCTTCGTCCGCTGGAGCAACGAGCGTTATGCTCCCGATGCCGAAGACGAACCTTCGCGCATCATCCTGGAAGTCAGCAATCCAGCCGACGATGCCATCGTTCACTACATCAACGAGAAGGGCTACGAGATGGAGGACGACAAGCTCGATGCCGGTCGCATGACCTTCTTCCTGCGCCTCGTTGCGGGCATCGTCATGCTGGTCGGTTTGCTCATCAGCCTCCTGAGCTTCTACATCCTGATGCTCTCCATCTATCTGCTCGTCGAGAAGAATACCGAGAAGATGCGGACGCTCCTGCTCATCGGCTATAGTCCTGCGAAGGTGGCTTTGCCCTACCAACTGCTCACCATCGGCATGAATGCAGCCGTGTTGCTGCTTGCCGTGGGCGGTCTTTGCATCTTGCGCTCGCTCTATATGCAGAGGCTCTGGAGCGTATTCCCTCAGATAAGCGAAGAGAGCATCCTGCCTGCCATCGTGCTCGGCTTCGTGCTCTTCGTGATAGTCAGCCTTGCCAATGCCGCCATCATCCGTCGGCGCATAAATATAATATGGAAGAATTGAAGAGAGAGGTTAGTGGTTCTTCCCACCGCTCAGGCAGAACTTCAGCGAAAGCCTCAGGTGCGGGTGGATGAGAATACCTTCGAACCCAAACAACATCCCCAACTATCCTCTAACCCCTAACCTCTAACCTCTAACCACTAAAAAGTACCAAGTGGAACAACTGAAGCAGCTATACAAGGAAGCAACCGGTTTCGATGCAAGCGAGGTCGAAGCCATCCCGGGAGCAGGAAGCAACCGGAAGTACTATCGTCTGAAGTCCAGTCAGGGCAGTTCGCTCATAGGAGTCGTCGGCACGAGCCTCGACGAGAACCGTGCCTTCTGCTATCTCGCCCGCCATTTCAGCGAGGCGCATCTGCCTGTGCCTCAGGTAGTGGCCGAGAGCGATGACGGGCTTCGCTATCTGCAAAGCGACCTCGGCAGCCTCTCCCTCTTCGATGCGTTGAAGGGTGGACGCGAAGCCGGTGGACAGTACAATGAGCAGGAACGCGAATTGCTCCGCAAGACCATTGCCACCTTGCCGGCCATGCAGATACTCGGAGCAAGGGGACTCGACTTCAACCAATGCTATCCGCAGCCTTCGCTCGACGAGACCAACGTCCTCTTCGACCTCAATTACTTCAAGTACTGCTTCCTCAAGACCACAGGGATTGACTTCCACGAAATGAAGCTCGAAGACTCCTTCCGGCAGATGGCTCACGACATCGTCAGCATCCCGGGCAGAGCTTTCATGTACCGCGACTTCCAGGCAAGGAACGTCATGCTCGATGCCGAAGGCAACCCTTGCTTCATCGACTTTCAGGGAGGCAGGAAAGGTCCCGTGCAGTACGACGTGGCAAGCTTTCTATGGCAAGCTTCTGCACGCTATCCCAAGGCTTTGCGCGAAGAACTCATCGAGGTTTATCTGCAAAGCCTTAAAGAAAAGACTTCCCAACCTTCTTCTGAAGGAGAAACGGTTCATGGTCAATGGCCATTTGCCAATGAGGCTGAGTTCCGCCGTGGCTTGCAGCTTTGTGTCCTCTTCCGCCTGCTTCAAGTGCTTGGTGCTTACGGCTTTCGTGGTTACTTCGAACGCAAGAAGCATTTCCTCGACAGCATTCCGCCTGCCATAGAGAACCTTCAAGACCTGCTCAGCGAAGGCGGATGCCCCTATCCTTATCTTAATGAGGTGCTGACAAAACTTTGTCTGAGCATACAACCTTCCTCTCGGACCCTCTCCCAACCTCTCCCTTGTAGGGAGAGGAGTAGATACCAGAGGGAGAGATTGGGAGAAGGTCTTCTGCTTGTCCGCGTCTTCAGCTTCTCCTATCGGAAGGGCATTCCGGAGGACACGAGCGGCAATGGCGGCGGGTACGTCTTCGACTGCCGTTCCACTCACAATCCCGGTCGCTACGAACCCTACAAGCAGCTGACTGGCCTCGACGAACCTGTCATCCGCTTTCTTGAAGACGATGGCGAAATCCTGACCTTCCTCGAGAGTGTCTATAAGCTGGCCGACGCTCACGTCAGCCGTTACATGGAGCGCGGCTTCACCGACCTCATGTTCAGCTTCGGCTGCACAGGCGGTCAGCATCGCAGCGTCTATTGTGCCCAGCACTTGGCGGAGCACATAAACAGGAAGTTTGGCATCGAGGTTCACCTTTGCCACCGCGAACAGAGCATAACGCAGGTATTGAAGGCACCTCGTGCTATGATCTTCGCCGCAGGCCTCGGCACTCGCCTTGGCCCACTCACAGCCGACAGACCGAAAGCTCTGGTCAACGTCGGCGGCAAACCGCTCCTTGAGCACCTGCTCCTGAAGCTGAAGGCATCGGGCTTCAACGACGTCGTGATAAACGTGCATCACTTTGCCGACATGATAGAGGAATGGTGCAAGGAGCATCCCATGCAGATGCGCATCAGGTTCAGCGACGAGCGCGCCCAGCTCCTCGAGACGGGTGGCGGCATCAAACATGCAGCTCCCTTGCTTAGCGACGCTGAGGCAGGCTTCCTCATCCACAACGTCGATATTCTCTCCAACGCCGACTTGCGACAGCTTGCTGAGATAGGCAGCTCTTCGCCTAAAGTCAGAAGAGAGCGTTTCAACTCTCAACTTTCAACTCTCAACTCTTATCGTGCCGCCACCTTGCTTGTCAGCGAGCGCAAGACGCAGCGATACCTCCTTTTCGACGACGAGATGCGCCTTGTGGGATGGACTAACATCGCGACTGGCGAAGTACGCAGTCCCTATCCCGACATCAATCCGGAGCACTACCGCAAGTACGCCTTTGCCGGCATTCACTACATGACGCCGCGGCTCTTTGCCTACTTCGATGACTTCCCCGAGCGCTTCAGCATCATCGACTTCTATCTGAAAGTCTGTGACAAAGAACCTATCTATGGCTACGTACAGGCCGGCCTTCGCCTTCTCGACGTCGGCAAGCCCGGTTCGCTGGCTGAAGCCGAAGAGTTCCTTACCAGCGTCTCCTGCCTCTCTTGAAATCATGCCTTTCGGAGCATCCCCCGTTAGCGCCAACTTTACACAGCACGGAGTATCGGCCCACGCTCCACGTTGCATCGGCCCACACTCCACGTTGCATCGGCTCACGCTCCACGTTGCATCGGCTCACGCTCCACGGAGTGTAGAACCACCCCCCAAAGGGATGCTTCGACTCCTTGCTTCTGTCTCGCCTTCTATGGAAGCATAAGATTCAAAAAATGAGTAGAATAGCAACACTACAAATGCTATTCTACTCCTCAACCAGAAATTATCCTTTTACCTTAAAAGCTATTCTTATCTTGTTTTTCCTTCTTCGCGACGGTTTTGTCCGGGACCGAAGCCTTCGAGCATCTTCCTGTGGAATTTGTCTTCGGCTCGCATGGCTGCATAGACTTTATGCGGAGGCACGGCTTTGCACAGTGCTTTGTAGTAGGTGACTCCCAGTTCGGCCATCTCAACGCCAAGGTCGTTTATCTTCTGGATGATGATGGCATATTCGGTTTCGTCGGCATCTTCGGCCGGTGCGTTCTTCTTGAGTCTGAATATCTTGTGCTGTATTCCCCGCTGCTTTCCCTTCATTTCGTGGTAGATGGGGAAGAATGCCTGAGCTTCGGCAGGGGTGAGGTTTGCCTCTTGCGTGATGAAGCTTTCGAGTTTTGCCTTGAACTCTTCGGGGTTGAATTTGCCTCGTTGTGGCTGCTGTGCCGTTGCAGCAAGGCTGAAAGCTATCAGGCTGAATAAAAGTAGCAATGTCTTTTTCATCTTCGCGTTCTCCTTATTCTGCTTCTGTCAGATATGATGCGATGCTCATGTTGTCTATCATGGAATAGTCCAGAGCATCTTCGATATACTGTATTTCTTCTGCCTCGGCGGTCTGTTTGTTGTATTGGTTTTCGAGGAGCATTCCTCCGGCCCACAAGCACCCCACAAGCGCTGCGGCTGCTGCCCAACGTTGTATCAGGCTGCGACGGCGTTTCCGTTCGGCTATCCGGCCCATCACTTTTCCCGACAGAGCGTCGAAGTATCCTTCGGGGACTGTGAAGTGATTATCTGTGCCAAAGCGCGAAAGAAGCTTGGCCTCCAGTTCGTCTGTGCTATGGTTGTTTGTCTTCATTTACTTATTTGATGTTTATATGTGCGAAAGGTTTAACCGTTGTTTTCAAAAAATGCAGAAATTTTTCTCACGGCATGATGGTAGGATGCTTTGAGTGCTCCGATGCTTGTTCCGAGCAAGTCGCTCATGTCCTCGTATTTCATTTCGTCGAAGTACTTGAGGTTAAAGACGAGTCGCTGTTTGTCGGGCAGGGTACCGATGGCTTTTTGGAACTGTCGTTGCAGTTGGTCGCCGTCGAAGTAGCTGTCGGACGAAAGCATGTTTGCCCCGATGCCTTCGTTTTGGTCGAGGCTGAGCGTTTGCTTCTTCTTCGAGAGGAAGTTGAGCGATTCGTTGATAGCTATGCGGAAGAGCCACGTCTGCAGGCGCGATTCGCCCCGGAAGCTGTCGATGGCACTCCATGCCTTGATGAAGGTGTTCTGCAAGACATCGTCGGCATCGTCGTGAACTACGACCATGCGACGTATCTGCCAATAGAGCGGCTCCTGATATTCGCGTATCAGGAGCGTGAAGGCCGCCTCTTTGGTCGAGTCGTTTTGCAGTTGGGTATAGAGTGCTTTCTCGTCTATCATTATTATCTTTAGACAAGAATAATTCGATATGGTTTAATGCAATTAAGGATTAAAAATTAGGGAATAAGGATTTGTTGCTGTTTTGAGAGACATGGTATAATGAAAGATAATCAATTATAGAGTCTGTCGCACAGGCAACAAACTTGAATGTTTAATCCTTAATATATAATATGAAGAGAGGATTACTGTACGGAAATCTTACGTACAATCTTTCCCACCTTTACGAGGTAGCAGCCTTTGGGGAGGTTCAGGGCAAAGGTCTTGTCGGCTGAATCGATGCGAATGGTAGCAACCTTCGTGCCGGTGAGATTGAAGATTTCCATCACTTCGCCGCTTGCACCAACAATGTGGACGTTGCCGCCACTGATGCTGAGAGTGATGCCGGACACGCTCACCTCGATGCCCTCGCGTTCAGCCTGAGCATACATAGAGACGGGCGCGAATGCCATCGCCAAAGTAAGTGCTATGATAAAAATCTTCTTCATTTCTTATATAATCCGCTTGCAAAGGTAGGCTTTTTCTTTCATTCCTGCAAACTTTTGTGGGAAAATTTTCAACAAAACTATAGAAAAACCTTCAAAACATGCTTCATAACATGTTTTCGAGGGCAATAAACGTGCAAAATCTGCTCAGAAGACGTAAGGGCTAATGCAGTTTGGGAGTTTCGAGATGAGTGGATAGTCTGATCGGTGTCAAACATGTAAACACTTTCTACCTAAGGCTCTCGTTGCGAGCTAATTGGTCGTCAAGGCCGAAACGCCGTGTCGTGTGTGCCGACTTCACGTGTTAACTTGATTGACTTCACGTGTTAAGTTGGTTGACTTCACGTGTTAAGTTGGTTGACTTCACGTGTGATGTTACTTTGTTACGAATGATTCTCAGGAGATTCGATGCGCAAGGAAGTGCTTACGGGCATAAGCGAAGAAGAAGGCGGCGCCGGCTGCGTTGGAGAGCCAGGCAAGCCAGAAAGCTGTGCCGTAAGAAAAGAACTCGGCTGCTATGCCGCCCAAGATGATGCCGAGGCCGAAGCCCGTCTCCCAAGCCGTAAGCAAGGTGCCGTTTGCTGTACCTCGCTGCGAGGCGGGTGCCATGTTGATGAACATCGTCTGAAAGGCCGGGAACATGTGTCCGTTGCCAAGGCCGATGATGAGGGCCGCTCCGTAGAATCCCCACATGTTATGGAATGCTGCAAAGACGAAGTAGCCGACGAGCGAGGTGAGAACGCCGTGGGCCGCATTCTCAGCTATGCGCCCTTCGCGAAGTCCGCGAGCACCTATCAGTCGGCTCGACATCAGTCCGATGCAAAGCAACGTGAAGAACAGACCTGTGCCGGTGGTGATGCCGAGTTCTTGCTTAGCATAGATAGCGATATAGGTGCTTACCACGCCATACGAGAAACTGTAGCCAATCATGCAAAGTGCTTCGGGCCAGCCCTTCAGCAGCAAGAAGCGGTCGAGACTAAGTGAAAAGTGAAAAGTAAATAGTGAAAAATGAACTTTATGGAATGTGTCATTCTCCTTTTTCAATCTTTCTTTCTCTATCGGACGCGGCTTGAGTTTTAGTGTGCTGTTTATAGCAAAGCCCATGCCTGCTGTTAAGAGGGAAATGAGGAAGATGATATTGTAGCTGGCCGTCCATTGATAGATGAGCATTCCGATGGTTGGCGCGATGGCTGTACCGAGGTTGTTGCTCAGTCCATAGTAGCCGATGCCTTCAGCTCGACGTTTGGACGGCAGGACATCGATGGCTACTGTGCTGTTGGCAACCGTTGTGGCTCCCATAGGTGCGCCGTGCAAGGTGCGAATGATGAAGAAGGAGAGTAGGCTGCCTGCCACGAGATAACCGCCAAAGAGAAGGGCGAAGAGTCCGTAGCAGACGAGCAGTACCATCTTGCGCGGAAAGGAATCGACAAGGAATCCGCTGAAGGGACGTATGAGCAGAGCTGTGAGTGCATAGCCGCTCAGCACCATACCCGTTACTTCCTTCGTCGCACCAAACACTTCGCTCAAGTACAACGGGAAGAGCGGCGTGACGAGCATGAAGGAGAAGTAGAGCATGAAGTTCGCGCTCCAGGCCTTCAGGTAGTTTGAGTTCCAAAGGGGAAGACTTTCTTCAGCTCCCAGACCCTCTCCCTGCCTCTCCCTACATGCGAGAGGTTGGGAGAGGGTCTTGGAGTCAGAGAGGTTATTGAAGTCCAGTGCTGAGTATTCTCTTGAACTCTTCATAGTCCTTGCTCATAGGAATGCTCTGCTTTGTGCCTTTCATAAAGGCTTGCAAACGCTCAGGGATGGCAATGTCGATGCCGCAGATGTCATCTACTGTCTGCTTGAACTTAGCGGGATGTGCCGTCTCGATGAAGAAGCCGATTTCGCCTTCCTTCAGCCCTTCCTGCAAGGCACGGTAGCCGCAAGCTCCGTGAGGGTCAAGCTGATATCCCGTCTCGGCAAGGCATTGGCGCATGGTCTCGGCAATCTGTTCGTCTGTATAAGTTGCGCCGCTGATGTCCTTGCAGATGGCTTCGTGGCTGTTGCCGTAGAGGTCGAGGATGCGGGCGAAGTTGCTCGGAGCACCCACGTCCATCGCGTTGGCAATGGTCTGTATGCTTGCCATTGGCTCGTACTTGCCGGTCTGTATGTATTTATAGAAGACATCGTTGGCATTGTTGGCAGCGATGAAGCGACTGATAGGCAGACCCATGCGCTTGCCAAAGAGGGCGGAGCAGATGTTGCCGAAGTTGCCGGAAGGGACACAGCAAACGAATTTACTATTTGACGATTTACAATTTACGATTTTTTTGAGCTGAGCGTAAGCCCAGAAGTAGTAGAAGCTTTGCGGCAGGAAGCGTGCCACGTTGATGCTGTTAGCAGAGGTGAGCCGCATTCGGGCATTGAGTTCCTCGTCCATGAAGGCATTTTTGACGAGTGCTTGGCAGTCGTCGAACACGCCATCCACCTCAAGAGCTGTGATGTTCTGCCCAAGCGTCGTGAACTGACACTCCTGTATGGGGCTGACCTTACCCTTCGGGTAGAGCACATAGACGTGGATGCCTTCCACGCCAAGGAAGCCGTTGGCAACAGCAGAACCTGTATCGCCGCTCGTGGCAACGAGGACATTAATTAAACTAGCAGGGCTAGTTGGACTAGTAAAACTAGTCGAACTAGCAGAACTAGAGCTGCTAGTAAAATATCTTAGCAGGCGAGCCATGAAGCGGGCGCCGACGTCCTTGAAGGCGAGGGTAGGGCCGTGGAAGAGTTCGAGAGAGTAAACAGACTCCCTTAAAGGGAGGGTGTCGTTGTTCTCTCCCTTTAAGGGAGAGTTAGAGAGGGTCTCCTTTTCTCCTTTTAACCCTTTTACCTTTACTAAAGGTATGTCGAAGGAAAGTGTTTCGTTCACTATCTTGCGAAGGCTCTCTGCATCAACGTCTTCGCCAAAGAAGCAGTCTGCCACGCGGTAAGCAATCTCCTGGAGCGACATGTCCTGGATGTTGTCGTAGAACTCCTGCGGGAGTGGCTTGATGCGCTCCGGCATGTAGAGTCCCTTGTCTTCGGCCAGTCCTTTGACGACGGCCTTTTCGAGTGTGGCAAGCGGTGCCTTGCCGTTTGTGCTATAGTATCTCATGTCTTTTTACCTTTTCATAAATTCTTTGATGAATGCGTCGCCTTCAAGGTTGCCATAGATGCCTTCCTTGGCAGCAACCTCGTCGAAGGTCTGCACTTTATCGGGCTCGATGCCAGGATAGTAGATGCAGAAGGGAACAGGCTCGGCCGTATGAGTGCGATGGTGAATGGGCGTCGGGTGGTCGGGAAGGAGAGCTATGGAACATTGACCATTGACCTTTGACAATTGAGAGAGGATGGGTGCAAGGAGCAGGTGGTCGAGGTGTTCGATGCAGCCAAGCTTCATGTGCAGGTCGCCGTCGTGACCGGCTTCATCGCTTGCCTCAACATGCAGATAGACGAAGTCATTGGTTTGCAAAGCATCAATTGCTGCCTGTGCCTTTGCGCGGAAGTCAGTATCCCAAAGTCCTGTTGCCCCAGGCACATTGATGACGTCCAAGCCCGCATAGCGTCCGATGCCTCGGATGAGGTCAACGGCCGTGATGACGGCTCCTTTCTTGATCTGCGGATAAGTCTCCGTCAGCGGTGTCATCTTGGGCCGATAGCCGCCTCCCCACGGCCAGATGCAGTTGGCGGGGTCCATGCCTCTCTGCTGCCGTTCGATGTTGAGCGGATGCTTAGCCAGCAACTCCAGACTGCGAAGGATGAGGTCGATGAGCAGTTGGGCGGTCTCTTCTGCTTCGGGACATTCGGCCCGCAGCATGTATTCGCGCCACGGCTTCAAGGGAATATCATGAGGCGGCGTGCAATGCAGATGCTTGTTGCCGCCCTTGATGACCAGCAAGTGCCGATACTGAACACCTGTATAGAAGTGGATGCGCTCTGAGCCAAGCTGTTCCTGAAGGAAGCGAATCAGCACGTCGCCTTCTTCTGTCTCAAGCCGTCCGCAGGAATGGTTCTTCAGGAGATTGCCTTCGAGGCAAACCAAGTTGCAGCGAAGGGCTAGGTCGTCTTCAGCGAGTTCCACGCCGATGCTTGCTGCCTCGAGTGGTCCTCTGCCTTCATAGACTATGTGCTGGTCGTAACCGAGGATGCTGGAGTTGGCAACCTCGCTACCAGGATGGAAGCCGTCGGGAACGGTCTTCAGTAAGCCGTTGCGTCCATGCTCGGCAAGCCAATCGAAATGAGGCGTGTCGGCATATTGGAGCAATGTCTTGTCCTTCAACTCGTCGCACGGCCAGTCGGCCATGCCGTCGCCAAGAATGATGAGATGCTTCAAAAGGTTAAAAGGTGAAGAGGTTAAAAGGTGAAAAAGTTAAAGGGTTAAAAGGTTATGCCAGGCTCATTATGTCGGCGAACACACCAGCGGCCGTCACGCTTGCTCCCGCACCGTAGCCCTGGATGAGCATCGGGTACTTGCGGTAGCGCTCTGTGGTGAGCATCACGATGTTGTTGCTGCCTTCGAGTACGTAGAACGAGTGGTTGTGGTCGAACTCTTCGAGCGAGACGCTGGCCTTGCCGTTCTCGAGCTTGGCCACGAAGCGCCAAACCTTCTTCTGCTTCTCCAGTTCCTGTCGGCGAGCCTCCAAGTCGGCATCGAGCGAAGGCAGGTTCTTCCAGAACTCTTCCAGCGAACCTTCGAAGAAAGACTGTGGAATGAAGAGCTTGGCTTCCACGTCTTCTTGACTTATCTCGTAGCCGGCCTCGCGAGCCAGGATGACCAGCTTGCGAATGACGTCCTTGCCGCTCAAGTCGATGCGCGGGTCGGGTTCGCTGTAGCCTTCTTCCTTTGCCATGCGAACCGTTTCGCTGAAAGGAATGTCCTTGCTGATTGTGTTGAAGATGAAGTTGAGCGTTCCGCTCAGAACTGCCTCGATGCGAAGTATTTTGTCGCCCGAGTTGCAGAGGTCGTTGATGGTACGTATGATGGGCAGTCCAGCGCCGACATTCGTCTCGAAGAGGAACTTGACGCCACGCTTCTGGCTGGTCTCTTTGAGCTTTCGGTAGTTGGCGTAGTCGCTGCTGGCTGCAATCTTATTGGCTGCCACGACATTGATGTTGTGCTCGAGGAAGTCGGCATAGAGACCGGCCACTTCGGGGCTTGCCGTGCAATCGACGAAGACGCTGTTGAAGATGTTCATGCCGATGACTTCATCGTGCAAGCGTTGGATGTTGCTTACAGGAGCTGCTGCGAGCTGTTCGCGGTAGTTCTCCAGGTTGATACCTTCGCGGGTGAAGATGGCGTTGTGGCCGCTGGCAATGCCTACGACATTGAGCTTCAGCCGGAGTTCGCGCATCAACTTTTCCTGCTGTTGATGTATCTGCTCCAAGAGGCTGCCGCCCACCGTGCCGACGCCACAGACGAAGAGGTTCAGAACTTGGTATTCGGAGAGGAAGAAGGAGTCGTGGATGACATTAAGTGCTTTGCGGAGGAAGTTCTGGTTGATGACGAAGGAAATGTTCGTCTCGCTGGCACCTTGAGCACAGGCAATAACGCTGATACCCGAGCGGCCAAGCGTGCCGAAGAGTTTACCGGCAATGCCTGGTGTGTGCTTCATGTTCTCGCCTACGATAGCGACGGTTGCAAGGCCTTTCTCGGCAAGCATGGGGAACATCGAGCCGTCCTCAATCTCCTTCTTGAACTCAATGTCCAAGACGCGACAAGCTTCGTCGGCATCTTCGTCCTGAACGCCGATGCTCGTACTGTTCTCGCTGGATGCCTGACTGACCATGAAGACGCTGATGCCATTGTCTGCCAGGCAAGTGAAGATGCGGCGGTTGACGCCGATGACGCCCACCATCGAGAGACCCGATACGGTGATGAGCGTTGTGCCCTTGATGCTGGAGATGCCTTTGATGCTCCTCGAGTCGTCCATCACTTCGTCCTTGATGATAGAGCCTGGAGCATCGGGGTTGAAGGTGTTCTTGACAAGGATGGGTATGTGCTTGATGCAGACGGGATAAATCGTTGGCGGATAGATGACTTTTGCGCCGAAGTTGCTTAGCTCCATTGCTTCGACATAGCTCAGTTCGGGTATGACGTATGCCGAGCTGATGACGCGCGGGTCGGCTGTCATAAAGCCATCGACGTCGGTCCATATCTCCAGCACGCTGGCATCCAGAGCCGCAGCAATGATGCTGGCTGTGTAGTCGCTGCCTCCGCGTCCGAGGTTCGTCACTTCGCCGCTCTCGGCATCGGTGCTGATGAAGCCGCCGACAACAACGCATTGGAGTGAAGAACGAAGAGTGAAGAGTGAAGAATCAGAGTCTCCAAAGGTCTTGCGCACCAGTTTGTTACTCAACTCGCGGACGAGTCTGTTCTTGCCTGCCTTGAACTCTGTCTTGATGAACTCGCGGCTGTCGAACCATTCAGCGCCTTCAATCAACGTCGCTACAATCTGACTGCTGATGCGTTCGCCGTAGGAGACAATGGCTGCCTGCGTCTTGGCACTCAGGTCGTGAATGAGATAGACGCCCTGGTAGATGCTGCGCAGTTCCTCGAGCAGTCCGCCCACCACGGTCATTAGCTTGTTGCGCTTTTCTCCGGCAGGAATGATGGCGTTTATCATCTCCTCGTGACGCACCTTTATCTCGTCGAACGACATTTGATAGAGGGCATCGCCTTCCACTGCCATCTGGCTTGTCCTGATGAGCTTGTCGGTGATGCCGCCAAGGGCGCTGACCACAACAATGACAGGTTCTGTTTGCCTCTCGACAATCCTCTTTACACTCAGTATGCTTTCTGCGGAACCTACAGATGTTCCGCCAAACTTCATTACTTTCATCCTTGCTCTTTGGGTTATCCTTTTGTAATTCGCGTGCAAAAGTATAAAATAATTATGAATTTTGAATTATGAATTATGAATTATTTTGTACTTTTGCGCAGAAAAGGTTAATGTTTAATGGTCAATGAACTAAACTTGCGTATCTTGCCCAGGCAAGCATACAACGAACAGAGCATCCTTGCTTATCTTCGCGAGGAAAAGGGAATCAAAGCGGGAGCTGTGCGCGTGTTGCGTCGCAGCATCGATGCCCGTCAGCGGACGATTTATGTCAATCTGACCGTAAGGGCTTATGTCGGCGAGGAACCGCCTTTGCAGGACTTCGAGCCTTATATATATAAAGATGTGAGCGACTGTCCCTCGGTTGTTGTGGTCGGAGCTGGTCCTGGCGGACTGTTTGCTGCTTTGCGACTCATCGAATTGGGGCTGAAGCCTATTGTCGTGGAGCGAGGCAAGGATGTTCGCGAGCGCAAGAAGGACTTGGCACGCATTCGTCCGGAGCAACGTGTTGACCCCGAGAGCAACTACAGCTTTGGCGAGGGTGGGGCAGGGGCCTACAGCGACGGCAAACTCTACACGCGCAGCAAGAAGCGCGGCAACACCGACCGCATCCTGCAAATCTTCGTGCAGCACGGAGCAAGCCCGGCCATCCTCTCCGATGCCCATCCGCATATCGGCACCGACCGCCTGCCGCGTGTCATCGAGAACATGCGCAAGACCATCCTTGCCTGTGGCGGCGAGGTGCACTTCCAAACCAAGATGACAGGGCTGATTGTAAGGAGCAAGGAGCAAGGGGCAAGGAGCGAGAGAATAGTTGCAGGAATAGAAGCAGAGGTAACCTCTTGCCCCTTGCCCCATGCCCCTCGCACCACATTTGACGGTCCCGTCATCCTTGCTACTGGCCATTCGGCACGCGATGTCTATCGATACCTTGCAGAGAGCGGCATCGACATAGAGGCGAAGGGACTTGCCATTGGTGTTCGCCTGGAGCATCCGGCCCACCTCATCGACCAGATACAATACCACAATCGAGAGGGTAGGGGAAAGTGGTTGCCGGCTGCCGAGTACAGCATGGTGACGCAAGTTCAGGGTCGTGGCGTCTATAGTTTCTGCATGTGTCCCGGCGGCTTCGTCGTGCCTGCGGCAAGCGGACCGGAACAGGTTGTGGTCAACGGCATGAGTCCGTCTAACCGCAACGGCCGTTGGAGCAATAGCGGTATGGTGGTGGAGATAAGGCCGGAAGATGTGACCCCCTCGAACTCCCCCTTAAAAGGGGCAAGGAGCAAGGGGCTAGGGGCAAGAGAAGACCAACTGTCAGAGCAATCCTCCTGCTCCTTGCCCCCTGCCCCTTGCCCCTCTTTAGGGGTTCTTTTGCTTCAGGAAGACCTCGAGCGGCAATGCTGGCTGCAGGCAAATCGCATGCAGACGGCTCCGGCACAGCGGATGACGGACTTCGTGAACGGACGCCTCTCCGCCGACCTCAACGAATCTTCCTACGCTCCCGGCTTGATAGCCAGCCCCTTGCATTTCTGGTTGCCGGAGTTCATCAGCAGCCGTCTTCGCGAAGCCTTCAAGCTGTGGGGCAAGCAGAAACACGGCTTCCTGACGAGCGAAGCCACCGTTATCGGCATCGAAACAAGGACCAGCAGTCCTGTCCGCATCCTCCGCGACAACGAGACCTTGCAGCACATCCGCATAGCAGGCCTCTTCCCTTGTGGCGAAGGTGCAGGCTATGCCGGCGGCATCGTCAGCGCAGGTGTCGATGGCGAACGCTGTGCCGAAGCAGTAGCGGCGTACTTAGGGAAAAGCCTCCTCTAAATTTCAAGTGGACTCAATTATAGCTATAAGTGCAACAAAGCGGCAGGCCTGCACGAAGCAAGTCTGCCGCTTTTGTTGTTCTTTATCGCTCGTTCTGGCGGATTGTCAATACGACCGTAAAGGGTTAGTCTGAAACAGGACGTATTGTGTACCCATCCCAGCGATACCAATAATTATCTTCCGGTTTTACATACTTCGAGTTGAAAGATAGGTACCAGGGGTTTCTTCTACTATTCGTGTTGATTGTCGAGGACAAGTAGCGGCCTGTACCGCCATCGCGAAGGTTCGTATTGTCAATCAAGCCCGAGGCAGGGAAGAAAACCCGCTTACTGATGTCTGCCTTGCTCACGAAAAGAATCCCGGCCACGCCGGTGTAGGCTGGCTCGATGGTCTGCGTACTGCTCAGCCAGTAAATGCCGCCAGCTGTTATGGAGAAAATCATATTGTCGGGTGTTGGAGTATAGGAACTGTTGCTCGAACAGGCATCTGCCAACGCCTTGAACTCCTCACTTGTCGGCATGCGCCATGTGCCGCCCCAGTTGACAGTGGCTGCATCGTGAGATGAATCAAGTATATCGTCACTGTAGGGGGGATTGTTGTCGTTGCTGAAGCCACTGCTGAAGCCGTCCTTCCAGGTGAAATTGGCAGCATCTGCTGCTGTGCGCGTGATGGTAATGTAGCGCGGCTGTATCTCGCTCCAAGCGAAGTAGTCGCCGAAGCAGGTCTCGTAGCTGCCTGCCACGGTCGTTGCGCCGACGTTCATCGTGGCCCACTTCAGGCCGCCTATCTCAACGAAAGCGTGCCCGTTGATGCCAGTCTCCTTCACCGTTACTTTGCAGGTGCCTTTCACGCCGCTGCCGTCCTTCGCAGTGGCTGTAATGGTGCTGGTTCCAACGGCTTTGGCTGTCACTTTGCCGCTTGTGCTGACTGTGGCGACGCTCGTATTGCTGCTTGTCCATGTGACGGCTTTGTTCGTTGCATCAGAAGGCTGAATAGTAGCCTTAAGCGTCTGCGTCTTGCCAGGCTCAAGCGTGAGAGTGGCAGGGCTGATGGTGATGCCCGTAACGAGCTGGGCTATGGTCACTTGGCACTCGCCCTTCACGCCGCTGCCGTCCTTGGCCGTTGCGGTGATGGTGCAGGTGCCGTAGCCTTTCGCCATGACGGTGATGGTGCCGAAGAAGTCGCCTACGACGGCCACAGCCTCGTCGCTGCTCGACCACTCCACTTCCTTGTTGTCGGCATCGGCAGGGAGGACAGTGGCTGTGATGGCAGTCGTCTCGTTAAGCTGTAGGTTGAGCGTTGCCGGATTGATGGTGATGCCCGTCACAAGCTGACCCGGCTGTTCGGCGGTCAGGAAGGCAAACGTCTCGCCGCCCCATTCGCTCAGCACGATGTAGTCCTTCGTCACCTTGGGCACACGCAGCAGCTTCGTCAGCTTGCCCTCAGCGTTGTTGATGATGAGCGTGCCCTGATAAGGCAGAAACTCGTAGGTGGCGCCGGCGAGATAGTTCGTCGTGCCGTCCTCGTTGAAAGTGATTGTCTCGCTCTTCGTCTTGTACCATGTGCCGACAATGCACTGATTGACAGGCGTGAAGGGACCGAAGTCAACGTCTGAACCAATGCCGTCGTAGAAGACGATGCTGTCCGTACGGAAGCTGAACTGTGCGACTGTGCCGTCGCTCTTGTAAACGCGGAAGCCCTGAGCGGCTGCCGTCTGCACGCCTGCCACAAGCAGAAGCAGGAATGCTAAGATGTTTCTTGTTTTCATGTTATTACCTTTTGATTGTTTTATAACTTGTGTTGCCATTCTTGATGATGTAGGTGCCTGCGGGAAGTCCGTCGAGGCTAGCAGGGGTGCTGCCGTCGTCGCTTGGTTCGAGAGTGCGGAGGAGCATGCCGCCTACATTATATATAAGTGTAGGCTGAGGCTTCTGGTCGGCAGGAGCCACAATGCGCGTCCACTGGTCGCTCAGTTCGGCGAAGGTGAACTTCTGCAAGTTTGACAGCGGGTAGTACGTCAACGCATCGACCGCCGAAATGACAAGGTAGCCGTCTGCATAGGTGACTACGGGTTTCTCACTGAAGGCGTACTCAACTGTTCCGCCTGACTTCTGATGCACGATGAGGGCTGTATCAGCCCGTGGTGCCGCTGCTGCCGCGACTGTCGCAAGCAGCAAGAGTAAGAGTCTTTTCATAGAATCACTGGCGCGACTCCGTCCCCCGCATCGCTCTAAAAGGTTTATGTGTTTGGTTACAAGAAAGCGCAGGGACTTGTCCTAACTCATCTACTTTCTGGTATCGCCAAACACCATCGCCAAAATGAACTGGAAACAACATACCCCACGCCGAATATGCTCGAGCACGACGGCGTGGGAGCCGTATGCATACGAAACATATCGGGGGCGTTGCCTCGACAGTCATCCTTTGGCTTTTGAACTTGGCGATTTCGAAAGTAAGGATGAAAGCGCGGAACGCTCTCTTGGTCATTGTGGCTGGCTTTCTGCTGGCACAAGAAGTGGGCAGAACGGTCCACAAGACGGCACAAAGTTACGCTTTTCTTCTGAAACGGCAAAGCGTTTGGCTGAATTTCTGCAAAAGAAAGTGATTTAAGGCTAATCTTAGCGGCAGGGGCAAGGTTGGAAACCAAAGGTCGGCGACCGCTCCGCCTGCGCCTGAGGCAACAGCCGAAGAAGGGAAAGCCAACCCCCTCTCCTTGGAGAGGCATGTGGAGAGGCTGTTTCTGTGCTTTCCGATTTCTGTGTGACACACCCCACCCCTAACCCCTCCCCTTAGAGGGGAGGGGAAGGGAGGCAAGCTTCCTTGTTGAACCTCCGTTATCCCTAAGCTTCTCCCGTAGGGCGGTTTTTCTATGATTTCCGTGATTTCCGTGTGAGACTTCATCGTTATTTTGTCAGAAGTTTTCGCAATGGTACGCGTTCTGACGGCGTTTTTTTGCTTCTGCGGCACTTTGCATGGGAAATCGCAGGAAAAGGGCTTATTTTTAATAGCAGTTGATAACCAGTAAGTTACAAAGCGATGTTTTTGCGACACACGCAAAGAATATACCAACACATCAAAGGCAACTGATAAATTCCGCATAGATTATCGTCAAATTCTCCGTAAAGCAGCGGTAAGCACAACGTGGGGAATTTGTCAACACAACACGTTGCATCGGCCGAGACAACGTGCAGCGTCGAAAAAGAGACCCTGTGGCATCAGTCGATTCCCCTCGTAGAGGAACAAAATGATGTCGTGATTTTTCCTGCCTTGCCCTATGTCGTCAGTCGGAATTAAAACTCTAAGGAGCCAAGGAGTCAGAGGAGAGGCTATGGAGGGGTTAGGGGAGTGGCCTCTCCATGTGCTCCAGATACTCCGTAGAAATTAAAACTCTACGGAGCCAAGGAGCAAAAGGAGAGGATCCTCTTTATCTTATATCGTCCCAGTCGTCGGTGCGGAAAGGTCCTACGGGCAGGCCGGTGACCGTCTTGAGGTTGCATTCCGGATTGTCGGCCCAAGCATAGCGGACGGCAACGGGATGCGACACTTCGGGACACTCCACGACAACACGCCAAACGAACCTGCCGTTTCCTTCGGTATGGGCTTTCGCTACGTGCCATTCGTGGTCGGGACCTGCTATCGAGAAGCCCGTGATGTCGGCGTTTTCCTCCAGCATATCGCTGCCGGGAGAGGGTAGGAACGAGAGCGTTGCTTTGCCGTCCGCGACATTCATTTGCAGGAACTCGGGAGCGGCACAGGGTTCTTCTTCGCCATAAGTGCGATTGAGTGCCAACAAAGCCAAGCGGCGACCCACCTCCTGCTTGTTCTTCGGATGGATGTCGGCGGCCATACCGATGTCGATGTTCACCATCATACCGACGCCATCCAGCTGCTGAGCCTTTCGCTGAGCTTCGCGCAGGGCAGCCCATCCCGACTGGGGTTGCAGGGGCTTACGTTGCAAGTAATTGGCAAGTTGCACGAAGTAGAAGGGTAGGGCCTTCGAGTCTGCGTTTTGCATGAAGCGGCGACGCTCGTTCTGCGGCTGTGGCTTGGGGTAGGGAGCCACCTCGGAGTTCTTGTTGAAACGCGCCTGCCAGTCGAGAATCAAGGTTTGGAAGAGGCTTTCGTACTGCACGGCTCTGCCCACATTCGAACAGCCTTGATACCAGAGGAAACCACGAATGGGCATCGAAAGGAACGGCGCAACCATGCTGTTGTACAGGCCTGCGGGGTACCACGAATTGTTGGGGGCAGCCGGTTCCGTCATGTCCTTTGGATGGGTGATGCTGGCAGCCTTGAGGCTTTCCTTCCATTTCCAGTCGCCTGCCAGCGAGACTATTGTTCCTCCTGCGGTGAGGTTGAAGTCCTTTGCATCCTTTAGGAAGCCACCGTCGCCGCCTGTGTCGTTGACGCGAATCGCGAGCACATTCTTGCCGGCCTTCACGAACTTGCCGGCGACGGTGTAGCTGCGATTGACGATCCAGCCTGCTGTCATGCCGATGCGCTGGCCGTTCCAATAGGTGATGTCTTCGTCGTCGATGGCTCCAAGTTCAAGCTTCAGGTCTTTGCCTGCCAGCGGGGCAGGGATGTCCACCTCTCGACGCATCCAGATGATGCCGTCGAAGTCCTTTAGCGCATCCGTCTTGCTCCAAGTGACAGGCTGAGCCAAGGTGTTCCAATCGGCATTGTTGAAGTCGGTTGCAGCCCAGGGAGCATCGTCGATGTTGCCGTCCTTCAGACCCTTGTCGGCTGTGAAAGCCATTTTCATCCACTCGGCTTTTTCCTCTTGATAGAGCTGATTGATTCTCTCTTCATCGAAGCCTGTGGCAAAGAGCCGCTTGGCATGGTCTTGGAAACCCATTACACCCTGCAACTGCTCCAAGCTTACCCAACTCTCGGCAGGCGTTCCGCCCCACGAACTGTTGACTACGCCGACGGCAATGCCCAGCTTCTCCGTGACCTCGCGGGCAAAGAAATAGGCCGCCGCCGAGAACTCTTCCACCATCTCCGGCGAGCAGACTGCCCAGCCTTTTGTATGGCCGACGGGTACCTTTGTCTGTGGCGTGTGAGCCACCACCTTGTCCACTTGGAAGAGGCGGATAAGCGGATGATTGGCTTCGGCCACTTCTTTCTCAAAATCATTCACTTGGCCCCATCCCTTGACAGGCATTTCCATGTTCGACTGGCCGCTGCAGAACCACACTTCTCCGCTCATAACATTCTCCAGCTGAAGCTTTTTGCCGTCGTCGAAGGTCAGCGTGTAAGGACCTCCTGCCGAAGGCACATCGAGTTCGAATTCAAAGGTTCCGGTGGTCTTGTCGGCAACTGCCTTCATGGTCTGCTTGTCCCATGAGGCCGTAATCTTCACGGTAGCACCCTTCTTGGCCGTAGCCTGCAGGTGAACCTTAGCACGTTGTTGCAGAACCATGTTCGAGGTCATCCATCCGGGCAGGGTAACATCTGCCTGGGACTTTACAGCATAAATCGTGGCTGTAAGCAATACAAATAAGCGTTTCATATCTTTTTAGTTTTAAATGAATTATCGGTGTGAAAATGAATGAATACAGAAGGGTGTCAAAGCATAACGTGCCGCATCGCCTAACTTGGCACGTAAAGTTGGTCAACTAAGCACGCTTAATTCGTCAACTAAGCACGCTTAATTCGTCAACTAAGCTTGACCGCGGCTCCCCTCCCATTGAAGGGGAGGGGAAAGTAAGCACGTTTAATTTTTCTGACACCTTTGGACGCGATTCCCACGCCCTGTCTTTTGTGGTACATTCTCTAATTATCATTTTTCTCATTTAGCTTTTTCCTTATCGGTTCGTCGTAGTAGAGCAGACATATCGTGGCTATCAGCAGAGAGGCCGCAAGCGTGATGAGTGCTGGAATCCAAGGTTGGGAGTGACCTGAATAAGTATATCCGCTTCGAGCAATCCAACTGATATACAGATAGACAAGGGGGAAATGGACGGCATAGAGAGGGTAGGAGAGTCGGCCAAGGAAAGAGACAGCCTTCTGCCTCCAACCCGACACGCCGCCGCGTGCCCCGTACCAGATAATCGTGGGGAAGAAGGAGAAGATGCAGACAAGCTGGTAGATCGTTTCCGTGTCCTTGTTGCCCAAGAAAGGAAGTCCCATCAAAACCACTAATCCTATGCTGCACAGGAGGAACATGTGTCCGTGTATCGGCTTCGGCTGTCGTTCTCTGAAGACACGCGCCATCAGCAGTCCCATGGGATAGGCATAAAGCATCCTGAGGGCACCTCCGCACAGGTTCATAGGCTCTGACGACCATCCGTAAGCGATGCCACCTTCTTCGGTCAGAAGAGCAAAGCCTGCTATGGAGACGATGCTACAAGCCACCCATACCCGTAGCCACTTTGTGGAAATGCGTTGTAATAATAGGCAGTAGAGCAAACTGCCGACATACTCGACGAAAAGTGACCAGTGGGGGCCGTTTAGAGGAAACGCTTCCGTGTTGCCTCGAACGTCGAGACTTGTAGGGGAAGGAATGAGGAAAAGTCCCAGCAGGACGGTAAGCATCAGAGCCTCGATGCTGACTTGCGTGCCATCCCACTTCGTAAAGCCCTGGATGGCAAAGGCTAACGCGCCAATCAGCACGCCCATCACGACCATGGGATGCAGACGGATGAGTCTTCGCTTAATGAAGTTCCCCAGCGTCATATCGGTCTTGAGACGTTCGTCATAAGCATAGCCCATCACGAAGCCGGACAGGATGAAGAAGAAGTCCACGCCGAGAAAGCTGTGATAGAACTCATCAACAACCGTAGGCCAAACAACGAAACTCTTTGCGTCATTGAAGACGTGATAAAGCAAAACCATTATTGCAGCCACGCCTCGCAACCCGTCTAAAATATCATACCGCGGTTTCATTACATTATTTATTTAGGAGTTTCAAGAGTTAATTATTCATGTTTCGGGAGTTATAGAATGAAGTATAAAAGGGAATTAAGTGCTTTGCGCAGGGAGTTCTTGGATGCTATAGCACCAAGGCGCACGGCTAAAGTCCTTTTATTACTTCTACGAGCGTAGCGAGTTTACTTCCATTTTACTTCTATTTTTACTTCAGAAACTTCAATTATTATATTGAAATTTCGAATGTTTAAGATATTGAAGTAACTTCCTGCACCAGACGAGAACGAAGGCAAAGAGTAGGCGAGTGCCGAGAATCCAGAGAGCCGAAACGCCAGCCGTGGCAAAGACCAAAGTATCTTCCAGCATGGAGTGATTCATAATAAGGTGGTAATTCACTTCGTTGGCTTCTTCGCGACTGATTTTCCCTTCATCTTCCAGTTGAAGCATCACGGCTGAACCGTAGCTGATGCCCAGCACGTTGCCGACGAGCCAAAGGTATGCGGCGTTCCTGGGCAAGCCGAAGAGCACCATCAAGGGTTCGAGCGGCTTCGTCAGCTTCTGCATCAAGCCGTACTTCTCCATGAATCTCTGGATGAACATCAACGCGTAAATGATGGCAAATATCATGGCACTCAGCTTCAACGAAGAGGCTATCCATGCCTTCAACACTTCGCCGATAGTCGATTCTTCAGCAGAAATCATCGACGACGAGAAAGGTTCCGACATCTCAGGCAACACGAAGTTAAGAAAGACGGCTGCAAGGAGTGCTCCGCAGATGCGCAGGAACCCCATACGGAAAGGCTTTGAACCGACTTTCTTGTTCACGGTGCATTCCAACGGAAGAGCGTGGCAAATGAGTACCATAATAGCAATGACAGTCGCTTGCCGCAGGGTGAGCTGCATCGTCATCATCACGGCAAGTGCTGCGTATGTAGTGGCTGTGGCGCCTGTCAGAAACGCTATCGACGATGCTCCGGGCAATCCAATGTGGCAGAACAACGGGTTCAGCCATTGCGCACACCATGCTATGATGCCGTAATACTCCATCAGACAGACGGCAAACGATATGGGAATCATTATCTTAAGCAACCATATCGTAGTCTTTCCAGCAGGCTGAAAACTGTCGCAAGCTATGTTGTAAAGCGATTTTATATTAAACATAATTGCCATTAAAGGGTTTATAGATAGAATGCGCTCGTCAGTTCTTCGTATGCCACGCTTCTGCTTCCGTCGGGATTCAACAGGATGAGAACCTCGTTGTTGCACGCAACATGCTGTCTTGTAAAGGTAAGCAGCGAGCGTCGGGGCTGTTTCTTGGCAGTTGTCTGCACAGCCAAGCGACGCATCAGATGCAATCCTTCGGCAAGACAAAGCGCGACGAAATCAGTTACGGCTTGGCTTGGAATGACGACAGAGAAAGTGCCTTCGTCGGCAAGCAGCGAGGCAACTTTAGGAACGAGCAAGGCAAAAGGCAGGCTCTTGTTGTTTCGAGCCAAGGCACGCGCTTTGTCGTCGGGCAACGTGTCCTCGGTGAAGAAAGGCGGATTGCAGAGGATGGCGTCGAAACGTTGCGTTGGGCAGAACGTCAAAACGTCTTGGCAGCAGCAACTTACACGACTATGGAAAGGACTTTGCGCCATGTTCTCCTGTGCTTGCTGGGCAGCAGCTTTGTCTATCTCGATGCCGAGTACCTGTGCATCCGGGTTTCTCTGTGCTGCCATTAGGGCAATGAGGCCGGTGCCTGTGCCGACATCAAGAACCGTCCGGCCCTCGACGCAAGCCCATGCGCCCAGCAGTACGCCGTCGGTTCCGACCTTCATGGCACAGCGGTCGTGCCGTATGCGAAACTGCTTGAATTGAAAGAAATCGTTCATCTCTTTTTGGGGGCAAGGAGCAAGGGGCAAGGGGCAGGAGTTATCCTTTTCTGCTTTCCTGCTCCCTATTCCTTATTTAATTAGCCGCAAAGTTACAAAAAAAATCTTAATTCATCACGCTTAATTCATCATTTCTTTGTACCTTTGTCGCGCTTTTAATCAATGACTATGTTTGAGAACACGAAAAAGACATTCTCCTTTGTAGCGGAGGTATCGGGCGAGACCGACAAGCTGATACATGCAAGCTATGGTGGCGAGATGCCTATCATCACCCTTCGCGACAATATATTCTTCCCCGGAACCGTCTCTCCCATTACCGTGGGCCGCAAGCACAGCATTAAGACGTTGCGCAAGATAGAGAGCGGAGACAGCATGGTGGCATTGCTGACGCAAAAGACTCCCGAGGTGGATACTCCGCAAACCGAAGACCTCTACCCCATCGGCGTTGCCGCTAAGCTCGTGCATACCATGAAGATGCCCGACGGAACCTACAACGCGCTCTTCCAGGCTTTCAACAGAATCCAGATACTCGACATGCGGCTGGTGGGCGGAAGCTACGAAGGAACGGTGGAAAGTCTGACCGATGCCGTGCCTGGACGACTGGAGATGCCCGAGTACAGGACTATGCTGGCGATGCTCAAGGAACGTACAGGACGGCTGATGAGCATCCTGGATGACTACCCTGACGAGCTGATGCAATACGTAAACAACATGGAGCCATCTACCTTCATGCTCAATACGATATGCAGCTACCTGCCGCTCAGCATCGAACAGAAGTATGAGCTGCTCTCCTGCCCAACGGAGCTGGAGCGACTTCGCCATGCCATTCAGTTTGCCAACAACATCATCGAGCTGATGCAGCTCAAGCGAAAGATAGAAAACAAGACGCGTAGCGACCTCGACCAGCAGCAGCGCGAGTACTTCCTTCGCCAGCAGGTGCAGAACATTCAGAGCGAGCTGGGCGACAAGGACGAGTCGAGCGTAAGGCAGGAAGACGTGTCCAACCTCAAGGACAAGGCTGCTGCAAAGCATTGGAGCAAGGAGACGGCCGAAATCTTCAACAAGGAGCTTTCGAAGCTGAACCGCATCAACATCCAGTCGCCCGACTACAACGTGCAGCTCCAGTACCTGCAGACGGTCGTCGGTCTGCCGTGGGACGAATGCACTCGCGACAACACCGACATCGCCCGTGCCGAGAAGAAGCTGAACCGCGACCACTATGGCATGGAGAAGGTGAAGGAGCGCATCTTGGAACACCTCGCTGTGCTGAAGATGCGCAAGGACAGACAAAGTCCCATCATCTGCCTTTACGGTCCTCCGGGCGTCGGTAAGACGAGTCTCGGCAAGAGCATAGCCGAATCGCTCGGCAGGAAGTATGTGCGCGTCAGCCTCGGTGGTGTTCACGACGAAAGCGAGATACGCGGACACCGACGCACCTACATCGGAGCCATGCCAGGACGTATCATTCAAGGCATGCAACGTGCCGGAAGCTCCAATCCCGTCTTTATTCTCGACGAGATAGACAAGCTTTCGCTCGGCTCTGTCCACGGCGACCCATCGTCGGCGCTGCTTGAGGTGCTCGATCCCGAACAGAACGTTGCCTTCCACGACAACTATGTTGACCTCGACTACGACCTCAGCAAAGTCATGTTCATAGCTACTGCCAACGACATTGGCAGCATTCCGCGTCCCCTACTCGACCGCATGGAACTCATCGAGGTTGACGGCTACATCACGGAGGAAAAGATAGAGATAGCCCGACGGCATCTTGTGCCGAAGAATCGCGAGAAGAACGGACTGAAGGAACACACGGCTCTGAAGGTGGCAAGACCAGCCCTGGAATTCATCATCGAACGCTACACTCGCGAGAGCGGCGTGCGCAGTTTGGAGAAGCAGATCGACAAGTTGTTCCGCCGCGTAGCCCTGCGCGTTGCAAAGGGAGAAATGACGGGCGACCACTCCATCTCCAAGCAGGAGGCTGAGGACTTGCTGGGCAAGCCCATCTTCAGCCGCGACAGCTATCAGGGCAACAGCTATGCGGGCGTTGTGACAGGCCTTGCCTGGACGAGTGTCGGCGGCGAGATACTCTTCATCGAGACCAGTCTGAGCCGCGGCAAAGGCGGCAAGCTCACGCTCACCGGCAATCTGGGCGACATCATGAAGGAGAGCGCTCTGCTTGCCCTCGAATACATCCGAGCACATGCCGACCGCCTGAACATCGACCACCGCATCTTCGAGAACTACAACCTGCACATCCACGTGCCAGAAGGCGCTGTGCCGAAGGACGGACCAAGTGCCGGCATCACCATGGCGACAAGCATCGCTTCGGCCCTGACACAGAGGAAGGTACGGGCATCGCTTGCCATGACGGGCGAGATAACTCTTCGCGGAAAAGTGCTGCCCGTAGGCGGCATTCGCGAGAAGATACTTGCTGCCAAGCGAGCTGGCATTAAGGACATCATCCTTTGCCAAGAGAACAAGAAGGACATCGAGGAGATACCGCAGGAATATCTCGGAGGCCTTTCCTTCCACTATGCTACCGACATACAGGAGGTGCTTGACTTTGCCCTGCTCGACGAAAAGGTTGCCCACCCCATCACCTTCACTTTCGACGAGGAAGACAAGAAGGAAGCCTGAAGAGAAAGGGAAGCATGAATGGCTGCTTTTAGCGAACAGCAAAAGCATTCCAATTCAAGCAGATAGACCGTGTCAAAACACAATTAATATAATAAAACAACGGATTGAACGGATTGAACGGATTGAAGGTAAGCTGATAGTCAGCATTTAAGCTAATCCGTCAAATCCGTTTAATCCGTTGTTTATTATTATGGCTGTCCGGGGAAAAGCATGCGCACCCCAATTGATGCTCCTATCCATCGACTTTACTGACGAAAAGCAGCTCATGGGGGTTTACTCCAAAGTCCCGAACCAAAGGTCGACGAAGTCAAGGGACGAGAGACCACAGACGGGGGCGCAAGCCCCCGGTAATGTTGCAACGACAGAGAAAGCCCCGAGGGGGCGACAGAGACCTAAGCATGTTGTTATTAAACACGTTACATATTCTGTCGCCCCTTGACTTCGTCGACCTTTGGTTCGGGGCTTAGTTTTGTTAATGCGCTTGTCTCGGGGGTTCTTCCCTTCGGTCAGGCGCAGGCGGAGTACACCCCCGTCTGTGGTCTTTCGCACCTCCGGTGCTTTTCCCCGGACTCCAATAGTTTATTATCTTGGCATAGCCTCTTGTTAATGTTTGGTTTCGTGCCATAAATGTCTGTATTTGTCAAAAACTTTCGCATTAGGGCGCGTTCTGACGGCTTCTTTTTGGCGTTGCGGCACTTTTGTCCACCGAAGACGAGAAATGGCCTTAAATCGAATGGCAGGTGATAATCAATGGGTTACAAAGGGGCGTTTCGTGGGGCTGTGTTAAGAAAGTGTCGGGACGGCACACAGTGCCGTCAAACGGAACAAAGAATGAAGTTGAAAATTGAAAGTTGAGAGTTGAAACAGAACGTGGAGGAAAAGGCGATGCAACGTGGAGCATCGGGCGATGCAACGTGGAGCGTTGGACGAGACGCCACAAAGAGAGCTGCCGAAAGCCTGCAGGAGACGGATTTCTCTGTAAGGATTTTTCGGAAAAGCTTTAAGGCTCATGAGGCTCGTTGGCCTTATTGGTCGAATGAGCCTCATGGTCTTCAGAACTCCAGGTCTGCCCAATGGGGGTTGTGGTCGGACAGCAAAGCTTCGGTGTTAGGCTCCTCGATGTGTGTGCGTTTCACTTGAATGGTGGGCGTGAGGAAGATGAAGTCAATCTTCTCGCGCTTCTCGAGCGGAAGTTTGCAGAACTGATGCCAGGTGTAGTTCGCGCCCGTGTGCTTGGCTGTGATGTGGTATGCGTCGTTCATTCGGAAGGCGTTGGTCGTCATCGTGACGTAGGCCTCGTCGTCTTCCGTCACGTTGAAGTCGCCGGTGACAACGGCTGGCCGGTCGCCCACTATCTCCTGTATCTTCCTCATAATCAGCTTGGCACTCTCGCGACGCGCTTTTACGCCCACATGGTCGAAGTGCGTGTTGACAGCCATGAACACTTTGCCCGTCCGCTTGTCCTTGAGCTTCGCGTAGCTGGCAATGCGCTCCAAGGCTGCATCCCACCCAACGGAACCGGCCACATCGGGCGTCTCGCTCAGCCAGAAGTTGCCCTTCTCGAGAACCTCGAACTTGTCCTTGCGGAAGAAGACGGGCGAGTACTCGCCTTTTGTCTTGCCGTCTGTACGGCCAACACCAACGTAATCGTACTCGGGAAGACGAGTCAACAAATCCTCTAACTGAGCATGCAGAACCTCCTGCATGCCAACGACATCGAGATGTTTCTTCTTGATGTACTTCGCCACTCTGTCGCGCCGGACATCCCAGCCCAAGCCTTCCTTGTCGTCAACAGGTGTCTGCAGACGGATGTTGAACGTTCCCCAGCGGAGTTTGGCTACTTCGGAAGCATGTTTCCCAGCCGACAGACATGCCATCGGCATAAGGATAGAAAGTAATAAGAACAGTTTTTTCATGTTTTCTTCTTTAATTTAAGAGCAAAGTTACGAAATAATTCTCAATTCTTCTTTCTTAATTATTATTTTCTTTGTATCTTTGTGCAGCTAAACGAAAAAAGTAGGGAAAGAAGATGAACAAAGTGATGCTAATAGGCAATGTCGGCAAGGAACCGGAGGTGAAATACGTCGATGCCGGGCTTTGCGTGGCAAGTGTGTCGCTGGCTACAACAGAGCGCGGATACAAGTTGAAGGACGGGACCGAGGTGCCGGAACGTACAGAATGGCACGACGTCGTGCTGTGGCGAGGTCTGGCCGAAGTCGTGGAGAAATACGTCCACAAGGGCGACAAGCTTTTCATCGAAGGGCAGATTCATTCGCGCACCTACGAGGACCGCAACGGCATACGTCGTCACGTCACAGAGATATGGGCCGAGTCGCTCGAATTGCTCTCGCCGAAAGCGAAGAGCGAAGAGCAAGAAAACGTCTGATTGCCAATGATGAACTACGATTTCTTAGTGTCGGAGGTCAGCCTTCAGATGCCTACCGTGGGCGTCTGGATTGCCTTCGGCATCGTTCTGCTGCTGCTACTTTGTTCGGGTTTCGTTTCGGCGAGCGAGATAGCCTTCTTCAGTCTGACTCCCGCCGACAGGAGTGCTATAGACGAAGGCAAGCATAAGGCCGACAAGAAAGTCAGTTCCCTGCTCGACGACAGCGAGCGGCTGCTTGCTACCATCCTCATTAGCAACAATGTGGTGAACGTCAGCGTCATCATCCTCCTCTACTTCTGTTTCAGCAAGACCATCGATTTCGGCGGTGCCGTATGGTTGGAGTTCCTCGTGATGACCGTGCTGCTCACCTTCCTCCTCCTGCTTTTCGGAGAGGTCATCCCCAAGATCTACAGCGCAAACCACGCCCTTGCCTTCTGCCGCTTTGCTGCACCGAAGTTGCAGGTACTGAGCAAGTTGTTCTGGCCCCTAAGCCGTCTGCTCATCCGAAGCAAAGTCATCACGAAGCGTTTCGTCAGCCACGAGGCCGAGATGCTCACCGTCGATGACCTGGAGAAGGCTATGGAGCTGACCGACAAGAAGGACATCGCCGAGGAAGCCGGCATGCTGAAGGGCATCATCCGCTTCGGCGGCGAGATGGCGAAAGAGATAATGACGAGCCGCGTCGATATTGTGGATCTCGACATCAAGGCTTCGTTCAACGACGTGCTGGCTTGCATCGTGGCAAACAACTACAGCCGCATCCCCGTCTATCAGGACACGCAGGACAACATCAAGGGCGTGCTCTATATCAAAGACCTCCTGCCGCATCTGGGCAAGCCGCAAGGATTCCGGTGGCAGACGCTGATTCGACCCGCCTACTTCGTGCCGGAGACGAAGATGGTGGACGACCTTTTGCGCGACTTCCAATCGAACAAAGTACACATCGCCATCGTGGTGGATGAGTTCGGAGGCACAAGCGGAATCGTCACGATGGAAGACATTCTGGAGGAAATCGTCGGGGAGATAAACGACGAGTACGACGACGAGGAGAAGCCTTACCAACGGCTCAATCAGAACACCTACATCTTTGAGGCCAAGACACTTATGTCCGACTTTACGAAGATACTTGGCCTCGACGACGATTACTTCGAGACCATCGAAGGCGAGGCCGAAACGCTTGCCGGCCTCTTGCTAGAGATAAAGGGCGATTTCCCCGCACAAGGCGAACGCATCGAGTACAAGCGCTTCACCTTCGACGTGATGGAAGTTGACCAGCGCCGCATCGTCAAGGTGAAGGTCATCCTGCATGACAAACCTTCCCCCACCCCCGCATGAAAGCATTCCCGAGTACTGCTTTTCGCCACCATTCAAGCGACGGAGTTTATCGCCCCGCGCCGTTCCGTACAACATGGCACGTTGTGTTGGCCGACGCTCCACGTTTAGTTGGCCGACGCTCCACGTTGTGTTGGCCGATGCTCCACGTTGTGTTGGCCGACGCTCCACGTTGTGTTGGCCGATGCTCCACGTTGTGTTGGCCGACGCTCCACGTTGTGTTGGCCGATGCTCCACGTCGTGTAAAGCCAACACCTTTGCGCCACTAAAACATGGGATGTGTGTTGGAGAAGAACCTCAAAGGAAGATGAGATAAACATCCCCTTGTCATCAATAAAAGAAACAATAGGAAGGAAGGTGACAAGCTTGTCAGGGAAGCGGTTTGGGATGAAGGAGGCGGTCTATCTCGTTGAACTCTTCTCCAAGATTGAGATTGAGATAGATGCGATAGAGAAGCGGAGCCCAGAGGTCTGACTTCTCGGGCTGGAGGCGACGAACCATTTCCACGCAGGGACGGGCCTTCTTGTAAAGCTCCTGCGTCCTTTGCTTGTCGATGGCATACTGCGGGTTCTTGACGTCCTTGCAACTCATCTCGTGGGCTATGACTGCCATGTTGATGTAGGAAATACCCTTGTTGTAGTAGGCATCGGCAAAGTCTTTCTGTCGGGCTATCGTGCTGTCTGCGAACTCGATACAAGCTTCGTAGTTCTCCTCGGCAAGATAGGATTTCGACTTCGCATAGTAGTGAATGGCCTTTCCCCCCGTTTCGGCTATCACCCTGTCGGCAAGCTTCCTTTCCACATCATAACGGCGATGAGCATAACACCAATCGGCCAGCTGGACGAAGAAGTAGTCGTGATTCGGATACTTGACGACGCCTTGCTGGAGCATCGCCACCCAGAGACTGTCGTTCTTCAACTTCTCGTAGGAACGAACCTTGTATTCATGCAGGATGGCAGAAGTGGCTGTGTCGGAATAGAATATAGCGGTATCGGCATACTTGATAGTCCCCTGCCAGTTCTCGACAAGGAAGGCTGAAAGCGTTGCGCACAGAGCTGCCTGCGGATAAAGCGTGTCCTGCTTCTCCTCTCGGCTGTAGATACAATAAAGGTCGTAGAAGGGATAGGCTTCCTTATAGTTTTGCTTGAAGAGATAGTACCTGCCTCCGCCGAAGATGTTGCGACGATGCTTGAGGCGCAAAGCCGTTGTCTTCTTCTGCAGACGGGCATGAACTTTCCCCTTTGCATCGGGGAGGCGGTCGATGCTGTCACAGAGCTGCAGGCGGTTGTACATGTCGCGGAGCTTGTTGAAGAACTTTGCCGTGTCGTAAGCCTGCTTGAGATAAGCCTTCCGGTTCTCTATGCCGTTTATCGATTCGTCGAGCTGTGCGGCAGTATAATATATTTTGGCTCGTTGCGCATTCTTCAGTTCGGGACGGTTCAAGGCATTGAGCAACGCTCCCAAAGCCGCTTCCTGTCCGCTTTGGTTCTTGAGCGCCATCCGTGCGTTTTTGTTGAGAGTGGAGAGTTTCTCCTGCTTTGGCTGCTTCGGTTGCTTGGGTTGCTTAGCCTGTGAAGGCAAGGTGCAAAGGGAAAAAAGCAAAAGGAGGAGGAGCATGAACCACCTCCCCACCCTTCTTCCAAAGAGGAGGAAGACCTGAGCAAACAAAGTGGATGATTCCATCTGCCTTATCTGAATAAGAGGATGTGTCATAATTAACAACAACGGACTACACAGATTCAACGGATTTTCTTATATGCTGATTATCAGCGTGGCTTAGGTCCGTCAAATCCGTGTAATCCGTTGTTTACATTATATTAATTGTATTTTGACACACTCTCAATTGTGTTGCTTTAGAGCAGTTTGTCCATCTCGGCAGCTTTGGCTGCCTGTCCTGTGACGCTGTAGCATTGGCGAAGCTCGAAAGCCCACTTCTGCGGCTCGTCGGGAGCACATTCGCGTGCCTTCTCGAAGAACGGGATGGCCTCGCCGAAGATGCCCTTAGTCTTTTCGAGCACCTTTTTGGCTTCAGCCTGATTCTTGATGGTACTGATGGTTGAGTTGAGGGCCAAGGCCTGACGATACTTGCAGAGGCCGCACTGATACCACGCGTCGTAGTAGTCGCTCTTGAGTTCCGTACACTTCTTGTATGCTTCGAATGCCTCGTCGTACTTCTCGCTTTCGAAGTACTTGTAAGCCTTACCGTACTGAGCAATAAGGATGTTGGGGTCTTTGGCGATGATTTCGTCGGCGTACTTCATCATCTGGTCGCTGCCGGTCTCCTTGTCTTTCTTGAGGTAATAGGCAATGAGCATCTGGATGTAGTCTGTGTTCTGCTGGGGTTCCTTCACGGTCATGTCGTGGATGTAGTTAGCCCAAGCCGTCGAGTCGCCACGCTCCAAGTAGGAAGCCACCTTGACTTGCTTTGTTCCGACGGCGCCTTCCTCGAACTTGATGGCCTGGTCGAAGAACTCGTCCATCTTGTCGTAGAGCTTGCCTTCATGTGCCGTGTGGAAGGCGTAATAGGCAATCTGCTCTACGGGAATACGGAGTTCTGCCTTGCCTGCCACTTCGGGATAGATCTTTGTGTAGTTCATTGCCGTCGTGTAAGCCTCGATGGCTTTGTCGAATTGGCCTATGGCAGCGTTGAACTGACCAGCATAGATGTAGTAGTCACCGCATTGTGCGAGGTTGAACGTCTTGCCTTTGATGTAGGCTTCGTTGCCCGTTTCGCCCTTAGTCACCTTGGTGTTCTTCAGCTCGCCTTGCAGGGCATCGGTCATTGTCTTGAGGTTTGAGTAGAAGAATACCGTGTCGAAGGGTTCCTTCTTGGATGCATGAATCAGCATGAGATTGTGCGGCTGGAGTGCGAGGTCGGCAGAGAGCTTGTAGGCTTCGCCTATTCTGTTCTCGGCGATGGCACCGCTCTTGATGGCTTTGCTGATGAGGGCTTGTCCTTTCTTGCACTCGGACATGATTTCGGCCTCAGTAGCGGTCTTTTCGTTTATCTTGGCAAGGATGGCGTCGTTTATCTTTTGTGCTTCAGTCATCTCTGCCTTTGCCTCTTTCTGTGCTTGCTTGAGGGCGGCCTTGTCGGCTTGACCCATGATGGTACCTACGCTCATGAGCAGTGCCATCGAAATGAATAGTTTCTTCATATCCTTAATAAATATAATATGTGTACTATGTGTTTGTTTACTGTTCGCTGTCGGTTGTCTCAACTTCTGCCTCGCCTTCTGCCTCCGTCTCGGGTTCTTCTTCGGCACGCGGTACGACGCTCAGATGGCTGATGACGTCGTTGCGCTTCTTGAGTTCGATGACTTTGGTGCCTTGCGTGACACGTCCCTTCGTCTCCGTAATCCTGTCGGCATGGATGCGGATGGTAGTGCCGCTCTTGTTGATAATCATCAGGTCGTCGTCGTCCTTCACTACGGTGATGGCTACGAGGTAGCCTGTCTTCTCGGTGATGGCGAGGGTCTTGACGCCTTTCGCATGGCGAGTTGTCTTGCGATACTCTTCGACGTTGGTGCGTTTGCCGAAGCCGTTCTCGCTGAGCACCATGATGCTTTCGGTCTCGACATCGTTGATGATGCACATGCCCACCACGCCGTCGCGCGGGTCGTCGTCGAGGATGATGCTCTGCACGCCTGTAGCTGTGCGTCCCATCGAGCGGATTTGTTCTTCGTCGAAGCGTACGGCGCGACCTCCGGCATTGGCGATGATGATTTCGTTCTTGCCGTTGGTCAGTTCTACGCCGATTACTTGGTCGTCCTCGCGGATGTTGATGGCGTTGACGCCATTTGTGCGGACTCGGCTGTATTCCGTCAGGCAGGTCTTCTTGATGATGCCCTTCTTGGTGCAGAAGACCACGAAGTGGCTCTGGCAGAACTCGGGGTCGCCAAGCTTGCGGATGCAGAGGCAAGCGCGGACAGCATCGCCAGGTTCGATGTTGAGCATGTTCTGGATGGCTCGTCCTTTGCCCTGTTTGTTGCCGTCGGGAATGTCATAAACCTTGAGCCAGTAGCAGCGTCCGCGGTCGGTGAAGAAGAGCATCGTGTTGTGCATCGTGGCGGGATAGATTTTCTCGATGAAGTCGTTGTCGCGCGTAGAGCTTGCTTTGACGCCGATGCCGCCGCGGCCTTGTGCCTTGAACTCTGCCAGGGGAACTCGCTTGATGTAGCCCATGTGGCTCATCGTAATGACTACTTCGTCGTCGGCATAGAAGTCTTCGGCGTTGAACTCCTCGGCGCTGGGCAGAATCTCCGTGCGACGTGCGTCGCCGTACTGTTCCTTTATCTCGATGAGTTCGTCCTTGATGACCTTGCGGCAAAGGGCGTCGTCGGTGAGAATCTGGTTGTAGTACTTAATCTTCTCCAGCAGTTCGTCGTACTCATTATGGAGGTCTTCCTGCCGCAAGCCTGTGAGTTGCGACAGACGCATATCGACGATGGCCTTGCTCTGCAGTTCGTCCAGCTCGAAGCGGGCTTCGAGGTTGCGCTGGGCGTCGGCAGGCGTCTTGCTGCCACGTATGATGTGTACCACCTCGTCGATGTTGTCCGAGGCGATGATGAGGCCTTTGAGGATGTGTGCTCTCTCTTCGGCTTTGCGGAGGTCGTACTTCGTGCGACGGATGACGACATCGTGGCGATGCTCGACGAAGTTGCTGATGAAGTCCTTGAGGGTGAGCAGTTGCGGCCGTCCCTTCACGAGGGCGATGCTGTTGACGCTGAAGCTGGTCTGCAACGGCGTCATCTTGAAGAGCTTGTTCAGCACGACGCGTGCGTTGGCGTCGCGCTTCAGGTCAACCACGATGCGCATGCCTTCCGAGTCGCTCTCGTCGTTGACGTTGCTGATGCCTTCTATTTTCTTTTCGCCCACGAGTTGTGCGATGTATTCGATGAGCTGCTGTTTGTTGATGCCGTAGGGTATTTCGCTGACGATGATCTTGTCGTGCGTGTCGCCGCTCTCTATGTCGGCTTTGGCGCGGAGGACAATGCGTCCGCGGCCGGTCTCGTAGGCATCGCGGATGCCCTGCATGCCCATGATGTAGGCGCCGGTGGGGAAGTCGGGCCCTTTCACGTAGTGCATGAGGTCATCTACCGTGAGTTCGCTGTTATCGACGTATGCCACGCAGGCGTCGATGACTTCGCCGAGGTTGTGGGTCGGGATGTTGGTTGCCATGCCGACGGCAATGCCGGTGGCTCCGTTGACGAGCAGATTGGGTATGCGGGTGGGCATCACGGTGGGTTCCTGGAGCGTGTCGTCGAAGTTGTTTGTCATATCAACGGTCTCCTTCTCCAGGTCGTCCATCATGGCTTCGCCCATGAGGCTGAGCCTTGCCTCGGTGTATCGCATGGCAGCGGGGCTGTCGCCATCGACGCTGCCGAAGTTGCCCTGGCCGTCAACAAGTGTGCAGCGCATAGCCCATTCCTGAGCCATGCGGACGAGGGCCATATAGACCGAGCTGTCGCCATGAGGGTGATACTTACCGAGCACCTCGCCCACGATACGGGCACATTTCTTATAAGGGCTACTGTGGAAATTGCGAAGTTCGCGCATGCCGTACAGAATGCGGCGGTGAACAGGCTTGAAGCCGTCCCTGACATCTGGCAGGGCACGGGCTACGATGACGCTCATCGAGTAGTCGATGTAGCTCTTCTTCATCTCCTGTTGAATGTCAACTTTAATTATTCTTTCTTGATCATCCATTGGGTTTAAGTTTGTATGGCAGCAAAACCATTCGGCCTGCTGCGTATTTTGGCGCAAAGGTACGAAAAAAAAGGCATAACGCAAAATAAAACCACCCCTAATTTCAGCTTTCGGCAAAAATTAAGTTTCAAGCTCCGCAAGGAGCGGAGTTGAGGGGGCAAAAGTGGCGAAGGTAGCTCTTCGGCTGCCGCTTCGGATTCAGGCGGCCTTTCCCCTACCCCTTCCCTAAAGGGACGGGGGCAAGGTCCTTGCCTTCAGGGGAGGATTTAGGAAAGGCTTCCCTCGGCCGCAAGGAAGGGCTTGTTTGTCAAGACTTTTCGCATCGAGGCGCGTTCTGGCGGCGTTTTTTTGCTTCTGTGGCACTAAGGGCCACCGAAGGCTCAAAAAGGGCTTATTTTTAATTGCCGCTGATATTCAGTTAGTTAGAGAGGCGAGTTTTGTCGAGGCGAGTTAAGAAAGTACATGGGCAGCACGGGGCACGGTCAAACCATACAAAGAAAAGCCGAAAAAAGCACGTGGGAAGAGGGGCAAGACAACGTGGAGGAAAAAGCAACACTCCGTGGAGAGTTGGCCAACTTAACGTGGAGTGTTGAAAGAGATGGCGTGCGTCGTCGGTTTGTTCTACGTGGAGAGAGAAAAAATCTTGTCAAGGTTTTTCGCGGTCGCTCCCCTTGTTCTTCCAAGCTGCCCCCCGCCTTCCTCTCCCCTTTGCCCTCAAGTTTCCCCTCCCCCGCCGTCCCGTATGTTGCGTTGTCAACGCAGCTCCCCCCTCCCCTTCCGTCCCTCCTGCTGCCCTTCTTTTAGCCGCTTTTTCCTTGCCGCTATTTGCTTTAATAGCGGAAAAGACGCGAAAAGCTGCCTCCCTTCTTGTTTATTTGCGCACTTCTTCGTACCTTTGCAGGCAAATTAGTTGTTTCCGAGGGGCAGGCGTCCGTGTCTCTCTGCCTACGGCAACTGCGGTTCGCCCCTCCCGCCTAACGACTAAACCACCAAACAACAACACGACGAAAAAGATGGAAGAATACCGTTTGAGTCATCTTCAGGAACTTGAAGCCGAGTCGATACATATCATAAGAGAAGTGGCAGCTGAGTTCGAGAATCCCGTCATGCTTTACAGCATCGGCAAGGACAGCAGCGTGATGGTTCGCCTCGCTGAGAAAGCTTTTGCTCCAGGCAAGGTGCCTTTCCCGCTCATGCACATCGACTCGAAGTGGAAGTTTCGCGAGATGATTGAGTTCCGCGACCGTTATGCCAAGGAGCACAACTGGAACCTCATCGTCGAGAGCAACATGGAAGCCTTCCGCGCTGGCGTAGGTCCGTTCACGCACGGCAGCAAAGTGCATACCGACCTGATGAAGACGAAGGCACTTCTCGATGCGCTCGACAAGTACAAGTTCGATGCAGCCTTCGGCGGAGCACGTCGCGACGAGGAGAAGTCGAGGGCAAAGGAACGCATCTTCAGCTTCCGCGACCAGTTCAACCAATGGGACCCCAAGAACCAGCGCCCTGAGCTTTGGGACATCTACAACAGTCGCATACGCAAAGGCGAGAGCATCCGCGTCTTTCCCCTCTCGAACTGGACCGAGCTTGACGTCTGGCAATACATCCGCCTGGAGAACATTCCCATCGTTCCTCTCTATTTTGCCAAGGAACGCCCGTGCGTAGAAATCGACGGAAACCTCATCATGGCCGACGACGACCGCCTGCCAAAAGAACTCGTTCCCAAGATTCACATGCGCATGGTACGCTTCCGCACGCTCGGCTGCTGGCCGCTGACAGGAGCCGTAGAAAGCAACGCCGCCACCATAGAAGAAATAGTGGAGGAAATGATGACCACAACGAAGAGCGAACGCACAACACGCGTCATCGACTTCGACCAAGAGGCAAGCATGGAGCAGAAGAAGCGGGAAGGGTACTTCTGAATAGTTGAGAGTTTAGGGTTTAGAGTTTAGAGAAATGTCGAAATAACGTTATAACGTAATGTCGTCATCACGAAACAACGTCACAACGAAATAACAGGAAACAATCGTGGAAAACAATAAGTTAAACATAAAGGCCTACCTTGATGCCGACGAACGCAAGTCGCTTCTCCGCCTGCTTACAGCCGGCTCGGTGGACGACGGCAAGTCAACGCTCATCGGACGCTTGCTCTTCGACAGCAAGATGCTCTACGAAGACCAGCTCCAAGCACTCGAGCGCGACTCGAAGCGCGTGGGCAACGCCGGAGCGGGAGAGATAGACTACGCCCTCCTGCTTGACGGACTGAAGGCCGAACGCGAGGAGGGTATCACCATCGACGTGGCCTATCGCTACTTCTCGACCAACCAACGCAAGTTCATCATCGCAGACACTCCGGGACACGAGCAGTACACGCGCAACATGATAACAGGCGGCTCGACCGCCAACCTCGCTATCATTCTGGTCGATGCGCGTAATGGCATCATCACGCAGACACGCCGACACACGTTCCTCGTCTCGCTGCTCGGCATCAAACACATAGCTCTGGCCATCAACAAGATGGACCTCGTGGGCTTCTCCGAAGAGGTCTTCAACAGGATAAAGCACGAGTACCTCAGTCTCACCCATCGGCTTGGCATCGAGGACGTCACGTGCTTCCCCCTTTCGGCAAAGGAGGGCGACAACGTGGTGAAGAAGAGCGGACGCACACCTTGGTACGAGGGTTCGTCCCTTCTCCAGTTCCTCGAGACGGTTCCCATTGACCGCGACCGCAACATGCACGACTTCCGTTTCCCCGTGCAGTACGTGCTTCGGCCCAACCTCGACTTCCGCGGCTTCTGCGGAAAAGTGGCGAGCGGCATCATCCGCAAGGGCGACGAAATCATGGCCCTGCCCAGCAAGAAGACGAGCCGCGTGAAGGAAATCTACAGTCCTACAGCCCCCGCCTCTTCCCCAGCCACCTCTCCCGTCCCCTCCCCCGAGGAGGAGGGGAGTTTCGCGGCAGAAAGCCTCCCTCCTCGGGGGGAGGTTGGAGGGGGGCTTGGGCTTGCTTTCTGCCCTCAAAGCGTTACCATTACGCTCGAAGACGAAATAGACATCTCGCGCGGGGAGATGCTTGTCAAGCCCGACAACCTGCCCTTCATCGGGAGACACTTGCAGACGAAGCTCGTCTGGATGGACGAGGAACCGATGGACCGCAGCAAGCAGTTCTTCCTCAAGGCCAACACCAACACGACCCGTGCCACCATCAACGCCATCGACTACCGCATCGACGTCAACACGATGGAGCACTTGCCGGGAACCGACTTCAAACTCAACGAGATAGGTCAGGTGCAGATAACGACGGCCAAGACGCTCTTCTTCGACGCCTACTCGCAGAACCGTGCCACCGGAGCCTTCATCCTCATCGACCCCATCACGAACAACACATGTGCCGTGGGCATGATAGAGAAGCCGCTCGACGAAACGGAACTCATGCGCGAAGACCTGCCTACGCTCGACCTTCCCCGCCTCGGCATCGGCCCCGAACACTACGAGGCCATCGCGACGGCCGTGAAAGAACTCAGCCGGCAAGGACTGGAAGTAAAGGTGAAAAGGTAAAAAGGTGAAAAGGTTATCCGCCAAACGAGGGTCGATGATAAACACCCTCTCTTCAATCTCAAAGGAGAGGGGGAGTCTTGCAGGCGGAAAGCCTCATCCCCTTGCGGGAGCTGAGAAATGGTAAATGATTAAATGTTTAAATGGTAAATGAGAGATGGGACTGTTCAAATTCAACAATCTTCCCGTCAATACCCTCGTGGGAGCCGACTGGAAAACATTCGGTGCTGTGACCAAAGGTCAGCACATCGCCAAGGAAAAACGGGCTAACTACTGGCTTACGAAGTGCATTTGCCGCATTCTCAGCCCGTTTGTAGCTTTACAAGAACGAAGGTATCGTAAGGAGTTGGCAAACAAGCCATTGGAGAACGCCCCATTGTTCATCCTCGGACATTGGCGGAGCGGTACGACCTTCCTCCACAACATCTTTGCCCAAGACAAACACTTCGGCTTCACCACCACCTATCAGACTGTCTTCCCCCACTACATCATGTCGCTGCAAGGCTTCTTCAAGCCAGTCATGAAGTTAGTGATGCCCAGCCATCGTCCTACCGACAACATGGAGCTTTCCCCCGACCTTCCGCAGGAGGAAGAATTTGCGCTGTCGAACATGACGGCCTGCAACTACTACAACTTCTGGTTCTTCCCGGAGCGGATGCAAGAGTGGTGCGACCGCTTTCTTACCTTCAAGACCATCACGGACGAAGAGCTTCGGGAGTTCAAGCAGACTTTCGAAAAGCTTGTCAAGCTAAGCCTCTGGAACACGGGCGGCACGCAGTATCTCAGCAAGAACCCGCCTCATACGGGCCGCATCAAGGCTATGACGGAGCTTTTCCCTCGCGCGCGATACATATATTTAATGCGCAATCCCTATACGGTCTTCGAGAGCACACGCTCCTTCTACATCAATACCATCAAACCCTTGCAGTTCCATAGCATCAGCGACGAAGAGATGGAGCAGAACATCCTTCGCAACTACATGGAACTCTACCATGCCTACAAGGAGCAGAAGCAGCATCTGCCCGAAGGCGCCCTCTACGAAGTGCGCTTTGAGGACATCGAAAAGGACGCCCTGAACATCACGAAGGACATTTACAGCAAGCTCGGCATTCCCGGTTGGGAAGAGGCTAAGTCCGCCATAGAGAGCTACATACAGAGCAAGAAAGGCTACAAAAAGAACAAGTATCAGTATGCTCCGCGCACCATCCGCCTCGTGAACGAACATTGGGGCGAAGCGCTCGACGACTGGGGCTACGAGAGGCTCTGATTCACACAACGTGGAGCGTCGCCCGATGCAACGTGGAGCGTCGCCCGATGCAACGTGGAGCGTAAGCCGATGCTCCGTGGAGCGTGAACGGATGCCCTGTGGATAGTTTGACGAATCTACGTGGATAGTTTGTTAATTACAGACCCCACCCCCTACCCCTCCCCTTGAAGGGAGGGGAGTCGCGGCAGGCCTTTGCTGAGATTCCCTCACTTCGAGTGAAAATGCGACGTTCTTCACAAAGTTTCAGTCGAAGCATTGCGGCGTTTCCCCTCCCTTTTAAGGGGAGGGGTTAGGGGTGGGGTGAGATTGTCAAAGGCCAAAGCTATTTTATACATTACAGACCCCACCCCCTACCCCTCCCCTTGAAGGGAGGGGAGTCGCGGCAGGACTTCACGAAGATCATCTCCCTTGAAGGGATGGGAGCTTCAGCGGACTTTACTAAGATAACGTGAGTTCGGTGAAAATCAAAAGGACAATCAAACACAAAGACACGAAGACACGGAGAGCTACGCCGCAGAACTGAAGACACAAAGATCTTTGTGTCTTTACAACATGGGCTGTTACTTAGTGCCTTTGTGTCTTTGTGTTTGCTTAATACATGATAGGCCGTAAGTTCCCATTAATCATTTTTTCGATGCTCCTGTACCGGGGGCTTACACCTCCGTCTGTGGTCTTTCGCGCACTCGGCGCTTACTTAGCGTACGCCAATACTAAGATACATGCGTTTATCGCTTCGACTGAATGACGAAGTCGATGGCATTGACTATGCCGTCGGCGTTGACGTCGGCTGCCCAACGGACGTATGCTTCGTCGGGTTGGCCTACAATAAGTTGGCGAAGCAAGGCGAGGTCGTTGGCATCGATGTGTCCGTCGTCGTTGATGTCGCCGCGCTGATAGCCTTGGCCCGTGTAGTCGCCGTTCTGAAGGGGAACGATGCTCTTGAAGTCCTTCCAGACAGGCGACTCGTGGTAGAGCTGGACGGCTTCGGCAGGAACATGGAGGGTGCAGTTCTGCTGGTCGGCAAACGTAAAGGCTCCGCGCTCGGCAACAGGTGGAATCGAAGAGAAGCAGTAGAGGTGCTTCAGGGAAAGAAGGTGTTCGAAAGCGCCCTGACAAACAGCGCGGACGGTATGAGGCAAGATGACCGACGTCAGCGACGTGCAGCAGTAGAACGTGAGCGTATCGACAACTTCCGCATGGCGAGGCAAGGAAACCTGTTGCAAGGAAGTGCAGCCGGTGAATGCACAGCTGCTAATGGCCTGTAGGTCAGCAGGCAGTACCACTTGCCGGAGGTTGGAGCAACCGATGAATGCGCAGGCGCTGAGGGCTTGGATAGTGGATGGCAAACGGACGACATTCAGCTTCTCGCATCCGGCAAAGGCATTGGGGCCGATGGACATGACGGTGTAGTTGCGCCCGTTGTACCTTATCTGTGAAGGCACAACCACCGTTCCGCTGTATTCCTTCGCATATTTCCCGTTCGAATCCGGCACTACGTCGGCATGGGTGACGTACGCTCTGTACGAACCCAGGATGCAATAGAAGATGCCCCCCAACTCTACGTCGTAGGCCTGAACCGTGGAGAGATGAAGGAAGGAAAGAATGAAGAAATGTAGGAATGAAAGAATGAAGGAATGAGAATGTCTGTGTTTTTTCATCTATTTATTTGTAGAACATTTCGTAAACGGCTTCGAGCTGCGGGTACATCCATCGTGCCAACTTCTCGCCGCCGGCTGCGTTCAGGTGGAGTCCGTCGCGGAAGTACACGCGGTTCTCGGCTCCGATCTCAGTCATGGGCGAGAGGCCGGAGTAGCTGTAAGCATCGAGAACGATGAAGGAATAGTAGGCAGCTACCTCGCGAATGGCGTTGACGTATTCGCGGAAGGTCTTGCCTGTAGTGGGGTTCGTACCTTCGGTGAACGACTTGTCGGAGTTGAAGATGTACTCGGGCACATCAATCTCTGTGCCATGATGAAGGGGGAGCATGATGACGACAGGTATGCTCGGATAGCGGTCTTGCAGTCCTCTGAAGAGGCGATGCAGTCCGGCATAGAAGGTGAACTTGCCCACTTTCGGCCCGTCGGTGAACGCACCGAACTCTGCCGTAGTGGTATGTCCGAAGTCATTCGTGCCGCCAAAGACTATCACCATGTCGAGGTTCCTGGTCATCGAGGAGTAACGTCGCTCGAAGGCATTGGTGTCGTTGTTGTTCTTGCGAGCCATGTGAGTGGCAGACACACCGTAGTTGACGGCCGTACATCCCGTCAGGTTAGCGTATGAATTGACGTACTCGGCATACTGCGTAATGCTGTCGCCCAGGAAGCCGATGCGTTTGCCCTTCCAGTGCGACTCCTTGACGGGCACGACATAGACAGTGTCCTTAGCAGCGGCAAAGTAGGTGGCATCCACTTGCGCAACGTCGCGCACCACTACAGAATCTATCTCAGCCACGGGGACGGCACGGGGCGTGTCGGTCTGCCGATAGAGGATTGTGGCATACTGCTGTGCCCTCAAGGCGGGGCACAGTGTCATAAGAGCGATTAATATAAAAGCACGCATTTTCATTTCTTCATTCTTTCGTTCGTTCATTCTTTCATTACGCTTCTTTTACTTCTTCACCAATGTGGCATCGTCGATGAGGATGTCCTGCGAGGAAGAGTAGCTGCTATTCTTCGGATTCATAACGATAAGGCAGAGCTTTGTCGTATCATCCAAAGTAAAGTCGTAGGTCACGAGTGTCCAGCCGCTATTGTTGAGGTCGAAGAAGTCGCCATACTTATAAGCGCCGACTGCACCATCAGCATTAATGGGAACATAGCCACCCTTTGTCTGACTCGCATTGCCCGTAGTGGATTTGGCATAGTAGGAGAAGGTGTAGGAGCCTGCTTCGAGCGTCATCTCCTGAGTGGCAAGACGTTTGTTCATAGTTCCAGGTGCAGCAACTACGCATGCGTAGCTACCATTGCGGGCGTCGGTGCTCTGGCTCAACGTAGCGTTGCTTGCTGTGCTTGCTGACTTCCAACCAGTAGGTTGCGAAGCGTTGTCCCAACTCTCGAAATCGCCGTTGACGAGTTCGGAGACAGGGTCGCCGCCAGGACCAGGCGTGGGAGGCTGAGGTGTGTCGCCGCCTTCGCCTTTCGTGAAGCTGACAAGTTGGGCATCGACAATCTCAGGCTTGTTGTTAAAGAGCTTATATTTGCCAGTCAAGGTCACGATATCGCCTTCCTCTATGCCGATGCTCGCGAACTTCTGCTTCTCGCCATTCAGATTCAAAAGGCCATAGATGTATATGCTGGCATCGCCCTCCACGAGGTCGAAATTGCCATAGGTCGTGTTGGAGATGTTCTTGACGGTGCCTGTCAGTTCGTAAACAGTATTCGCATCTGCTTTCTGCAGGAACTCAGCAATAGTAATGTGTTCTGCATCACCGCCAGGTGTAGGAGTAGGAGTGACGCTGCCGCCATCTTCGAGGATGACAACATCGGGGTTCTGCATCTCAGGTGTTGCGGCACCATTCTTCATGAATTTCTTCAGCTTACCAGTAATCTTTACCTTCATGCCAACCGTGAATTCACTAACTCCAGTTGGCAGGTTTGCATAATAAGCTTGGAACTGATTTTCGCCACCCTTATCGTCTGACATCCAAAAGCTTTGCTGAGGAGTGCCAGTCTTAGTGCTGACAGCACCAAGAATCTGAGTGATGTAACCTGTTACGGTATAAGTTTCCGTAGAAGTGCCACTGTCTGGCAGATCATTCGTCAACTGAACGGCTTGTGCGCAAGTGACTTGCGTGCCTTCTTCCACAGGAGTCGTACCGCCGCCATCATCTTCAAGAATAGTCACTACGGCATTCTTCATCTCGGGAATAACGCTGCCAGAGTTGTTGACAAACTTCATCAGCTTGCCTGTTATCTTCACCTTTGTACCTGCCGTGAAAGCCGTCACTCCCTCGGGAAGGTTAGCCCAGTAGGCTTCGAACACTCTGCCGCCTCCTTTTGTGTCGGCCATCCAGAAAGTCTGTTGGTTTCTGCTGACGTCGCCTACGACCTCCGTGATGTAACCCGTGATGGTGTAAGTATCAGCAGATGTGGCGCCGTCGGCCAATGCTTTTGCCAAATCGACAGCTTGTGCGCAGGTAATGGCAATACCTTCGTTGGTTGTTGAGCCGCCGCCTGATTCACTGCCCTTTTCGGGGAGATTGAATGGAGCGGGAACGTCAACACAGCTGCTGAAAGCGAGGGCTGCCAGCAACATGAACGCAAATGTTTTGAAAGTCTTTTTCATAATGTGTATGTCTTTTTATGTGTTTCTTTTTAATTTCTTTTCCAAGCTAAGTCACTTTCGGTGCGTGCAAGTATCTGCCATGTACCGCGATAGATGGTGGCAATGCCGTAGATATCGACTGCTCCGTCGGGGATGGCGATGCCTTTGAATGCGGCGTATGTGCTGGTGCGGAGCACGCATTTGCTGCCGGCATTGCCGCCGGAGAGCGTACGGTTCACGCAATTGCTGACAAGGCTGACTGAACCATCTTCGGGAGCGATGATGGGAGTGCCTTCCTTCTTAATGGTCACACCGCTGAGACGAACCACTCTGCCGGCTTGCTGAGCCATCGTCTTGTTCGGATCGAAGTCGATGGTGTCAACCTTTATGGAGCCGAACTCGATGGCTTCGGACATGTCGTCCATGATGAGGCGCACGTGATTCTTCCACTCCGTGAGTTCCATGCGTCCGAGGCCGCCGTTGTAGAGGCCGCCCAGTTGCGCTTGATTGCCGTAGCCTCCGATGTAGAGGTCCTTGAGGCTGATGAGCAGCTTCTGGCCGACAGGCATGTATGCGCCCTGGTCGGAGCCGTTGATGCCGATGATGATGCCACCGGTTTCGTCCTGTACGGACAATTGCTTGTAGAGGTTGTCGCCGTAGTCGTTGCCGTTGACCACGCAACGCAACCAAAGGTCTTCCGTTATCTGCTTGTAGTTGTCGCTGCTGATGGTGTTGGCGTAAGTGCTTTGCAATTCGGCTATGGTAACGGTTCGGCCTGCCTTCAGACTGTTGTTGCCGTACGGAATGGTCTGGGGAACATCCCAGTCCCCGTCTTGGCAAGAGGCTAAGGCGAATGTTCCGGCCAACAGAGCTATGATGATTGTTTGCTTTTTCATTGCTTACAATATATAATAGGTATGTGGATAATGTACTCTTTCGAAGTGTCTGTTTAGAATCTGTAGTTCACGTTGAGCATGAAGTTGAAGCCTTGTGCATAGAACTTCTTGGCGTTCTTCTCGAAGTTGTATGTGCGGGGCTTGGTTGTTGTCTCTGTGCCCGAGTTCTCGGTTTCCGTCACGCTGTAGTTGCTTCGGCTCTGCTCGTAGCCGCCTGTAGTGATGTTGCGGCGGTTGGTCAGGTTGCAGAGTTGCAGGTTGACGCTAAGGGGATGGTGGAACACTTGGAACTGCCTGCCGATGCTTGCATCGAGCATGAAGCCGCCGTTACCCTTTGCCTGGTCGGGGACGTCGTACTCTCCGGCATGATAGCGGCCGGCATTCTTCAGGTTGTTCTCATAGCGCATGTTGGTGCTGTAGGAGAGGTAGATGCGGTCGTAGTAGTTGCCGGTCAAACCAAGGTACCAACGTTTGATGCGATAGTTCAGTCCGAGGCTGGCTGCTGCCAAAGGTGTTCCGCTGACACGCATCCCTTTGTTGTGGCAGATTTCCTGCTTCATCTCGCCTGATGTGCTGTTCATCCAGCTGACTGGCGTGTTTTCTATATACTTTGCCTCGCCGTAGGTGCCAAGGGCTACGATGTCGAGGCTGCTGGTTACGTTGATGCGCAATCCCAGCTCTACGCCATAGTATTCTTTCTTCACGCCTGTGAGGCTGTTGTAGGAGAAGCTGTTGCTGTCGTCGTTGTAGAACTGTTGCCACTCGTTGCCGTCGTGCATGTAGTAGTAGTAGCCGTTCAGGTTGAGTCGGAACCACCTGTTGCTGATGGCATAGCCCAATTCGGCGCTCAGCACTTTCTCGTTGCGGAGGTCCTGTGCGTAGTCGTTGTTCATCTCGGGACACATGAAGGCGACTGAGGCTCCGGGAGCTTTCAGCTCGTAGCCCAAGCCGGCAGAAAGGGCGTGTCCCTTACCGAGGTTAACGGTGGAGCCCATCTTGAGGCCGCCGTCGAGGAAGTGTGCGATGCCGCTCTTGCCATAGCTGTTGTCCTGGAAGAGGCCGTTGCGCATGAAGCCTTCGCGCCACATGCGGCGTCCGCCTATCTTGCCTGTGAAGAAGCTGTGCATGATGCCGTGTTCCATGGTGAAGCCTGCCCAGAGCTTGATGTCCTGGTTCCAGAGGTAGTAGTCGTAGCCGTAGCGGTCGCCTTCGATGAGCTTCTGGTAGCCATGATTGACGTCGTACATGGCTTCGGGGGCTGTCTGCTGATAGTCGCCCACGAGGTACGTGTTGGTGTTGTGGAAGTACTTGCCGCCCAAGAGGTCCTCGATGGTGCGGTAGTGCGAACCGCGGTTGCTGAGTATCTGCACGCCGGCACTGAACCTTGTTCCGGGCTTGAACGTCCAGTCGAAGGTGCTGGAGAGGTTGGTCATCAAGTGGTTGTTGTGGCGTGCCTCAATCCAGTAGATGGCGTCGGCACCTATCTTGTTGAGCTGCGTGTTGGCGAAGTAGAGTTCGTCGAAGTTGATTTGGCGGTAAGGCTCTTGTTTCCAATTGTCGTAGCTCGACCAGAAAGCGGCGTTGTCGTAGTTGTAGTCGCCGTCGCGTTCCCACACGTCGTAGTTGTACGAGGGGAAGCGTTTCCAGTAGTCGGGATGGGGGTTGGTGCCGCTGTAGTTGAGCTTGGTGCTCTTGTACTCGGCGTATTTGAGGATGGCGCTCGTGGTGAGCTTCATGTTTTCCTTTATATTATAGTCCCACGTGACGAGGAAGCTCGGCTCTACGTTGGTGACGATGCGGCTGGCGCGCTTCTTGCCGTCCTGGTAGCCCCAATAGGGGTTGTACTGATAGTCGTTGGCAAGCCAGTAAGCCTCGTCGGTGCTGGCGCCTGCCGTAGCGCGCTCCGTGGGGTTGGCCCATGCGGCGATGCTGAGGGAGTGCTTGTCGTTGAACACCTTCTGGGCCGACAGGAAGAAGGAGAGGCTGTTGTAGAAGGTTCCCTTGATGGAGGCCGTCTGCATGTTCGACCATCGGTAGCCGATGTTTCCGAAGAAGGCCCATCCGTCCTTGCTCAGGCCTGTGCCGTAGGAATACATGGCGCGGAGGGTGTAGTTGCGGTTGGCTCCAGAGAGCGTCACCTTGTGTCCGTCGGGCATCTGGCTGGGACGGAAGTTGTAGTTGCTGCTGCCGCCTAAGCCGCTGAAGGAGTAGTTGTTGCCCTCGAAGGCACCCACGTCTTCCTTGTTGCGAGTGGCGTCGTTGATGCCGCCGATTGTCGTATAGGAAAAGCGACCGTTCTCCGGGTTGTTCACCTGCACGCCGTTCATGTAAACGTCGTTGTAGGCATTGTCCAGGGCACGATACTTGAACCAGATGCCGCTCCAGGCCCATCCGATTTGGCTGACATAGATGTTTGTGGCTGAATTGATGCGTATGACATCGGTCGTGATGTCATCGTTCTCGCCGAGCTGCGATTCGGTGAAGGTGAAATTGCTGTCGTCGGTCAGCATTTCCTCTTCCATCGTGCTCAGCGAATCCGCGCCCATTGTCCCTATCGTCTGGGCGTGGCTTAACGGCGATGCCGCAAGGGCAATCACCAGTGGCAGATGCTTCATTTTCATGTGCGTTTTATGTTATATTTTATTTATTATGCTGCAAACTTATAAAAAAATTCGCTTCCTTCGACAAATAACGGAATGTTTTTTTGCCTAAATGCATTATCTTCCCCAAAAAGTGTTAACTTTGCGAAGAAAATGAACGAAGACTGAACCAAAAAACAGTTAAACAACATAATCCTTACATAAATGAAACAAACACTCATGGCATTAGCGACGCTGCTCTTGCTCAGTTATGCTTATCTCTCGGCTCAAGACCGCCAGCTCATGGTGCACGCCGTCTGCTTCTACAATCTCGAGAATCTCTTCGACACGTGCCACGACGCGCACAAGAACGACTACGACTTCCTGCCCAACGGCTCCTTCAGTTGGAATGCCAACAAGTACACCAACAAGCTGGCCAACATGTCGCGTGCGCTCTGCGACCTCGGTACCGACAAGCTCCCCTACGGAGCCAGCATCATCGGCGTAGTGGAAGTGGAGAACGACAACGCGCTCAACGACCTCATCGCTCAGCCCAACATGCAGAAGCGGGGCTACAAGTACATTCACCTCGAGGGACCTGACAAACGAGGCGTGGACTGTGCCCTCATCTACAACCCCAAAGCTTTCAAGGTGGAGAAGTACTTCCACAAACTCTATGTCTTCGAACATGGCGACACAGCCCAGAAGACACGCCCCTTCCTCTGCGTACAGGGCAAGCTCGCCGGCGACAATCTCACCGTCGTCGTCTGCCACCTGCCAAGCCGTGGGCACGACAACATCTACCGCGAGGACGGAGCCAGACAGGTGCGTGCCTTGACAGACAGCATCCACAAGGCCGACCCGTCGCAGCACATCATCGTCATGGGCGACATGAACGACGACCCCGACAACCCCTCGATGGCTAAACAACTCGGAGGACGCAGGAAGATGAAGGACGTGGGCGAAGGCGACTTCTTCAACCCGTGGTGGGACATCCTGCGCGGAAAGGGACAGGGCACGTTGACCTTCCAGGGAGGATGGAACCTCTTCGACCAAATCCTGCTTTCCAAGAACCTGCTCGACGTAGAAGGAACGAAGGAGTACAAAGAGCTAACGCTCTACGGCTACCACATCTTCAAGCGCGACTATCTCATCCAGCAGGAAGGAAAATATAAAGGTACGCCCAAGCGCACGCACGCGGGAGGCATCTGGCTCAACGGCTTCAGCGACCACCTGCCCACCGTGACCTACCTCGTGAAGGCGAAACAATGAAATGATTTACAATTTGACAATTTACAATTTACTATTTATTTACAATTTAGTAATTTATCTATTTACAGACCCCCTTCCAAACCTCCCCGAGGGGAGGCTTTTCCCTCTCCTTTAGGAGAGGGTTGGGGAGAGGCTCCTCTTTACTTCGCCGAAGGCGACATTTCTGTGCTTTCTGTGATTTCCGTGTGACATACCCATCCGCGTGACTTTTACTTCGCCGGAGGCGACATTCATGCAAAGCGGACTTTGCAAAAGTGCTGCAAAGCAGAAATCTTTAATCCATAAACTTTAAACTTTAATCTTTTCTTCGTATCTTTGCAGCCGATTTATAGGAGCCGACGCTTCCAAGCGTCGGAATCTGACAGTCAAACGTACCGTACCGACGCTTCCAAGCGTCGGCTCCTACTGGGACAAAAAGCCTCTCCCCGACCCTCTCCTAAGGAGAGGGGACAAAAAGCCTCTCCCCAACCCTCTCTTAAAGGAGAGGGGGATGTAAATAGTTAAATCGTAAATAAATCGTAAATAGTAAATCGTCAAATCGTAAATTAATTAGGATCGTCAAATCGTAAATCCTTAAATAATAAATAGTAAATAGTAAATCGTTAAATCGTAAATCACTATGACAAGTTACAAAGAACTCGGCCTGGTGAACACCCGTGAGATGTTCAAAAAGGCAGTGGCTGGCGGCTATGCCATCCCCGCATTCAACTTCAACACACTCGAACAGATGCAGGCCATCGTGCAGGCTGCCGTTGAGACTAAGTCTCCCGTCATCATGCAGGTCAGCAAGGGCGCACGCAACTACGCCAACGGCACCATCCTCCGCTACATGGCACAGGGCGCCGTAGAGTACGCTAAGGAACTCGGCTGCGAGAATCCTCAGATTGTCCTCCACCTCGACCACGGCGACAGCTTCGAGCTGTGCAAGGACTGCATCGACAACGGCTTCTCCAGCGTGATGTTTGACGGCAGCGCTCTCCCCTACGAAGAGAACATCCGCATCACCAAGCAGGTGGTAGAATATGCTCACGCTCACGACGTTACCGTAGAGGCAGAGCTGGGCGTGCTGGCAGGCGTTGAGGACGAGGTACAGGCCGAAAAGAGCCACTATACGAAGCCCGAAGAGGTAATCGACTTCGCCACCCGCAGCGGTTGCGACAGCCTCGCCATCTCCATCGGCACAAGCCACGGCGCTTACAAGTTCACTCCCGAGCAGTGCACACGCGACCCGAAGACCGGCAAGCTCGTGCCTCCTCCATTGGCATTCGACATCCTCCACGAGATCGAGAAGAAGCTCCCCGGCTTCCCCATCGTGCTCCACGGCTCAAGCTCCGTGCCTCAGGAAGAGGTTGACACCATCAACGCTCACGGCGGCAAGCTGCCCGACGCAGTAGGCATCGCACTTCGACGAGAAGCCCGGCGACTTCGATCCCCGTCAGTACCTGAAGCCCGCTCGCGAGAACATGAAGAAGATGTACATCCACAAGATTGTGGAAGTGCTCGGCAGCAACGACAAGCTCTAAATCCCGACGCAGGGAACCGTTTCCCTCCGCTCGACAACAAAAGGCCTGAGGCAAAGTGCTTCAGGCTTTTTTTTGTACCACTACGACTCACACGGAAAGCACAGAAATTTTCAACATCGAAAGACACGAAAGAAACAAAGGATTAAGAATTATGAATTGAATAAGGACCACAGATTGAGCAGATTAAACAGATTATATTTAGAACAACGGTTTAAAACGGATTAAACAGATTATAAATAACATCTAAAACCACGAAAGACACCGCCGCGACTCCCCTCGCCTCTAAGGGGAGGGGTATCAATCTCACACGGAAAGCACAGAAAGCACAGAAAGTTTTTTTTCTACATCTAAAAACACGAAAGAAACAAAGTAATTTACGATTTGACGATTTACAATTTACGATTTATGTACTATTTTATTGCTGTCCGGGAAACATTTCTTCCTCTGCCTTTTAGATCCTTTTCATTGGCATTTTAAGCGAATAGAAGTCGAAGGGGGCTTACTCTAAAGTCCCGAACCAAAGGTCGACGAAGTCAAGGGACGAGAGACCACAGACGGGGGTGTACTCCGCCTGCGCCTGACCGAAGGGAAGAACCCCCGGTAATGTTGCAACGACAGAGAAAGCCCCGAGGGGGCGACAGAGATCTAAGCATGTTGTTATTAAACACGTTACATGTTCTGTCGCCCTTTTAGGGCTTATTATTGTTCTGCGACCCTATCCCGGGGGTTCTTCGCTTCGCTCAGGCGCAGGCGGAGTACACCCCCGTCTGTGGTCTCTCGTCCCTTGACTTCGTCGACCTTTGGTTCGGCGCTTATTTAGCGGACAGCAATAATTTACAAAGGGCTGCGGAGCATAGTAACTTTGATTTTTCACTTTTCACTCTTCACTCTTCACTTCGCCGAAGGCGATATTCTTCACTCTTCACTTCGCCTTCGGCGAAATTTCTGTGATTTCCGTGTTTTCCGTGTTTTCCGTGTGAGATTGATACCCCACCCCCTAACCCCTCCCCTTAAGGGGAGGGGAAGGAAGCTGAGATACCCGCCGCTTAAAAGCACTCCCCCAAAGGGGGAGCGGGGAGGGGGCTTTACTCAAGCCCATGAATTGTTTCCTCGTTCTTGATTTCCTCGACTGCATCAGCCTGGGCCTTGCGGGTGGGAACAAGGTTGAAGGTGGCTTCGGCGCGGAGGTTCTTG
>CACYQI010000008.1 GCA_902776455.1 uncultured Bacteroidales bacterium | reverse complement strand
TTAGACGTGATTACGACAAAAACGCATAATTATGAAGATTGCAGAAATTAAGGAGATGACTACTGCCGATTTGGCAGAGCGCATACAGACGGAGCAGGCCAACTACAAGCAGATGCTCCTGAACCATGCAGTATCACCCTTGGCAAACAGTGCACAGATTAAGGCTGCGCGTCGTGACATTGCACGCCTCAAGACAGTGCTTCGCCAAAGAGAGTTGAACAAATAACAGGTCTTAGACATGGAAGCAAGAAATTTAAGAAAGACAAGAACAGGTGTTGTCGTTAGCGACAAGATGGATAAGACCATTGTCGTGGCTGCAAAGTTTAAGGAGAAGCACCCCATCTATGGTAAGTTCGTTTCGAAGACGAAGAAGTATCATGCTCATGACGAGAAGAACGACTGCCATAAGGGTGACACCGTCCTGATTATGGAAACCCGTCCCTTGAGCAAGACCAAGAGATGGAGAGTGGTAGAAATCGTAGAAAGAGCTAAGTAATTATGATACAGGCAGAATCTAGATTAGTAGTTGCAGACAATAGCGGTGCCAAGGAGGCTCTGTGCATTCGTGTGCTGGGCGGCACTCGCCGTCGCTATGCGTCTGTGGGTGATGTGATTGTCGTGTCTGTGAAGAGCGCAATCCCCACCAGTGAAGTTAAGAAGGGTACAGTATCCAAGGCCTTGATTGTACGTACTAAGAAGGAAGTCCGTCGTGCTGACGGTTCCTATATTCGTTTTGATGATAACGCTTGCGTTCTTCTGAACAATGCGGGCGAACTGCGCGGTAGTCGTATTTTCGGTCCTGTTGCTCGCGAGTTGCGTGCCGCCAACATGAAGGTGGAAGTTCTTTAATCAATTAATGATTTCAGTAATGAGTAAGTTACACATTAAGAAAGGCGATACAGTTTACGTCAACTCTGGCAACTGCAAGGGTCAGACGGGTAAAGTGTTGAAGGTGCTCGTCAAGGAGCAGCGCGCCATCGTGGAGGGTATCAACATGGTCAGCAAGAGCCAGAAGCCGAGCGCCAAGTTCCCTCAGGGAGGTATCGTTAAGCAGGAAGCTCCCATTCAAGTTTCAAAGCTCAACCCTGTTGTGGACGGCAAGGCTGTCCGCTCCAACGGCAAGGCTATGAATGTAACTGTTAAATAATAGGAGATGTATATAATGGCAAATACTGCAAGCCTTAAGAAAGAATATGCCGAGCGCATTGCTCCTGCACTGATGAAGCAGTTCAACTACTCTTCAGCGATGCAGATTCCCGTTTTGAAGAAGATTGTTATCAATCAGGGTCTGGGAATGGCTACTGCTGACAAGAAGATTATCGACGTTGCTATAAACGAGCTCACCTCTATTACCGGCCAGAAGGCAGTTGCTACAGTGTCCAAGAAGGACGTCGCCAACTTCAAGTTGCGCAAGAAGATGCCTATCGGTGTCATGGTGACGCTCCGCCGCGAGAGGATGTATGAGTTCCTTGAGAAGCTCGTCCGCGTGGCTTTGCCCCGCATCCGCGACTTCAAGGGCATCGAGAGCAAGTTGGACGGCCGCGGTAACTATACCCTCGGCATCCAGGAGCAGATTATCTTCCCCGAAATCAATATCGATACCATCGACCGCATCCTCGGTATGAACATCACGTTCGTCACCTCTGCGAATACCGATGAAGAGGGTTACGCTCTGCTCAAGGAGTTCGGCCTTCCCTTTAAGAACGCTAAAAACGACTAAACAGATATGGCAAAAGAATCAATGAAGGCCCGCGAGGTCAAAAGAGCAAGACTCGTGGCCAAGTATGCTGAAAAGCGTGCAGCGTTGAAGAAGATTGTGAACAGCGGCGACCCCATGGAGGCTTACGAAGCAGCTCAGAAGCTGCAGGCTATCCCCCGCAACGCCAACCCTATCCGCCTTCACAACCGTTGCAAGATTACAGGTCGTCCGAAGGGTTACATGCGACTGTTCGGCCTTTCGCGTATTCAGTTCCGCGAGATGGCTTCAAGCGGTCTCATCCCCGGCGTGAAGAAAGCAAGCTGGTAAGTTCCTCGACCCTACGCTGTTATGCTAAGTGAATGGCTATGAAGTACAGGCTGGCGACAGCGTCATGCAGGAGAGGGGGTTTACACAGCACGTTGCATCGGCCGATGCTCCACGTTGTGTCGGCCGACGCTCCACGCAGTGTAGCCCGATGCTCCACGTGGCGTGAAACCGCCCTCCCTTCCTTGCCGTTTTGCGGCTGACAGCGAATGGTCAAATTATAGTTTTAATATTGTCGGGAGAGTCCCGATTAATTAAATTCAAATTTTATATGACAGATCCAATTGCAGACTATTTGACGAGATTGCGCAACGCAATCCAGGCCAAGCACAGAGTAGTGGAAGTGCCTGCGTCAAATCTTAAGAAGGAAATCACTAAGATTCTCTTCGAGAAGGGCTACATCCTGAACTACAAGTTCGTGGACGACGGCCCTCAGGGTACAATCAAGGTTGCCTTGAAGTATGACACCGTCAACAAGGTGAATGCTATCAAGAAGCTGATTCGTATATCCAAGCCCGGCATGCGTAAGTACACCGGCTACAAGGATATGCCGAGAGTTATCAACGGACTGGGTATCGCTATCCTCTCCACGTCCAAGGGTGTAATGACGAACAAGGAGGCTGCCGACCTCAAGATTGGCGGCGAGGTTCTTTGCTACGTTTATTAATTGAAGGAGGAATACGTTATGTCAAGAATAGGAAAATTGCCCATAAGCATTCCTGCTGGAGTGACCGTTAAGGTCAGCGACGACAACAAGGTTACCGTGAAAGGCCCGAAGGGCGAGATGTCGCAGGTGGTTGACCCCTCTATCAAGGTCAACATTGCCGACGCAGAGGTAACATTCGAGATAGTAGAAGAAAACGACACCGTAGAGAAGAAGCAGAAGCAGGCTTTCCACGGCCTCTACCGTTCCCTCATCAACAACATGGTGGTGGGAGTCTCCGAGGGCTACAAGAAGCAGATGGAGCTTGTCGGTGTTGGTTATCGCGTATCTAATCAGGGTAACCTTCTGGAATTCGCGCTGGGTTACACACACCCCATCCTTCTTCAGCTCCCCTCCGAGATAAAGGTCGAGACGAAGTCCGAGAGAAACCAGAACCCCCAGATCATCCTCGAGTCCTGCGACAAGCAGCTCCTGGGTCAGGTATGTGCTAAGATTCGTTCTTTCCGTAAGCCGGAACCTTACAAGGGTAAGGGTATCCTGTTCCTCGGCGAACAGATCCGCAGGAAGTCTGGTAAGTCGGCTGGTGCCAAGTAACATCTAAATCAATAAGACTATGACAACTAAAATAGAAAGACGAATCAAGATTAAGTACAGAGTTCGCAATAAGATTTCTGGTACTGCAGAGCGTCCCCGTATGTCTGTCTTCCGCAGCAACAAGCAGATATATGTACAGATAATCAATGATATGACAGGTACCACCCTGGTCAGCGCATCTTCCCTCGGCATGGAGGCATGCCCCAAGAAGGAGCAGGCAGCCAAGGTAGGTGAACTCGCCGCCAAGAAGGCTCTCGAAGCAGGCATCACCTCAGTCGTATTCGACCGCAATGGTTACCTCTATCATGGCAGAGTGAAGGAAGTTGCAGATGCAGCACGTAACGGTGGACTTAAATTCTAAATGAACTATGGCAAATAAAGTTAAGATAAACAGCGAAATGGAGTTGAAGGACAGACTCGTAGCCATCAACCGCGTAACAAAGGTTACAAAGGGCGGTCGCACGTTCACCTTCGCCGCTATAGTTGTTGTTGGTAACGAGAAAGGTATCATCGGCTGGGGCCTGGGCAAGGCAGGTGAAGTCACCGCAGCCATCGCCAAGGGCGTAGAGTCAGCCAAGAAGAATCTGGTGCAGGTTCCCGTCCTCAACGGCACAGTGCCTCACGAGGCAGCTGCCAAGTTCGGTGGTGCCAGAGTGCTCATCATGCCTGCCTCTCACGGTACGGGCGTCGTAGCAGGCGGTGCCATGCGCGCCGTCCTCGACAGCGTCGGCATCACAGACTGTCTGGCCAAGTCCAAGGGTTCTTCCAACCCCCACAACCTGGTCAAGGCTACCATCGCCGCTCTCTGCGAGATGCGCGATGCTAAGACTGTAGCCGCCAACCGTGGTATCAGTGTTGAAAAAGTATTTAGAGGATAAGGAGGTAAAGTATGGCAACTATCAAAGTACAGCAAGTAAGAAGCCGCATTCACGCTCCTCGCACACAGAAGGCCACTCTGGACACCCTGGGTCTGAGAAAGCTGAATCAGATTGTCGAGATTGAAGACAATGCCTCTAACCGTGGCTTGATTAACGCAGTTCATCATCTGGTCAAGGTGATAGGCTGATAGTTTTATGAACAATTAAATGTCGATTATATTATGAAATTGAATAATTTGAAACCTGCTGCCGGTTCAACCCACAGCCGCAGAAGGCTCGGTCGCGGTCCCGGTTCCGGCCTGGGTGGCACATCTACCCGCGGACACAAGGGCGCTAAGGCACGTTCAGGTTACAAGAGGAAGATTGGTTTCGAAGGTGGTCAGATGCCTCTTCAGCGTCGTCTGCCTAAATTCGGCTTCAAGAACATCAACCGTGTCGAGTACCAGGTTGTTAACATCTCCTCCCTTCAGAAACTCGTCGAAAAGACGAACCTCGAGAAGATTACAATCCAGGATATGGTTGCAGCAGGACTCGTTTCAGCCAAAGGACTCGTCAAAGTCCTCGGCAACGGCACACTGACTGCTAAAGTCGATGTCGAAGCAAACGCCTTTTCAAAGTCTGCCGAGGAAGCTATCCAGAATGCAGGCGGTACAGCAACTAAACTCTAATTCTGAATTCTGATGAAGAAGTTTATTGAAACATTGAAGAACATCTGGCATGTTAAGGACCTGCGCACCAGGATCCTCATCACGCTTGGCTTTGCTGCAATGTATCGTTTCGGCTCGTTCATCGTCCTCCCGGGTATCAACCCCGAGGCCTTGACCGCCTTGAGAGAGCAGACCAACACGGGACTCATGTCCCTGCTGAACATGTTCTCTGGTGGTGCATTCTCCAATGCATCCATCTTTGCCCTGGGTATCATGCCCTACATTTCAGCATCCATCGTCATCCAGCTCTTCGCTTTCGTCGTGCCTTACTTCCAGAAGATGCAGCGTGAAGGCGAGAGCGGACGCCGCAAGATGAACCAGTACACACGTTATCTGACCATCCTCATTCTGCTCGTTCAGGCTCCGTCTTACCTGATTAACCTGAAGATGCAGGCACAGGGTGCGCTTAACCCTGCCATCGACTGGACACTGTTTATCTTCGCAAGTACCATCATCCTTGCTGCAGGTAGCATGTTCATCCTCTGGATAGGCGAACGCATCACGGACAAGGGCATCGGCAACGGCGTGTCGCTCATCATCATGCTGGGTATCATTGCCCGTCTGCCCCAGGCATTCGGTCAGGAAGTCGTTTCTCGCCTGAACAACCTCGGCGGAGGCGGCCTGGTAATGTTCATCATTGAGCTGATGCTTCTCTTCGCTGTGATTCTCGCAGCCATCATGCTGGTTCAGGGTACACGCAAAGTGCCCGTGCAGTATGCCAAGAGAATGGTAGCCGGACAGCAGGTTGGCGGCGTGCGCCAGTATATCCCCCTGAAGGTGTTTGCTGCAAACGTCATGCCTATCATCTTCGCACAGGCCATCATGTTCATCCCCATCACGCTGCTCGGACTCGTTGCCGACGGTCAGGCCGCTTCGCCTGTACTCATGGCACTCTCCGACCATACAAGTTGGGCCTACAACATCCTCTTTGCCCTGCTGATTGTAGCCTTCACGTATTTCTACACAGCCATCACACTGAACCCCGTTCAGATGGCAGAGGACATGAAGCGCAACAACGGTTTCATTCCCGGCATACGTCCCGGAAAGGATACCGCTGACTTCATCGACAGGATAATGGATCGCATCACGCTCCCCGGATCACTCTTCCTGGCTGCTATCGCCTGTATGCCTGCCTTCGCAGGACTGCTCAATGTGAAGCCCGAGTTCGCTCAGTTCTTCGGCGGCACATCTCTGCTCATCCTCGTCGGCGTGGTGCTCGATACCCTCCAGCAGATAGAGAGCCATCTGCTCATGAGGCACTATGACGGTCTGTTAAGCTCTGGCCGCATTCACGGCCGCTCTGGTATATCTTCACGTTATTAAGGAATAGTCACCAGCGGGATGATATTTCTTAAGACAGAAGACGAGATAGAATTGATGCGAGCTGCCAACCAGCTTGTTGCCAAGACCCTGGCCGAAGTGGGGAAACATGTCAGGCCGGGCGTTACGACAAAGGAGTTGGACCGGGTAGCCGAAGAATTCATACGCGACAATGGTGGGGTGCCTACCTTCAAGGACTTCCCCAATCCCTGCGGAGGCACACCTTTCCCAGCGTCGATTTGCACCTCGGTCAATGATGTCGTAGTGCATGGTGTCCCAAACGACACACCGTTAGTGGACGGAGATATCGTGTCGGTGGACTGTGGAACGCTTCTGAACGGTTTCAACGGCGACTCATGCTATACGTTCCGTGTAGGTGAGGTGTCGGAAGAAGTAGCTCAGTTGCTCCGTGTCACGAAGCAGGCTCTCTACGAGGGCATCGCCAATGCCCAAAAGGGCAAGCGCATCGGCGACATCGGGTACGCAGTGCAGACACTTTGCGAGTCCAGTGGCTACGGAGTCGTACGCGAGTTCGTCGGTCACGGCATAGGACACAAGATGCATGAAGACCCTCAGGTCCCCAATTACGGGAGGAAAGGGAATGGCTCCATGATAAAGAATGGCCTCTGCATCGCCATAGAACCTATGATAACGATGGGAAGTCCGAAGATCTACATGACGGAGGACAATTGGACCATCAAGACGCGCGACGGGAAGCCCTCGGCCCACTTCGAACACACGATAGCGGTGCACAGGGGAGAAGTAGAGATTCTGTCCTCCTTCGAAGATATAGAAGAAAACGAAAAATAAACGAGTATGGCAAAACAGGCTGTTATTGAACAAGACGGTGTAATAGTAGAATCGCTCTCGAACGCGATGTTCCGTGTCGAACTTGAGATAGGTCAGAAGATTATCTGCAACATCTCGGGCAAGATGAGGATGCATTACATCAAGATACTTCCTGGCGACAAGGTCAAGGTCGAGATGAGTCCGTATGACTTGACGAAGGGACGTATTGTATTCAGATATAAATAAAAACATCAATATGAAAACAAGAGCTTCTTTGAAAAAACGTACCCCTGAATGCAAGATAGTACGCCGCAAGGGTCGTTTGTATGTTATTAACAAGAAAAACCCGAAGTACAAGATGCGCCAGGGTTAGTCATTATTGCAAACAAGAAAAGTATAGTATATGGCAATTAGAATTGTTGGTGTAGATTTACCCCAGAACAAACGTGGGGAAATCGCTTTGACCTATATATTCGGTATAGGTCGCAGTAGCTCTGCCAAGATCCTGGAAAAGGCTGGCGTAGATAAGGACAAGAAGGTTACGGACTGGACTGACGACGAGGCAGGTAAGATTCGTGAGATTATCGGTGCCGAGTACAAGGTCGAGGGTGACCTCCGCTCTGAGATTACGATGAACATCAAGCGTCTGATGGATATAGGCTGCTACCGTGGAGTTCGTCATCGTAATGGTCTTCCCGTCCGTGGCCAGAGCACGAAGAACAATGCTCGCACACGTAAGGGCAAGAAGAAGACTGTTGCAAACAAGAAAAAGGCTACTAAATAATAATTGATATGGCAAAGAAAACAGTTGCTACAAAGAAGAGAGTAGTGAAGGTTGACGCATTGGGTCAGCTCCATGTACACAGCTCGTTCAACAATATCATTGTCTCTTTGGCCAACAGCGAGGGTCAGGTTATCTCCTGGTCTTCTGCCGGAAAGATGGGTTTCCGTGGTTCAAAGAAGAACACTCCTTATGCTGCCCAGATGGCAGCCCAGGATTGTGCAAAGACTGCATACGACTTGGGTCTGCGCAAGGTGAAGGCATACGTGAAGGGTCCCGGCAACGGCCGTGAGTCAGCAATCCGCACCGTCCATGGTGCAGGCATCGAAGTGACGGAGATTATCGATGTTACTCCGCTTCCTCACAATGGCTGCCGTCCACCGAAGCGTCGTAGAGTTTAATAACGGGCGTTATATCGTAATTAACGTTGTATCGTAAGAACGAAAACATTTTATAGAATAGATTATGGCAAGATATACAGGACCTAAGTCAAGGATAGACCGTCGTTTCGGCGAGGCCATCCTGGGTAATCCCAAAGTACAGGCTAAGCGTAACTTCCCTCCTGGCCAGCACGGCAACAACCGTCGCCGCAAGACCTCCGAGTATGGCATCATGCTTGCTGAGAAGCAGAAGGCTAAATACACCTATGGTGTACTGGAGAAACAGTTCCGCAACATGTTCGAGAAGGCAGCCCGCACCAGTGGCATCACCGGTGTAATCCTTCTCCAGAACCTGGAGAGCCGCCTCGACAACGTCGTTTATCGTCTGGGCATCGCTCCTACCCGCCGCGCTGCACGTCAGCTCGTCAACCACAAGCACATCGTTGTTGACGGTAAGGTTGTAGGTATCCCTTCTTATAGCGTCAAGCCCGGACAGGTAGTTGGTGTTCGCGAGCGCAGCAAGAGCCTCGAGGTAGTGCAGGAAGCTCTTGCAGGTTTCAACCACTCTAAGTATCCTTGGATCGAATGGGACGAGAGCCAGAAGGCCGGCAAGTATCTCCACAAGCCCGAGCGTGAGGACATCCCCGAGACCATTAAGGAGCAGTTGATTGTTGAGTTATACTCTAAATAAAATATAAGAATGGCGATATTAGCATTTCAAAAACCCGATAAAGTAATAATGTTGGAGGCGGACGACAAGTTCGGCAAGTTCGAATTCCGCCCCTTGGAAGGTGGTTTCGGTACTACCATTGGTAATGCTTTGCGCCGCATCCTTCTCTCCTCGCTCGATGGTTTTGCCATCAACACGGTTTCCATCTCTGGTGTTGAGCACGAGTTTGCCACCGTGCCCGGAGTCAAGGAAGATGTCACCAACATTATATTGAACCTGAAGCAAGTAAGATTCAAGCAGGTTGTAGAGGACTTCGAGACAGAAAAGGTTGCTGTCACCGTCGAGAACGTCACCGAGTTCCGTGCTGGCGACTTCAACAAGTATCTTGTTGGTTTCGAGGTGCTGAACCCCGAACTTGTGATTTGTCATCTCGATCCCAAGGCTTCCCTTCGCATCGAGATCAACATCAACAAGGGCAGGGGCTATGTGCCCGCCGACGAGAACCGTCCCTTCTGCACCGACGTGAATGTTATTCCCATCGATTCAATTTACACACCCATCAGGAATGTCAAGTACGCCGTAGAGAACTTCCGCGTAGAGCAGAAGACCGACTACGAGAAGCTCGTCCTTGAGATTACCACCGATGGTTCCATTCACCCGAAAGAGGCGCTTAAGGAAGCCGCCCGCATCCTCATTCACCACTTCATGCTGTTCTCCGACGAGAAGATTACGCTCGAGAACAACGAACTGGACGTGAACGAGGAGTTCGACGAAGAGGTTCTCCACATGCGCCAACTCCTGAAGACCAAGCTGGTCGATATGGACTTGTCCGTCCGCGCGTTGAACTGCCTCAAGGCTGCCGATGTGGAAACCCTCGGCGACCTCGTTCAGTACAACAAGACCGACCTCCTCAAGTTCAGGAACTTCGGCAAGAAATCGCTCACGGAGCTTGATGATTTGCTCGAGAGTCTGAATCTGTCGTTTGGAACCGATATATCCAAGTATAAATTAGATAAAGAATAAAAGTCATGAGACACAATAAGAAATTCAACCATCTGGGTCGTACTGCATCCCACAGAGCTGCTATGTTGAGCAACATGGCCGTATCTCTGATCATGCACAAAAGAATCACTACGACCCTCGCCAAGGCAAAGGCCTTGAAGAAGTATGTAGAGCCTCTCATCACCAAGTCGAAGGAGGACACTACCAACTCGCGCCGCGTCGTGTTCAGCTATCTGCAGGACAAGCAGGCCATCAACGAGCTGTTCACCACCATCTCGAAGGCTGTTGCCGACCGTCCCGGTGGCTACACCCGCATCATCAAGACTGGTTTCCGTGCCAGCGATGCAGCACCCATGTGCTTCATCGAGCTTGTTGACTTCGACGAGAACATGGCAAAGACAGCCAAGAAGGCAAAGCGCACGCGCCGCTCTTCAAAGAAAGCCGCTGCTCCCGCAGCAGAAGTAGCCGAGGCACCCGCCGCAGAAGCTGTAGAGACTGCAGCTCCTGAGGAAGCAAAAGCCGAATAATTCTAAATTGCAATAATGAAAGCCGCTTCGTCCGTGAAGGATGGAGCGGCTTTTTCTGTTGTTGCTGTCCGATGAATAAGCGCCGGGGATGTGAGAGAACACAGGCGGGGGGTGTAAACTCTGGGAATAATGGCATCAACAAAACTCAGCTTACTCTAAAGTCCCGAAGGGACGAGAGACCACAGACGGGGGTGTTAACCCCCGGAACAAGCGCATTAACAAAACTAAGCCCTGAAAGGGCGACAGAGTACATAACCTGTTTAATATCAAATTGCTTATATCTCTGTCGCCCTTTCGGGGCTTATTATTGTTCTGCAATTCTATCCCGGGGGTTCTTCGCTTCGCTCAGGCGCAGGCGGAGTTCACCCCCGTCTGTGGTCTTTCGCGCCTTGACTTCGTCGACCTTTGGTTCGGCGCTTATTTAGCGGACAGCATTAATTGGAAATATAGGTGTCCGGTAAAATTATTTCATCATCTCCTGCATCCTTCTAACCATCGGTATTTAGTGCAAAATATGCTTGGCAGGGGCTTTGGTCGCCCCGAAGAGGGGGAAAGCTGCCCTGGGCTGACTGCTTTCTGGCCTTACAGGCCGTATTTACCGAACACTAATAAATTGGGAAATCAATTCGACTTCCCTTTTCCTTCTTTCCCCCTCGATGGTTCGTGCGCGACGTTGTGCCAAATGCCCGAAAATCTACGACAGGATTTTGCGTCTCCTCGTGGGTGAAAGGCCAAAGCTTTACGGCATGTTTTTCGATGCTCCACGTTGCGTAGGCCGATGCTCCGTGGAGCGTCGGTCAATACTCCGTGGAGCGTTAGCCATTCCTTTACGTCGATTTTGAAGGAAAACTATGCGGATTTTGTCGGTGGCTCATTGTGGGCTGGCACTTCCTTTACATCGGACGAAAAGAAAGCCCGTTGTAACTTGTTGATTGTCAGCATGCATTCAAAATAAGCCATTCTTTTTGTTTTTGCGGGCCAAAGTGCCGCAGAGTAGGAAATAGCCCGTCAGAACGCGCCCCGACGCGAAAAGATTTGACAGATGCAGCTGTGCGGAGAAGGTTTTCATACATTGCTTGTTCCCATGAGACTATTGGACTTTTGAGTGGGTTCTTCCTATGGATGGGCATCGCCTAAATGATGAATGACGGATGATGAAGTGCGAATTGATGGAGGACGCCTGCAAACGGAATCACCCCCTTCCGAGGCGGTGTTGGCCGTCGGGAGGGGGCGATTTCAGCGTCTTGCTGTGCTTGGCGACGTTGCGGTCAGTCGTCCCAGATGGATTCGCCTGAAGCTGACGAGTTTTCGTTGTCGTCGAAGATGGTGAACTCCTTTGTGTACGAAGGGTTGGGCGAGTACTCGTCTCCCTTCGAGACGGCAAGGATGAGCTGGGCCTCTGCTTCTTCGATACCGTTAGTCGGCTGTTGATATGTCTGTTTCATCTTGTCTTTCTGTCGTTTAATCATTTCCCTATTACGATTTTCTTGCCACCGATGATGTAGATGCCACGAGGCAACTGGCCGTTTCCGCCCTTACCCTTTGCCATTTGCTGGCCGGCGAGGTTGAAGATGGTGCTGCCTTCTTCCGTCTGTGCGACTGAGGAAGCGATGCCTGTCGGGTCGTCTGTCAGTTCAAATCCCTTGTACTCTTGAGCCATCTTGCCACTGATGGCGAGGTAAGCCTTGTGTGCGGGATTGATGAATGCGCCGCCGTCGGGCGCTCCCCAGAAGAAGCCGAAGCGCGTGAAGTCCTCGGACCACGTCAGTTTGTAGTAGAGGTCGCCGCCCGTCGTGAGCTGGTCTGTGTCGGAGCCTTGCAGCAGGTTCATCTTCGGAGCGGGAGAGGTGCTCTTGTCCACGAGTGTCAGGGTGTGGCCTCCTTCAGGGGCTGAGAGCAGAACCGCCGTTCCGCCGGGGATGACGTTGCACTCTTCGTTGTCGCCGTCGTAGAGATAGTTCAGCACAAGCTCGTTTTCGTTGATGCCTTCCACCACAGCTGCCTTCATGCCTGCTGCCAGACGCATGGGCTGACTGTTGAAGTAGGTGGCGTACTCTCTGTCAGAGACGTTGATGCGGAAGCCTTCGGGAATGACTCTGAGCGAGTAGATCTTGACGGCTGCTTCGCCTTTTCCGGCCTTCGCCCTGGCTTGTCGTCTTGCGGGTTTAGGCGTGGGTGTCTCGTCGGTGTCGGACGCGTAGATGTAGATGTAGGTGTCGCTCTCCACGTCGTAGTCCACGCGGACGTCGCCCCTGTCGGCTTGCTGCTGGCAGGTAGGAGCGTCGCTGCCCACTTGCACGGCCACGTAGCTTCCGCCGGTGGTCTGCGTGTTCACAACGACATAGCCTTGCCCTGCCGGCACTTGAAGAATGAGGCCTGTGTAGCTCTCGGCAACCTCTTGCGTGCCTGGCTCGTTCTGTACGACCGTTTCCATCTGCTCGGTCGTGGTCGTCTGGTTGAGGACGACGCATTGCTCTTCTGTGTCGTAGTAGCCCGAATTGTCGGTTTCGTTGTTATTGTCCACGACGTAGAAGACGTTGTCGATGACCGTGTTGTAGAGATCAACAGGCGTCTTGCCGTCGGTCGTGAAGTCGTCGGTGGGGAAACCGATGACAATCTCGCGTGTAAAGGGGAGGATGACGACGCCCGACGGCGTGCCGATGTGTACGGAGGGGGACACCATCTCGTCGGCAAAGATGTTCTCGAAGGCCTTTTCTCCTGCTGGCTGGAAGGTTGCTCCTTCGGGAGAAAGGATTTCCAGATCCTTGCCGAGGACGAGGTCAAAGACGCCGCTCATGGCGCTCTCCATTGCTTCGATTCTCACGTCGGCATTGTTGATGAAGAGTCCGCCGTCGCCCTTTCCGCCGGCTTTGAAGTAGATGCCTTCCGTTCCGCCGTTGATGACGAGGTTGCAGTTCTCGATGTAGCAGTTGGCGAGGTAGCAGACGATGCCGTTGCCCCCCTTGCCGTCGAGGACGATGTTGAGTGTAGGCACTTCGTCCTCGCCATCGCCTATGATGGTGAGGTTGCCGCCGTTGCCGAAGCCGCTTCTGTAGCCGAAGTCGATGCCTCGTTGCGGTGCGATGATGGTGTTGTTGCCGCGAAGGATGATGGCCTGTTCGCCTCCTGCCATCTCGATGCCTGTCTCGGCCTTGAAGGCGTTGCAGTCGATGGTGGCGTTGTCAAGGACTAAGGCTCCCGACTTAGGGTCGATGCTGACGCTGCCCTTGTCGCCCAGCACGTCGGACTGGTTGGCGGCGTTCACTTCGATGCCCGCTACGACGATGCCATTCGTGTTGATGACGTACGACTCGCGTGCCACAGGGCTGCGGTGCTGGCCGTCGGTGACGTAGGCAACGATAACGCCTGTGCTCTTCAGTTCGATAGGCTCACCGTCGTACTTCAGCACTTCGGGGTTGTAAGCCCAGTAGTTGGAGCTTTGTGCGCTTTCGCCTGTCAGGTAGTAGTATATGTCGCCTTTGCCGTTGGGATTGCTGAGTTCGATGGTCAGAGGCTCGTCGTATTCGCCGCCGCCTACAGAGAAGACGGGTGCCTGGGCGAATGTCTCCTCTTCGATGCCCTCAACGATGGTGCCGAACATGCGCCAGCAGTTGGTGTGCGTGTAAGCCCAGAGGCTGCCGAAAGGCACGTGGAGCGTGGCCTGATTATAGACGGCCATGTAGTAGTCGTCGCCCTGCACGAACTTCTCCTGGTCGTAGGAGAACATATTATAATAGGTGTTGAGGGCGTCGGTGCAGTAGTTATAGACGTGCATCAGGCTGCGGCATTCGGGGAAAGTGTTCATGCCGAAGTCGCGGATGCTGCTTGGCAGGATGAGAGTCTCCATGGAGAGTCGCCTGAACGGCCCGCCGAAGTGCGACTCGCCGCCTTCGATGGCAGCCACGACGTATTCCTTCGTGACCGTTTCCCCTGTCTTGGGGTTGACGACGGTGCGAGTGATGCGCTCCGGGAACTCCAGCACATTGCCGATGCCACTTGCGGCGACGGCTTTCACTTCGCCTTCTCCGTACTCGGTGAAGGTGAACGTCGTTCCCTTATACTCCATGTCGAATGTCCCGCTGGGTATCCAAACTTCGGGGCCAATCTCGATGAGCTTCGAATAGACCGTCTTGTCGGCGTTGTCGAAGAAGTCAGTCACGTGGCTGTATCCGTCCCCGTTCTCCACCGCTTCGCTGTTGAAGTAGGCGGGCGAGGGGATGTTGATGGCGATGCCTTCGCCAAGGACGAACGTCACGGGCCTGTCGCAGATGAAGGCCCAAGTCTTGTCGCTCTTCATCGTAAGCGTACTGTTCTCCTTCACCGTGATAGTCTTCTCTCCATCGTAGTTGCTGCAATAGATGGCGTTGTTCTTCTGCGAATAGAGGTTGACCGTGCAGTTCTCGACGGTCAGGTTGCAGTCCTGCTGCAAGTAGAGCGCCTCGTAGTTGACGCTGTTCATCTCGAGGACAGCCCCTTCGCCGTCGCCTTTGATGGTGAAGTCGCTCCAGACGAGTTCGTTATAGCCCAGCTCGTTGTTCCACTTTCTGCCGGGGGCGAAAGAGGAACCTTCCGTCAATTGGCAGGTTCCCTTCACGAGGAGCGTCCTCACGGCACCGGCGTCTTCGGTGATGCCACCCTGAATGGTGACATTGTCGAGCGTGAGGGTCAACGTGGCGCGGTCGTAGCTCACCGTGCCTGCGATGCCCGTTCCTGTGATGTTTTCTGCGTTGGCCGAAGTGACAGCCACGCCGGCTATCTGCAAGTAATAATTCTCATCGTCGGCCATCGACCGCGACGATACCAGCACGGCCAGCAGGACGAAGGCCGCACGCATCAGTTGTTCTAAGACTCGTTTCATGGTTTTATCCTTTTTGGTAAGTTTTCTGTTGAATCACACTCCATATTACTAAATTTGTCCGCTTTGCCGTAGGAGCCGACGCTTCCAAGAGTAGGAGCCAACGCTTCCAAGCGTCGGGACGTTTGACTCCCAGATTCCGGCGCTCAGAAGCGTCGGATTCTATTAGGACACTGCAAAGGTACGCATATTTATACAAACGAGCAAAACTTCCGAGTCTTATTTCGTCTTATTTCCCTTTTTGTAAGGTTTTTTCCCGTGCATCGTGCCCTTCCCGACATCCAATCTGCCTGTCCTTCGCCCCTCCCTGTTGAAGAGGAATGAGAGTCCCTGAATGAGGAAATCGTGTCGGCTTCCCTTTCCCTTTTCTCCCTCTTGGAGGATTGTGTGCGACGCTGTGCTGAAAGCCCGAAAAACTATGACAGGATTTTGCGCCTCCACGTAGGGAAAAAGCCGATGCCCCGTGGCATGTTTTCCGATGCTCCACGGAGTGTCGGCCGATTCTCCACGGAGCATCGCTCAACACTCCACGTTGTTTCGACCCTTCCTTCATGGCAAATCTGGCCGAAAACTGTGCGGATTTTGTCAGTAGCTTGTTGTTTGCCGGCACTTCCTTTACATTGTCAGAAAACGCAGCCCATTGTAACGCATTGATTACCAGCAGCGATTCAAAATAAGCCCTTCTTTTCGCTTTTGTGGCCCGAAGTGCCACCGAGCCGAAAAAACGCCGTCAGAACGCGCCCCGATGCGAAAAGATTTGACAGATGCAGCCTTTCGGAACGTCCCCTGTGACAGCATTCATTCTTTTTTGTTATTATTAACGTGAACTCGACGAAAATGGAAACTTACAGTCTATATAGCGTTAAACAAACACAAAGACACAAAGACACAAAACACTAAGTAACAACCCGTGGTGTGAAGACACAAAGGTTCTGGCCTGAGGAATCTTTGTGTCTTCATTTCAGCCGCGTAGCACTTCGTGTCTTCGTGTCTTTGTGTTTGATTGTCTTTTGGTTTTCGTCGAGTTTGCGTTATTTTTACTATCTGCTAAATAAGCGCCATGGCGCTTGTTTAGCAGACAGCAATAATTATACTATACTGTACGGAGCCGGCGCTTCCTTACTTGCTCGAAGCGGGCTTCTTGGAGAAGATGGCATGGATGCGCTTCATGTCGAACTTCGAGGAGCGGTCGTAGAAGTAGATGCCGTTCTGCTCCTGCTCTACGTCGGTCAGCTGCGTGTAGGTGTAGCCCCAGACGTTGTCTGCAATCTCCATCAGGGCATCGACCTGACCTTCGAGGCGTGCGTAGAACTCCTCCAGCGAGTGTGGCGGTTCGCCGTAACCCCAGGAGGCGCCGGTGTTGCTCGTGGCTGTGTCCTGACCTTTCACCCACTTGATGCCGCCGAACTCATCGAGGAGATAAGGCTTGTCGGCCTTCTCGTAGCGCGGGAAGTCATAGACGTTGACGTCGGTCGGGCGGTTGAAGCCGGTATTGGTGCGCGGCACGTCGCGCGTCTCGTTGGGCGTCTGGAACCAGCGCTGGCCGTTGTAGATGGCTTCCTTGAGGCGTTTGGGGTCCTGCTCGTAGTTGTGGGTGGTCCAGATGTCCGTCTTGATGTGTACGCCGCCGCTGACGTCGCAGACGGGACGTGTGGGGTCGAGGGCTTTGCTCAGGTCATAGACGTCGCTCACGAAGCGTGGGAACTGTACGCGGTCGGGCCACCATTCCTCGTTCATCGGCGTCCAGGTGACGATGCTGGGATGGTTGCGGTCGCGCACGATCTCCTCGGTCCATTCGCTGAGGAAGTTGCGTGCTACCTCGGGATCGTTAGCGTTCATGCCCCATGACGGCGCTTCGCCCCAGGTGATGTAGCCCAGCTTGTCGGCCCAGTAATGGAAGCGTTCCTCGAAGACCTTCTGGTGGAGGCGGGCGCCGTTGAAGCCGGCAGCCATCGACAGCTCTATGTCGTGGCGGAGCGCGTCGTCGCTGGGAGCCGTCCAGATGCCGTCGGGGTAGTAGCCTTGGTCAAGGACGAGCCGCTGGTAGAAGGGTTCGTTGTTGAGGTACGTCTTGTTGCCCTCGACGTGAATCTTGCGCATGCCGACGTAGCTGCTGACGCGGTCGATGACCTTCCCCTCTGCGTCCTTCATCTCGTAAGTGAGGTCGTAGAGGAACGGATTCTCAGGACTCCAGAGCTTCTGCTTCTTGACTGGCAGCACGATGATCGAGTTGTTCTGAGCGCGGACGGTCTTTGTGGCGACCACCTTCCCTGCGTCCTTCAGCGTGACAGTCAGCGTGGCGGCCGACTCGCGGTAGAAGGTGGGATGCACTACGACTTGGCTCTGGTCGATGTCCGTAATGACTTGTGCGCGGAGCAGGGCGTTGGCATCGACGGGTTCCATCCAGACTGTCTGCCAGATGCCTGTGCAGCGGGTGTACATGCACTCAAACTGGTTGAGCCTGACGTTCTGCTTGCCGGCGGGCTGCTTCGTGGTGCGTGTGTCGCTGTAGGCATGGACGACGAGCGAATGTTCCTTGCCGTCGGCCAGGAACGGCGTGACGTCGATGGCGAAGGAGGTGCTTCCGCCGAAGTGACGTCCAGCCAGGCGGCCGTCGATGAACACTTCGCTGTTGTAATAGACGGCACCGAAGTTGAGCATCACGTTGCGGCCCGTCCACTCCCGGGGCATGCTGATGTTGCGCTGATACCAGATGTTGCCGATGAAGTCGGTGTAGGCCACGCCGCTGAGCTTGCTTTCGGGGCAGAAGGGAACGGTAATCTTTCCGGTGAATCCCCGACTCTCGTGGAGGCGTTTCTCCATGCCGGAGCCAACGAAGTCGAAGGTGTAGGTCCAGTCGCCATTGAGGTTGAGCCAGTCCTGGCGCTCGAACTGTGGGCGAGGATACTCAGCCCTGGGCACTGCCCAAGCTCCGGCTGTCATGCAGAGCAGCAGGAACGAGAAGAAGAATCTTTTTGCCATATTGAATTAGGTTTTAGGGTTATATTGCGTGCAAAGTTACGAAAATTAATTCACAATCTGCTGTTCGCGGTCCGTTATTCTTGCTTTTCCCGTGCAAATGCCTGCGTTTTCCCTCTGCAAAGCCTCAGCTGAAGTACACGTAGAATAACGCTCCGACAATCGAAAGGATGATGAGGAAAATGATAAAGCACGCGGCGAGGGTATAGGAGGCGATGTATCTCAGAATCGTCTGCCAGTAGGAGTAGCCCGACAGTTGCCGCAGGGGGATAACCGGCGTCAGCAGGATGAAGAACTGGGCATAAGTGTCGATGCAGAGGAAGATGCTGACGATGGAGAAGATGGCCATCATGCTTTCGCACCAAATCATAGCGAGGAAGAACTCGGAATAGGCGATGCCAAGTATCTTCGGCGCATGTCGGAACATCCAGAAGAGCGGGCCGGAAAGCAGGATGATCCAGGCGATAGTCGTCAGCGAGTAGTAGTCGTAGATGAACCGATACCCTTTGATGAGCATCGTAGAGACTATCTTAGCGAAGCGCGTTGACTTTTCATCGTCGGCAGACTCCTTGCCGGAGTCCTTTTCGCTGGGGGCAGCAACGGCGGTTTCTTCCTGTTCTGTCTTATTTTCCGAAAAGGTCTCTTCCAGCTCGGTCTGTTCTTTCTGTATGAGGTTTTGCCGTTTGATGTTGAAACCCGTAGAGACAAGGAGGGTGATGGCTGCCAGCATGAGGAGCATCTTGAAGGGCGGGAAGTAGGCCATGAACATGCCGTTCAGATAGTCGCGAATCAGGTATCCGGGCCGCAGGACGAGGTCGCGAATGGTGCGGAGGAAGCTTCGGTTGCCGAAGCCCCATTCTTCGAGAAAGCGTGTCAGGTTCCCCTTGAAGGAGAATCGCCTGCTGAATGACGATTGTCCGCAGCGCGGACAGTAGTTTCCCACGTAGTTCGTGCCGCAGGTCGGGCAGCTGTGCTGCTCGTCGGACATCGGTGCCACGCGGTAGGGTCGCTGTTGCCAGAGCCGGAACAGGCGGTATCTTTTCTTCAGGTCTGTGGATGTTTTCATTCCTTCGTCTTGATGAGATTGGCTGCAAAGATAGTGACTTTCCGCGTCATGCACAAGGAAATCGCCGAAAAACATATATTTATTGGCCTCATGGGCCTCATTAGCCTCATAGGCCCTATGAGCCTCATTGGTCTCATGAGCCTTATTAGCCCCATAGGCCCCATGAGCCTCATTGGCCTCATGGGCTGGTTGTCTCCGGGGCTTTTCCATGCTGCCAGAAATGATGCCCCGTGCTGCCCCCTCTCACGCTTGCTGGAGCATCGGCCTTCGCTTGCTGGAGCATCGGCCCGCGCTTGCTGGAGCATCGGCCCGCGCTTGCTGGAGCGTGAACCCCCTCCCTTCGCGGGTGTACGAGATGTTGCTGTACGGGGAATAAGCACCGAAGGTGCGAAAGACCACAGACGGGGGTGTAAACCCCCGACATAGTGTCGCAGAACAATGGGAAGCCCCGAGGGGGCGACAGAATCTCTAACTGGTTCGATGACAGCTTGTTTAGGTCTCTGTCGCCCCGTCGGGGCTTCTTTTATTGTTGCCCTACTACCGGGGGCTTGCGCCCCCGTCTGTGGTCTTTCGTCCCTTCGAGACTTATGGCAAGCCCCCATGTGCTGCTTTTCGTCTGGAAAGCCGATGGATAGGGGCATAAATGGAAGCGCTCATGATTTCCTCCGGACAGCAATAGTACGAAAATCCCCCTGCGGGAGTCCTGTTTTCGCTGTGGCGAAGCGGGAACCGCAGGGGGATTTCTGTGTCCCTCCCTCAGCGGGGAGGGAGGGTAGGAGAGTGGCTATTGCTTAGCCATGATTTCGAGGACAGCTACGAAGTCGGCGATATCGACCTTGCCGTCGCCGTTGAGGTCAGCCTCGGGATCGTTGCCGTCGCGGGCCATTACCTCGAGGACAGCCACTGCGTCGGCGATGTCAACCTTCTCGTCGCCATTGAGGTCGCCCTCGATGCTGCCGCCCGGTTCCACGTTGGTGTAGGTCTCGCCGTCGAGCCATACCTGCTTGTGGGTGCTGAACGGAACGGGATAGGCGTCCTCGCCGAGTGTCTCGTACCAGTTGATTTCCGTCTGGTCGCCGTTGAGCTTGTAGCAGACTTCGCCGCTGGCAAGCTGTTCGGCGGTCACGTTGACAGGTGCTTCGCAGTTAGCCGACTTGCCGCCGAGGGCTACGACGTTCTCCGAAGAACCCTCCGGAAGCATGTAGTAGTTGTTCACCACGTTCTCCGTCTTGTCGCCGTTCCACTGTGCAATGATGGCTCCCGAAGTGTTCGACGGGGCGTTGATCTGTCCGATGCTCAGACAGTTCTGTATGCCTCCGAAGCTGGGCACCTTGCAGTAGCCCAGGATGCCGCCGTACTTGGAATTGCTGTCGCCGTTGGCGATGATGGCTCCGCTGAAGACGCAATTGCGGATGGTGCCTGTATAGGTGTAGCCGATGATACCGCCCTGGCAGTCGCCGTCGCCTTCGTGCGTCATCGTGCCGCTGTATTCGCAGTTCTCAATGACGGGCTTGCAGTTGGTCTCACAGCCGCCGACGATACCGCCGGAGTGACCGTTGCATGCGGATATGTTCATGTCCATCGAACTCTTGATGCCGCTGACAACGGCCGTACCGTTCAGGTTGCCGACAACGCCGTTCTTGTTGAAGACCGAAGTCAGCGTGCCGCTGATGCTGAAGTTCTTGACTGTACCGTTTTCTACATAACCGAACAGGCCATTGTAGTCGCCGGAAGCTTCGTAGGTGAAGTTCGTGATGGCATGTCCCTGACCGTCAAATTCGCCCATGAAGTGGTAGCCGGAGCTGCCAATAGGCTCGAAGTTGTAAACGTCGGTCATGTCGATGTCGGCCGTCAGCACAGCCTTTGCGTCGTTCTGTCCGCTGTTGACAATCGTGGAGAAGAGCCTCAGCTGATCGACTGTAGCCAGCTGATAGACGCCGTCCACGCTGGGCAGCAGCTTGGCGAAGAGGTCCATTTCCTCGGAAAGGGCAAGTGCATCTGCGGCACTGATGTCGCCATACTTGTAGTGATCCTTAGCAGCATAGACCTTGTCCTGCCAGTCGTAGTACTCGTCCTCGGTGATGAGTTCGGCAGCCCACAGCATGTCGATGAGGTCGAACAGCTTGTCGGATGCCTCGAACATCGCGATGTATGCCTTGCGGCAAGCATGCACTTCGTTGAACAGCTCGGAGAAGGTGCCGATGAGAGCCATCTTCTTCTCGCCGGTATCAGCACTCTTGGCAGCTGCTATAGCGCCGCTGAGCTGAGTCTTCAAGTCCTCGAACACATAGGGATACAGAGCGTAGTCCTCGTATTCGCTTCCTTCGAAGTTCACGATAGCCTGAGCGCGCTTTGAGAAGTCCTTCAGCACGTCGTCGAGCTTCTTGCTGGCTTCCTCAGCCGTTCCCAGATACCAGAGACGCATGTTGCTGAAGGGGAGCCAGTCGCCGTCGGAGCCTGTGCCGAGGCTGCGCACGCCGATTGCCAGCGTACCGTCCGTCACTTCCGTAGCACAATAGTTCAGGTAGCGGCCTGCTTTGAAAGCGTAGGAGCAACCCTTCATTGAGCTGGGCACATAGCCTTCCGTGTGGTCGTCGATGTACACGGCATCGCCGTCGTCGCCCAGACAGTTTTCGCCTGGAATGGCTTTGCTGTAGGTCATGACACTATCGCCCGGCGACATGACGTAGTTGGCCGTGCCATTCATGTAGAACTGGCCTGCGTAGAACTTCGAGTTGATTTCGTTTCCGGAGCGGAACATGCCGTTGACGGTAGCCATGTAGATGCCGTTGGGCAGCTCGCTAAGCGTCTGGCTGACGTCGAAAGTGCCGTTGCCCAGTCCGCGGACTATGGGCATGACTTCCTTCTCTCCGCCAGAAGCGAGAGCCGAACCCTCGGCTTCCGTTGTCCAGCCATCGAAGGCGTTGGCAAAGTCGGCATTAGTCAGCAGGCGAGTGATTTCGGTGCCGCCCATGATGCCGCCAGAGATGGCGTACTCGAGCATCTTTTCTACGAAGAGAATCTCCTCGCTGAGAGCTTCAACGTCCAAGTTGCAGTTATCCATTATATATATATAGCTGCCGTTAGGATAGTTGCTGTTCGGCTCGATATTCTCATTGAGGTAAGCCTTGAGGATGTCGCTCATTTCGCCCGTGATGTTGTTCTCATCGAGATAGTTGCCTGCATCTTCGCATGCCTTCTTGTACTCGGCGTACTTAGCTGCCGAAGCCTTGACGGCCTCCTTCAGCTCGACGGAAGCCTTGTAGGCTGCAATGAAGTCGTCGTAGTTGTTGATGTTCTTCCACGACTCAATAGCGTTCTTGTAGTTGTCAACCAGTTCCTGATAAGCCACCAGGTCTGCATCCTCGATGAAGTCCACCTCGTTGGCAATGACGCCATCGCGGAAGGGTTCGAACGAGTCGGGGTCGTCGGCAGAGACGCATTCGTAGCCGGTGGGAGTCTGATAGACTACAGGACCTTCTCCGTAGGGCACGGGATAAGCGTCCTCGTCGATAGCCTGACGCCACAGAGGCTCAATGAACACGCCTTCGTTCAGCTGCCAGCAGATCTCGCCGCTTGCCAGCTCGCTGGCAGACGTTCCTTCTTCTGAAGCAGCTGCCGGAGAGGAGCCGTCGTCCTTCCTTGCCGGGCCGTAGGCACTGCCGGCAAGCCAGTAGTTGTTCACCACCCTTTCGCTCGACCAGTTGTTCTTTATTCGACCAACGATAGCACCGCCGTATTTGGGGTTCTCCGCCTCGCAGACAACTGCACCGATGTTCAGACAGTTCCTTATATAAGAAGTAGTGTTGTTGAGGTAGCCTACGACGCCGCCTGCCGCACAGCCTGCGTCGGCGAAGGTGACGGTACCGTAGTTGGCACAGTTAGCCACGCTGTCGCCGCCAATGTAGGCTATGACGCCAGCAAAGTTATCGGTGCTTCCTACTGCCACCGTCATGGTGCCGCTGAAGGAGCAGCCGTCGATGGTGTTGCCGCCACGGGCAGAACCAATCACGCCACCTACATGATGCACGCCGTTTACGGGAACAGTAACGGCCAAAGTGGAGTGGATGTTAGCAATGCGGCTGTTTGCGGGATAACCTACAACGCCTGAGCCTGTTCCTGCCGTAGCAGTCAGTGTGCCGCTAATGCTGAAGTTCTGGATGGTTGCGCCATTGGTTGCACCGAAGAAACCGCCAATCCCTGAGCTTGTTGCATCGAAGCCTGTAATCTTATGCCCCTGGCCGTCGAAGATGCCCTTATAGGCCTTTGCATCGCTCGTGCCGATAGGAGTGGTCCAGCTCTTCGTCAGGGCGATGTCGGCAGTCAAGATGGCGTTGGCATCATAAGTGCCTCCATTGACGAGACCCTCAAACCATAAGAGCTGATTGGCATTGGCGATTTCGTAGAAACCGTCGGCATTGGGACTGAAGAAGTTCTCGTTGAAGAGGCCGCAATAAGAGCAGATGCCGTCAACGAAGTCGTGGTCGTCCTGGACGATTCCCTGGTCCTGATTGGAGAAGATTGTGCCGTCTTCGTAGGTGTCGCCGTTGCAATGGATGTGACCATTCATATAGACACGGGCATGAGAAGCGTCAAGAACAGGCAGAACGTCGTCGGGCAGAGTCTGATAGAAAGCGATGACAGGCTGGTTGGCGTTCAGCTTGAAGCAGACCTCGCCGCTGGCCAGCTGCTCGGGAGTCACGAGGACGGGAGCTTCGCAGTTGGCGCCCTTGTTGCCAATGGCGATGGTTGTGGTCGAACCCTCCTGCAGGCAGTAGTAGTTGTTCGTCACGTTTGCCGTCTTGTCGCCGTTCCAGTTGGCTATGATGGCAGCAGCTGTCGTACAACCTTCGTCTGCAATAATCTTGCCGATGGACAGGCAGTTCTGTACGCCGCCAAAGCTCGGAACTTTGCAGTAGCCTAAGATGCCGCCGTACTTATTGCTTTCGCCGATAATCGTTCCGCTGAAGATACAGTTGCGAATAGTGCCTCCATAAGTGTAGCCCACGATGCCTGCCTGGCAGTCGCCAAGGCCGCTGTGTGTCAACGTTCCGCTGTATTCGCAGCCCTCAATGAGGGGGGAGCAGTTCGTCTCGCATCCGCCGACGATGCCGCCGGAATGTGCTTTGCACTCAGACACATTGATGGTGAGCGAACTGTGGATGCCGCTGACTACAGCCGAACCATTCAGATTGCCGACTACACCGTTCTTGTCGAAGCTCGAAGTCAGTGTGCCGCTGATGCTGAAGTTCTTTACTGTGCCGCCATTCACGTAGCCGAACAAGCCGTTGTACTTGTCGGTGGCTTCGTACTCGAAGTTCGTGATGGCGTGTCCCTGGCCGTCGAAGATGCCAGTGTACTGTACGCCGTTGTAGCCGATGGGAGCAAGCCAGTTGCCGGTAGCTGTGGCACCTGTCAGGTCGATGTCAGCCGTAAGTACTGCATTGGCACTTGGCTCGCCGTCATTCACCAGGTCGGCGAAAGCCACGAGGTCTGCGGCACTGCCAATCTCATAGTAGGTGACGCCGTCAATCTCTGTGGTGGACAGCTCTTGTGCCCACGTTTGCATTCCCCACATGCCCAGCAGGGCAGTAAAGAATAGAGAGTAGAGTTTGTGTTTCATCTTGTTGAGTTTTTAGTTTTTGAAGAATGGTTGTTAGTAGTATGGTGTTCGGTCCGGGCAGACACAGCATCCGCCCGAACCGAATAGAGGTTTAGAATAGAGTTTTAGTAGAGCACTTTCTTCTTGCCGACAATGTTGATGCCTTTCTGCATCTTCTGGATGCGCTGGCCGGCGAGGCTGTAGATTGATTGGCCATTGACCATTGACCATTGACCATTGACTTCATTGATGCCGGTTGCATCGTCGCCCTCGAAGAAGAAGGTCTTCACGCCGCTTGTGCTTTGGAAGTAAGCCTTGCCAGCGGGAATGGTGCCTGTGGCCAGATAGAAGCCAATGCCGTCGGCACCGTTTGCGAGGATGTACATCGAGCCGTCGGCAGCGGTGTCAGCATCTGTGCCCTTGAGGTCGTTGGCCACGTTGATGGCGGGCAAGTCGGCAGCCAGCTTGTTGTAGTAGCCGCCCTTCAGGACAACGGGAGTGCTTTCGGGGATGCTCGGAATCTCGCTGAGTTCGAGCCATGTGTTGTTGAGCACGGCAGCGTAAGCCTTGACATCGCCGTTGAGGTTGTAGCCTGTCGTGGTGTCGTAGAGAGTGGCATAGCCTGCTGCACCCACATAAGAGACGGGAGTGCTGCTGCCCGGTACGGGGTTGGCGTCAGTGCCGAGAAGCTGGCTCCATGCTGCTCCGAGCAGGTAGGCAACTTCGCCGCTGGCGATCTGCTCTGCTGTCACTTCTTGGTTTGCTGCGATGGTGTTTCCGCCGCTGCCACGTCCTTCGGGAGCAGTACCCGTCAGCCAGTAGTTGTTGCTGAAGTTAGCAGCGGTGTGGTTAGCCAGACGGCCGACGAGTGTGCCGCCGTAAGAGGGTGTGCCTTCTCCTGCATAGGTGACTGTGCCTGTGGCAAGGGAGTTCGTGATGTGTGCATCTGCGTTGTTGATGTAGCCTACGACGCCGCCCACATAGCCGTCGTTCCTGGTGTAGGAGAGTGTGCCATAGTTGGCGCAGTTCGTCAGGTTGTCGTTCTTGAAGTAACCTACAACGCCGCCGAAGCAGTCGCGTGTGTTGCCTGTCACGGTCAAAGTACCTGCGAAGGAGCAACCGCTTACGGTGTTGCCGCCCTGGCAAGAACCAACCACGCCAGCCGCATGGTGTGCGTCATCGCCTGGAACAGCAATGTTCAGTGTGGAGTGTATGCCGGAGACGGTGCTGTTTGCCGCCCAACCGATAACGCCTGAGCCAGTGCCTGAGTTAACCGTCATGGTGCCTTCAACGCTGAAGTTCTTGATGGTAGCTCCGTTAGCATAACCTATGATGCCGAAGTATCCTGTGCTTGTTCCCGCGAAATTGGTGATGCTCTTCCCCTGTCCGTCGAACTTGCCGGTGAAGGCTACGCTGCTGTTGCCGATGGGAGTCCATTCGATGCCTTCCATGTCGATGTTGCCTGTCAGGATGGCGTTGGCAGAGGCGTTAACTTGGTTGACGTATGCAGCGAACCACTTGAGCTGTGCGAGTGTGCCAATCTCGAAGTCGCCGTCGGCATTAGGTGTCAGCCATGTCTCGTTGAGGGTGCCGCAGACGGAGCAGAAGCCGCTGACGAAGGTGTGATCATCCACGAAGGTTGCATTGACGTTGCTGTAGATGACGTCGGAGCCTTCCTTGGGCGTCATGTCGCACTTGAAGGAGCCGTTGGCATAGACAAGGCTTGTGCCGTAGGGCTTCGGATATGCGTCGCCTGTCGGTGCCTGAGCTACGAAGTCGTCCGTGCCTACTTCGATGGTAATCTGGTAAGCAGGGAATGGAGATCCCAGTTCGATGCTGATATCCTCGATGGTGGCATAGAGCCTGTCGCCATTGACTTTGCCGTCGAGCGTATAGGCGACGTTCTTCAGCTTGGCGCTGTACGACCCGAGTAAGGAAGGTATGTTCTCGTCGGGCACGGAGAAGGTGTTGTCTTCGCTGAACGTGCCGTCGTCTTTGATGGTAATGCCTTCGAGGCGGAGGTCGCCCACTGGAAGGTCTGCCATGTTAGTATGGAGCACGAAGTTGGGAAGGGTGAATGTGTAGGTGCCGTCCGTTTCGCCTACCAAAGTGACGTTGGCCGTCTGCGGGTCACGCGGTGTGCCGTTGGTGGTTACGACGTACTTCTCGGCAGCGAAGGCCATGTTCTTTATCTGCTGATACCAATTTGTGCCGCCGCTGACACTTTCGTTCAGCAGGAAAGCAATCTCGCCGCTCTGGAGTTTGGCTTCAGTAACGAGCGTGGCTTCCATAGGACTTGCAGTACCTTCGCTTGTGGAATAGTTGGCATAATCGCCTTGATAGTAGCAGTTATAGACTTTGGAGTTGTTACCGTTGAGCAGGCCGAAGATTTGTCCGCGGACGTCGGTAGTGATGGATCCCAAAGACAGACAATCCTTGATAGTAGCTAAACCTTTATTGTTGTATCCAATGATGCCGCCGCAGGCGCAACTGGGATTGGTAACACTACCGTTGTATTCGATTTTTCCGTCGAACAGGCAGTCGGTTAAATCGAGGTGAGCATCGGTGTTGTTGTTGACGTAGGCCACGATGCCGCCAAAGTTACCTGTTGCAGGAACTTTGAGCGTTCCGAAGTAAGCGCAATGGTCAACTTTTACTGTTCCGTTCAGGGAACCTCCCAAGATACCGCCGTGTCTGCCACCCTCGTAAGTGCTGGTTATGTTGACATAGCTGCGGACGTTGCGGATTGTGGGGTTTTCGTCTCGGGCGTAAGTCGCGACGCCGGCGACATATTGATAGCCTGAATTGCTGATGCTACCGCTGATGCTGAAGTTCTCAATGAGTGCGCCTGTAGAGATGACGCCGAAGAGACCAAAGTAATTGCGTGTAGCGGTAAAGTTGAAGTTATTGATGGCAAATCCCTGTCCGTTGAAGTGGCCCTTGAAGCAAGCGGTGCCGTTGGGAGTGGATCCCCAGTCGCCAATGGCTGACCAGCTTGAGAGGGTTGACATGTCGATGTCGTTTGTCAGGATGGCATTTACAGTCATGTCGCCGCTGTTCACTTTGGCAGCAAACCACTGGAGCTGTGTGGCGTTCGAAATCTCGTAGTAGCCGTCGGTGTTTGCTGTCAGGCCGTCCTCGATGAAGGCACCGCAATAAGAGCAGAAGCCATCAACATTCTGGTGGTCGTCCTGCACGTTCGCAGTGTTGGAATAGCCTGATACGCTGGCGTAGGGAGTGCCGTCGCAATGCGTCTGACCTGCGAGATAGACGATGCTCCGGCTTGCATCTAACGAGGGCACCTCGTCCGTGCCGAGCGTCTGATAGAAGACAAGGTTGCTCTGGTCGCCGTTGAGCAGGTAGCAGACCTCGCCGCTGGCAAGCTCTTCGGCTGTGACAGCATGAGGAGCCTCGCAGCTGGAAGCCTTGTTGCCGATGGCGATGGTGGTGGTGGAACCTTCCTGCAGGCAGTAGTAGTTGTTCTTTACGTTTGAAGTTGTGCCGCCGTTGAAGTTGGCGATGATGGCGGCAGCAGTGGTGCAACCATCGGCTGCCACAATCTTACCGATAGAGAGGCAGTTCTGTACGCCGCCAAAGGAAGGCTGCTTGCTGTAGCCCAGGATGCCGCCGTATTTGTTGTTTTCGCCGTTGATGGTGCCGCTGAAGATGCAATTGCGGATGGTGCTGTAGCCTGTGTAGCCCATGATGCCTGCCTGACAGTCACCAGTGCCGCTGTGTGTCAGCGTGCCGCTGAATTCGCAGCCATCTACGACAATCTTGTCGGTCGTAGCGCCATTGTCGCCTCCGACTATGCCGCCGGTGTGAGCCTTGAAGTTCGCTACATTGATGGCCATCGAGCTGTGAATGCCTGTAACCTTTGATGTGCCTGTGGCACAACCTACGACGCCGTTCTTCGTGTAGCCGTCGGATGTTAGTGTGCCGCTGATGCTGAAGTTCTTGACGGTTGCATTGCTGATGTAGCCGAACAAGCCGTTGTAGTCAGACGTAGCCGTGTACTCGAAGTTCAAGATGGCGTAGCCCTGGCCGTCAAACGTGCCAGTGTACTTCTTATCGGCGTTGCCAATGGGCGTCCACGTTGTGCCATCGAGGTCGATGTTGTCGGTCAGGACGGCATTGGCGCCTGTCTGGCCGCCGTTCACTGCTTGAGCAAATGCCACAAGGTCTGCGGCACTGCCAATCTCATACGTGGCTGATTGTGCCCACGCATTCAGTCCTGTCATGCCCAGCAGGGCAGTCAGGAGAAGAGAGTAGAAGTTTTGTTTCATGTTTGTTTAAGGTTTAAAATTAGTGTTATTAATGTTTTTGTAAATTTATCTTCGTGCTTGCAAATTTAACTTTTTTTGTATTAATGATGTATATGTTGCGTTGTTAATTTCTGTTAAATATATTATTTTTGTCTTCGCACTGCTAAAATTGTGTCGAAAAAAGACAAGATTGCATTAATTTAAGGTCGCATTTCGGACTAATTTCGCTAAATTGACAACTCGGGATGGCACTGACAAAAAGAAAGTGTTTCGTCGGAAACATTGTCAAAAGGTCAGTTTTTGCACACTCCATAAAGTGCAGGAAATAGCCTCGCAAAACGGTGTTTTCGGCGATGCGACGTGTAGCATCGTCCCACGCTCCACGTTGTTTCGGCCGATGCTCCACGGAGTGTTTGCGATTTCTGCACGAGACGTTGGCGGATTCTGTCAGCAAGAAAGTGTGCAAAAACGGCAGAAAAGTGGCCGGATTGCTATGTCTGCATGGCAAAGCGGCACTTGCGAATTGAAAATTGAAAGTTGAGAATTGGAAATAACCGCCTTAGGATTAGTGCAATACGAAAGTGTGCTCGATTTGAGCCATTCTTTTTGTCCGGACGAAGAAAAGTGCGGCGGAGGCGATTTCAGGCGATTCTGACGCGTTTCTCGAAAATCGGAGTGTAAGCAAAAAGGCCGTTTTGCTTACATTTTGAAAGTATAGCAGGCCGAAGAAAAACCACTCAGCGGCGTTTCCCCTCCCATTTAAGTGGAGGGGTTAGGGGTGGGGTGTCTATATCCTCCATAGTCTCCAAAGTAACAAAAAGCTCTACGGAGCCAAAGGAGCCAAAGGAGCAAAGCAGTGTGGAACCCCACCCCCAACCCCTCCCCTTCGAGGGGAGGGGAGTTTCGCGGCGTTTCCCCTCCCTTTTAAGGGGAGGGGCCAGGGGTGGGGTATCTGTTCTCGCGGCGTTTCCCCTCCCTTTTAAGTTGATGGCCCAGGGATGGGGTGTGTGTTTCATCCGCTTTCCCCCTCCCTTTTAAGGGGAGGGGTTAGGGGTGGGGTATTAAGTATCAGTCTTCCCTTGTATCTCCCTCCCGATGCGAACTATCTCCCTTGCAACGGCATCAACATTAGCCAGCACCACCTCATTATGAAACCTCACCACCTTTATTCCCTGTTCGTTCAGGAAGGCTGTTCTTCTCTCGTCGTATTCGTACTTGTGGTCGTGCGAACTGCCGTCCAATTCGATGCACAGTCGCAGTTCAGGGCAATAGAAGTCAAGGATGTAGCTCCCGATGCCTTGTTGCCTGCGGAACTTATAACCGCCTGCGTTGCGCCCTCGCAGAGCTTTCCACAGTAATGCTTCAGAAGAGGTGGCGTTATTCCGAAGTTGTTTACGTGTTTCTTTCTGCTCTATGCTGTTTGCTTTGGCGGTGTTGTAGTGCATGTTTGTTTGTGGTTAGTGTGTGGTGCTGTGGAGGAAGTTGCTGTTGCGTCAGTGGAACCCCACCCCCAACCCCTCCCCTTCGAGGGGAGGGGAGTTTCGCGGCGGTCCCCCTCCCTTCTAAGGGGAGGGGTTAGGGGTGGGGTGTGTGTTTCATCCGCGGTCCCCCTCCCTTCTAAGGGGAGGGGTTAGGGGTGGGGTATGTGCTTACGGCAGGGTGACTTTCGCCATGACGGGGAAGTGGGTGGAGGGTTGGCGGCGCTTGTAGGAACCGTCGGACTCTTGGGTGAGGTAGCCGTACTCCAGTTGCCCGTATGCCTTGACGCTCACATTCTTGGAGGCAAAAACAAAGTCAAAGCGTTCGGAGCCGTGGTTGGCGGCGAGGTCGAAGCCCGAGTAGGTGCCGTATTCCGCACTGACGACAGAGGCTTTCGTCTTGCAGTCGGGGTAGCGGGCATTCAGACGAGTATAGACAGTCGTGCTCTCGTTCGTGCCGATCTTGCCGACGACGAAGCAGGGAAGGCTCTCCGTATTGACTTCTCCGATGACCGTGATGACGCGCGTCAGCGCTGAGCTGGCTTCGCTTTCGATGGTCGAGAAGTTCATGTTGAAGACGCAGAAGGCTGTCTCACCCTTTTGCAGCTTCGCCCAAGTGCAGGTGCTGCCTTCCAGAAGGTTCTCCACTGTCCCGCTTGCGAGCAGCGTGAGAGTCTTCTTGTTGTAGAGGATGTTGCCCGCCACATCATGGTTTGTCATGCGTTTGGATATGGACGAGAGCTGTGAGTCGGTCAGCGACTGCAAGCCCATCACGTCGGGGTTCTCGAAGTTCAGCATGTCGCAGATGACGGGCATGCGGTTTGCCCACTTGTCGCCGCCGTCGCCGTAGAGCTTCTCCTCCTCGGTGGAAGTGACGTAGAAGCTGCCGATGTAGAGTTCCTGACCCTGTGCGCAGCAGGCAATCAGGGATATGATGAAGAATAATATGTTGCGTTTCATAGCTATTGTTGTTAAGGATTAAGGAAGAGGGATAATGGTTCAGAAGAGGACTTTCTTGCCGTTTACGATATTGATGCCTCTCTGTAACTTCTGGAGGCGCTGGCCTGCCAGGTTGAAGATGGGTGCTTCAAGGCCCGGAGCGTCTTTCTGCTCCCTGATGTTGTCCGGGTCGTCGTTGTAGTAGATGCCGTCCTTGCAAAGCACTTTCAGATGGTCTTCGTGGAGCAAGGGATAGGGGTCGTAGCCCAGTATCTGATACCATCTGATGTCCGTTTGGTCGCCGTTCAGCCTGTAGCACACTTCGCCGCTGGCAAGTTGACTGGCCGTCACCTGTGTGGCCTCCACGAGGTTCTCTCCGCTCACTGCGGCTGCACTGCCCTCGAGCCAGTAGTTGTTCTGGAAGGCCGAAGCAGCATGGGCACGTATGCGGCCGCCGATGGCGCCGCTGTAGGTTGGCGTGCCATCGTCCATCCCTATGGTTCCCACGCTGAGGCTGTTCTTAACGCCGGCGAAGGTGTTGTTGTTCACATAGCCGATGATGCCGCCGGCATAGGCTTCGGCATCAGTGAAAGTGATGCTTCCGTAGTTCGCACAGTCCTCTACCGCGCAGTTCTCGTTGGTGTAGCCCGCAATGCCGCCCAAGCAGTCGGTAGTGCCGGCCGTGTCGGTTATCGTGCCGCTGAAGGAGCAGCCTACGGCCTTCGTGCCGGAACGCATGCTGCCCACGATGCCGCCGATGTGGTGGGAAACCTGCGTGCTGGCAATGTTGAGGGCGGAGTGGACGCCCCGGATGGTGCTGCCTTCCGACCATCCCACCGTGCCATAGCCCGTGCCGTCGGCACAGGTGACGTTCCCTTCGATGCTGAAGTTCTGGATGGTGGCACCCGTTGTCTTGCCGAAGAGTCCGTAGTTGTCCCTGTGGGTGTTGACGACGAGGTTGCGGACGGAATGTCCCTGCCCGTCGAACGTCCCGCTGAACGGCGTGCTGCTTCTTCCTATGGGAACCCATTCGTCCGCCTCCGCCAAGTCGATGTCGGCTGTCAGCACTGCTTTGGCCTTGCTGTTCTGGGCATATCCTCCCAAGCCGTTGACAATGCGCGAGAAGGCTTGCAGCTCTGAGGCGGACGAGATCTGGAAGATGTTGTCGATGGCGGGCGGCAGGGTGGTGTCAAGCTCAGCCATCTCGGGAGTCCTGAGTGTAAGCTTGGCTATCACGGGACTGTGGTCGGAGAAGGCCCTCTCGTTGTATTCTGCCGAACCCGACGTAGAGTAGTAGCACGGGTTGAGCACACCATAGTGCTCGACAGTGAAGGCGCGTGTCACGAAGATATGATCGATGCGTCGGTATTCGCTGCCCACGGAGCTGTAGTTGTTGGCGTTGAAGCCGGGGCATGTGCCATTAGTGATGAACTTCTGCTTGGCCCGGGCGAAGCAGTCGAAGAGGAAGCCTGAGTTGTAGAAAAGCTTGTAGGTCTCTCCCGTCTGCACCGCATTGTAGTCGCCCGAGATGATGATGGGCGCGTTCCTGAAGTCCTTGCCTGCAATCTCCTCCAGCTTTTGCTTTATCAGGAAGAAGGACTGTTGCCGGTTCGTCTCGTCGAGGTCCATGTGCGTGTTGAAGTGATAGACGACTGTTCCGGTGGCTTTGTCGAAGAACTTTCCCCAAGTGCAGATGCGGCTGTAGGTCGTGGAGCCTCCCTTGCTTGGGAAGCCTTTCGAGGGCTTCCAGGGCGTGTCGCTCAGCCAGAAGTCGCCGTTGTCGAGGAGCACCATGCGTTCCGTACGGTAGAAGATGGCTGAGTACTCGCCGCTCTCGATGCCGTTGTCGCGGCCTACGCCGATGTAGGCATAGTCCTTCAGTCCGCTCGCCATGTCGGTCATCTGCGACTTTACTGCCTCCTGAACGCCAAGCAAGTCGGGCTGTTGGAAGTTGACGAAGTTGATGAGGTAAGTGCGGCGCGTGTTCCAGCCGTTGCCGGCATTGGTGTCGCTTGTGTTCTTGTACCGCAAGTTGTAAGTGCAGACTTTGAGTTCCTGTGCTTGCACGGCAAGGCATGCCAGCAGCAGAAGAGTGAAGTGTAATAGTTGTCGTTTCATATTTGAGAGTTTTAAGTTTGATGAGGCTTATGGGGCTAATGGGGCTTATAGGACTAATGGGGCCATGAGGCTAATGGGGCTAATGGTGCTTATAGGACTAATGAGGCCAATGAGACCTATGGGGCCACAGAGGTTTAAGGGCTGAAGTCGAACTCCAGTTGCGGCGAGCCGAGCAGGTTGAAGGTCATGCGGTGATAGGGCGTTGTGCCGTGCTGGCGGATGGCTTGCCTGTGGGCGGGGGCCGGGTAGCCTTTGTTCTTGTCCCAATGGTAAGCGGGGAACTCCTCGTGAAGCCTCAGCATGAAGTCGTCGCGGTACGTTTTGGCCAGGATGCTTGCTGCGGCTATGCTCATGTACTTGCCGTCGCCTTTGACGATGGTCGTGTAGGGAAGGTCCTTGTACGGCATGAAGCGGTTGCCATCGACGATGACTTCTTGCGGTCGCAGCTCGAGCTGGTCGAGGGCACGGTGCATGGCCAAGATGCTGGCACGGAGTATGTTGACCTTGTCTATCTCTTCGTTTGTGACGATGCCCACTGCCCAGGCAAGTGCCTCTCGCTCTATGACTTCCCTGAGGGCATAACGCTTCTTCTCGCTGAGCTGCTTGGAGTCGTTCAGCATGGACCACGGACCGTCGTCCATTGACCCTTGGGGCAGAATGACAGCAGCAGCAAAGACCGGCCCTGCCAGGCAGCCGCGACCGGCTTCGTCGCATCCGGCTTCGATGACATCTTTATGGTAGTAAGGCAACAGCATCACTTTTCACTTTTCACTTTTTCACCTTTTAATAACTGCCCGGACGATGAACCAGAAGTGCCGTAGCACGGTGGCGGGCCAGCCGTAGTAGTGCGCCATGATGTGCAGACGCTCCATGAGCGAAGCGCGGTGGTTGCGTGTCGTCATGCCTTCGTTGAGGTAGTCTGTGAGCACAAGTTGCGTGTTGACTATCCTTAGTCGTCGCTTTGCTGCAAGGAGGATGAGGCGGATGCACCAGTCGAAGTCGGCGGAGAAGCGGTAGTGGAGGTCGTAAGGCTCCTGCTTGGCAAGGTCTGTGCGGACGTAGAACGACTGGTGGCAGACGCGCATTCCGTCGAGGAAAGACTTGAACTTCAGTTCTTCCGGCGGTGTGAGCCGGCGGCGACGCAAGAAGTTTCCTTCGGCATCGACCAGATGCGTGTCGCCGTAGAGGATGGCGGGATGCCTGTGGTCGCCTTTCACCCAGCCCGTCTGCCGTGCAATGGCGGAGATGGTGTCGGTGCTGTGAAGGCGGTCGCCTGCGTTAAGGAACACGATGTACTCGCCTGTGGCATTGAGCAGAGCCTTGTTCATAGCGTCGTAGAGGCCGTTGTCCGGTTCGCAGATGAGGCGTATGTTGTGGCGTGCCTGGTTCTGTTCGACGTATCGTCCGACGAGGGAAAGCGTGTGGTCTGTAGAGCAGCCGTCGATGATGAGGTGCTCTATGCGGGCATAGTCCTGCTGGGCTACACTCTCCAACGTGCGCTCCAGCGTGGCTTCGGCATTGTAGGTGACGGTTGCTATGGTGATGAGGGGGTTCATGTTCTTTCGGAGTAGTCTGATTATTCTGAATGCTCGGAGTAGTCTGACTGAGTGTAGAGGCTTATGTATTGGCGTGCTACGTGTGCCTCGTCGAAAGCCTTGGCAGCCTTTTCGCAAGCGGCTTGCCGCAGGTCGTGGCTGAGGACGTAGCGGATGCCTTCTGCCAGGTCGGCGGCATCGCGGTAGCGAGCCACGTAGCCACTCTGTTTGTGGTCAATCATTTCGGGTATGCCTCCGATATCGAAGCCTACGCAGGGCGTGCCGCAGCTCATGGCTTCGGCTATCGTGTTGGGCAGGTTGTCCTGCAGGCTTGGCGTGAGGAACACGTCGGCAGCGTTGTAGAGTGTCGGCATCGCTTCTTCCCCGACGGAGCCGAAGCGCGTGATGCTCAGGTTGCCGGGCAACGGAATCTGTTCGGAGTCCTTGCCGACGATAGCCAGATGCACGTCGTCCCTGTGGAGTCGTTCAAGTGCTTCGGCAAGGTATGCGATGCCCTTGCGCTCGTCTGTCACCTTTTGGCTGCAGAAGAGGAGCAAGCGTTTGTCCGTCGGCAAAGCGAGGGCCTTGCGTGCCTGCAGCATGTCGATGGGACGGAAGAGGGCGGACGGGATGCAGTTGTTGATGTGCTCCACGCGCTCTGCTGGCATGGCTTTCCGGGCTTCGTCGGTAATCCATTGGCTGCATCCGACGAAGGTGGGATGCCATTGCCCGTACATGGCGTGCTTCTTCTTATATATATAATAAGGTAAGGAGCCGCAGAGAAGCGGACACTTGCGGCACTCCTTTTCCTTGCATTCGCCACGGTAATGGCAGACGCCGAGATAGGGCCATTCGTCGTGAAGCGTCCATACGATTTGCTTCCCGCTGCTTAGAATTTCGCCCATTTCATCGAGAGAAATCATTCCCTGACACACCCAATGCAGGTGGACAACGTCGGCCTCGCGGAACTCTCTTGTGCCTGTTATGCCGATGCCCACGTTGGCGATGTCCGTTTGCCAGAGCTGCGAGTGCCGGAAACCGCAACGGGGCAGGATGGCGAGCCGTTCGATGATCTTCGGCAGCCTGCTACCCACCTTGACGACGCGAGGGTCGGCCGACTGCTTGTCGCGCACCATCATCTTGGCCTCCACGCCGTTCTTGCAGAGGGCCTCCAAGAGGCGACGTGCTGCTATGCCGCCTCCGCCGCCTTCGCTTGTGCTGACCAGCAGGACTTTCATCGGTATGCCTCCTTCCCCATCCATTTGTTGATGCGGTTGCGAATGGATTTGAAGATGTACTTGAAGTTGCCGTAGCGCAGGTTAAGCCATAATTCCTCGATGGAACGGGCTGTTTTTGTCATCGGCGACATCCATCCCATGATGCGATAGGCGCGGTGGCGATAGGCCACGTGCTCTACGACGAAGGGCGGATGAGCGAGTGAAGAGTGAAGAGTGAAGAGTGTAGAATCAGAGTTTCCTTCTGCCCCCTGTTTGTTACTTTCATTCTTCGCTCTTCGTTCTTCACTCTTCACTCCGAAGGGGAGCTCATAGCGATTCATCGTAAAGATGCGTCGGTAGCCCTTGGGCATCGTTTCGAGCGAGCCTCCGAAGTGGGTGCTGTCGGCTGTGGCGCCAAGGTTGTTTATCATGTTCCTGCGGGGCACGATGGCGAGGCCGTTGGAGAGGAGCATGTGCGACCAGAAGATGGTCTCGTAGAACGCTTTGCCTTGCTCACGATGCTTTCGGCACATGGGCAGGAAGTCGTCGCGGTATCCGCGCTCGCGTATCAGTTCCTCCAGCTGGCGGACGGCGACGGGGTCGTCGAGCCACGTGTAGTGTTCGTCCCATTGGTCCACGACGCGTCGCCACGAGGCCCAGCCCCAGATGCTGAAGTTCGTGGTGAAGAAGTAGTCGCCCTCTGCGTCGGCTGTCTGTTCCTCCACGTTGAAGCCGCTTATCATCGTGATGCGCCGGTCGTTCTCGTAGCGGTCGAGCATCTCCTTGCAGAAGCTGAAGAAGCTGACGGCCGGCACGTCGTCGTCCTCGAGCACGACGCATTTATCGACCTGGCTGAAAGCCCATTTCTGCGAGATGAACTCGGAAGGGTCGCATCCGAAGTTCTTTTCCTGATAGAATTTCTCGACCTTGCATTCCCAGTCCACCTCGTCCACCACCTTTCGGCAGGCAAGGATTCCGGGCATGTCGGCATCGGAGCGCGGGCCGTCCTGATAGAGGAAGAGCCGCGAGGGACGGGCCTTGCGCACCTGGGCAAAGACCTGGCTGAGCTGCTGCGGCCTGTTGAAGAACAGAATGAGCACAGGAATATCGACTAAAGAGGGCTTCATGCCTGCAAAGTTACGAATAAGTGAGCGAAAAGCAAAAGGAAAAGAGAAATTTTTTTCTTTTGCGTCTGCTAAATAAGTGCCGAAGGCACGAGAGACCACAGACGGGGGTGAAACCCCCGGCAAGGAATAAGTCAGTTATGGAAGCCCCGAGGGGGAGACAGAATATCTAACTTATTTGATAACAACTTGCTTAGGTTTCTTTCGTCCCTTCGGGACTTTTCGTGTCGTTGCGCCGTTACCGGGGGTTACACCCCCGTCTGTGGTCTGTCGTCCCTTCGGGACTTTTCGTGTCGTTGCGCCATTACCGGGGGGTTCACCCCCGTCTGTGATCTTCCGCGCCTTCGGTGCTTTGGCTTGTTGCCTCCTTTGACGCTTTCGTTACTTCGTCGCCTTTCTCCTTTGGCTCCATAGGCTCCGTAGAATGATTATTCTCCGCAGGAAATGGAGCTTCGCGGCCGGTGACTTGCCTCCATCCCCCAGCATATACTCCCGAAAAATCGCGACATGACTTTGTACTGCTGCAAGGGGAATCGGACGACGCAGCACGCCTTCTTTTCCGATGCTCCACGTTGTGTCGGCCGATTCTCCACGTTGCATCGCCTTTTCCTCCACGTTAACTTCCCCCTCTCCACGTTCAATTTTCCCCTTCATTCTTTGCTCTGTATGACGGCATGCCATGCTGTTCCAACACTTTCTTAACAAGCCTCCGCAAAATCCTCCCTTGCAACCCATTGATTTTCAGCGGCGACTCAAAATAAGCCCATTTCCCGCTCTCGGTGAACCAAAGTGCCGCAGACGCGAAAAAACGCCGTCAGAACGTGTCGATATGCGAAAAGTATTGACAATCCTTGCACTCATCGGGCGCGTAGGAACCAGCCCGGACTATTGGCTTCGCAAGGCCGTGATTGTCGGCATAGCAAGTGCCTTTATTCGCTTCTCGCCGACAACAGTCCCGCCAGAACTGGGTGCAGTCCGAAACACACCAAATTAAATTTTTTTAATAATTATGCGGCAAAAATGTTCACATTATAAAAAAAAATCGTATATTTGCAGGCGGGAGTGTATGTTCGGAAGCATTTTCCGGCCTGCAACCCTGCTAAAACTGACAGATTCATTAACCTGCGATGCCCTCCGACGGGCGCTTCGCAAACAGATCTTTTCGAATGAAAAAACTACTTATGGCAGCTGCCATGCTGTTGGCCCTGGTGGCTTGCACAGAAGACATCGACACATCGGCACGTTATGTTTTTGAGGGAAAAACCATCACGCAGTACCTCGAAAGTAAGGACTACTATAGCGAGTACGTACGCCTGCTGGGCGAGATGCCCGTCAGCGTGGTGTCCAAGACCACGCTCAAGCAGCTGATGTCGGCCCGAGGGCACTACACCGTGTTCGCTCCCACCAACGACGCCATCCAGTCCTACCTCGACACGCTCTGCCAAAAGGGCATCATCGACGAACCCTCATGGGCAGGCTTCCGGAACGACAACGACCTGGACAGCATCAAGAAGGTAATCGTCTATAACAGCATCCTCGACAGCGGCGACCAGGAAGCCTATACCGTCAAGGACTTCCCCTTCAACGAGCACGAGTTCGTCCTGTCGAACATGAACAACCGCAAACTGCGTGTCTTCATCGGAAACGACCCCGACAGCATCTCCATCAACGGCCAGGCGCTCGTCTCCCGCACGAACCGCGACATCATGCTCTCCAACGGATACATCCACCAGGTGAACGGCGTCATAGCTCCCAGCAACGACCGCATGGGCGACTTCATCACCAGGTGGGCGAACACGACGGGCAGCGGCTACCGAGTCATGTCGAAGCTGATTGTCGCATGCAACCTCGTGGATACCCTCAACGCCTATCGCGACGAAGCATGGGAAATGCTCTATCTGACCGGAGGCGTCAAGGATCTCCCCAAACACACCTCGGTCGGACAGGTGGGCACCATACCGCAACACCGCTTCTACGGCTTCACGCTCTTCGCCGAGACCGACAGCTTCTGGGAAGAGAAGCTGGGGAAACCGGTCGAGGAAATCACGGTGGAGGACGTCTGCAAGTTCCTTCAGGAGTCCGGCCTCTTCGATTACATACAGGGCACACGCTACGACACGGAGTACACCAACGAGATGAACGTGCTCAACCAGTTCGTCACCTACCACCTCCTGCCACAGCGCATCGGCCGCGAGAAGCTGGTCATCCACTACAACGAGCTGGGCTATAACATCAGCGCCAGCAAGGGTCCCACCATCCCCATCATGGACTACTACCAGACAATGGGCTTGCCGCGACTGCTCAAGACCTACGAGAGCCGCGAGTCCAACGGCATCTACCTCAACCGCTTCCCGCGTCTGCGAAACGGAAGAGGACAGTTCGGACCCACTCGCGAAAACGTGAACGACTACCACGAGAGCGGACAGTTCCCGCCCCTCAAAGGCTCTTCCGTCTGGAGCGAAGAGAACCACGGCGTGCGCATCCTTACCTATAGCGAAGCTGGAACAGACGACACCAACATCGCCAACGGCATAGTCTATCCCATCGACAACTTGCTCGTCTGCACCGAGAACGTGTGCAACCAGATGGGAAGCCAGCGTATCCGCATCGACGCCTGCTGCCTCATGCCCGAACTCATGAACAACGATGTCCGCCAGAACTGTGCCTACTACTCCTACGGAGCACCCAACGTGCGGGCCTTCCCCACAGACTATCCCTACATCGAAAGCATTAAGATACGCGAGGGAACGCTCTTCTACTACCTGCAAGGCTACATGTCGGGCTACCACAACCTGCAGGGCGACGAGTTCAACATCATCGGTCGCTACGACTTCACCATGAAGCTGCCGCCCGTGCCGCGTGCCGGACAGTACGAGGTACGCTTCGGCGTGGCCACAGGCTCCTACGTACGCTCCATGGCACAAGTGTATTTCGGCACCAATCCCGAAAGCATGCCCGTGGCCGGCATCCCAATGGACCTCCGCCTCGGCGGACTGGAGATGAGGGCCGGCAACCAGGTGACGCCGTCCAACGTGGGCTGGGAAGCAGACACAGGCGACGAGGAGTACGACGAGCGCGTCAACAAGGCCATGCGTACAAAAGGCTTCATGAAGGCGCCCAACTCATGGACAAACCAGCTCGGTAGCAGCAACTCCATCCGCACCTTCCACTACATGACGCGCCGCATCATGGTAAGTGCCTACCTCTACCCCCACCAGAACTACTACATCCGCTTCAAGTCCGTCCTCGACCAAGAGGCAAAGGAATTCTACATGGACTACTTCGAATACACCAGCAAGGAAGTCTATGACAGCCCCGAAGAACTGGAGGACATCTGGTAAATAACGTGAGTTCGATGAAAACAAAAGGACAATCAAACACAAAGACACGAAGACACGGAGAGCTACGCCGCAGAACTGAAGACACAAAGATTTCCCCAGCCAAAACCTTTGTGTCTTTACATGGCATGGGCTGTTACTTAGTGTCTTTGTGTCTTTGTGTTTGCTTAACACATGATAGACCGTAAGTTTACATTAATCATATTTTCGTCGAATTCACGTTAAATACTAATATTGCTGTCCGCTAAAAGATTTTCATCATTGTCTGCACCCTCGATATTATCGGCACTCAGAGCAAGATGAGATTGCTCGGGCCTTGGTACGCCCCGGAGGGGCAGAAAGCTGTCAGCCCAGGGCAGCGCCCTGGGTACAAGCACGTATGTGTAAATCACGCCCTGAAAGGGCAAAAGCAATAAAATCAACGCTTTTGCCCTTTCAGGGCGCAATCTACTTCTGCGCCAAAAACCCAGGGCGTTGCCCTGGGCTGACAGCTTAATGGCCTTTCAGGCCGACTTTACCGGACAGCAATAAAATACTAACCCTTTCGGAAAGAAGCACAAGGGAGGGTGGTTTTACGCTCCACGTTGCATCGGCTTACGCTCCGTGGAGTATCGGCTTACGCTCCGTGGAGTATCGGCTTACGCTCCGTGGAGCATCGGCTTACGCTCCGTGGAGTATCGGCCCGAACAGCATGCTGTGTGAAACCCCCTCTACAGGAGGGTGGCAAAACCCGGCCAGAGGTTCAGGGTCGCCATGACTGCCGTGAGCAGCAGAGAAAGTAGGAAAAAGACGGTGCCCGAGATGCCTCGCGAGAGTGCAAAATGGTGCGCGATGAGCGGGCTGGCACTGGCTGTGAGCAACGCCATCGTGGTCTGATAATGCGCAGGCTGCAGCCAGAGGAACGCCATCAGGAGCAACGTCTGCGATACATATATATAAAGGAACATGCGCACGCGTATCTTGTCGTCGTAGTTCGTGCGGAGGTAGTGGACGATGCCCACGATGCTGAGCAGGCAGACCACTGCTGCCGTGACTTGTGCTGCCAGCGACATCGACAGCCACGCCTCTTGCCATTCCGGAAAATCCTTGTAGAGAGTGAACGTGAAGTGTGCCTTCAGGTGCATTTCCGTATGGCTGATGGTCTGGCACCATACGGCATAGCACCAATAGGGTACAGCCAGCCCAATCAATCCGGCCCAGAAGGCCCGCTTCGTCAAGGCGCGTAGGAAGATGCCGATGTAGAGGAAGTAGGGGACGGCCATCAGCAGCATGACGGGCGCACAGAAGCTGCCGATGCCGAGCATGAGGAAGGCATGGAAGACATCCAGCTGCGGCCGGTGGCGCTGATAGCAGCGGAAGAGCAGGTGATAGCTCGTCAGGAGCAGGGCGGCCGCCACGAGGGGTTCGCCCAGGGGGTGCATGAAGGCAAGGCTCGCCGCCAGCACTATCCAGACACACGACATCATGCGGGTGCGGATGCGGATGATGTGTTGGCGCGCATTCGTCTCCATGACGATGCAGGTCGTCAGCAGGCACAAGGCCAGCCCCAACATGCAACGCACACTGAAGGCCTGCTGCGGCAGCCACCACATCGCTGTGGCCGCCACGATGCAGAAGGGCAGCGTCCACTCGCTTCCCGCCACTTTGTTATGGAGCCGGCTTTGTCTCACGTTAATTCATAATCCATAATCCATAATTCATAAGTGTTCCCTTTGCAAAGGTTTTGGGCAGGGCGTCATTACGAATGATGAATGATGAATTGATATGATGAGTTGCTTAAAGGTCTTTCCCTATGTCTCGGCGGAAGTTCTTGCCTTCGAACTTGATCAGCTTGGCGTTGGCAAAACTCTTCTCCAAGGCCTCTTCCTTGTCCTTCCCATAGCTGCTGATGGCGATGACGCGGCCGCCGTTGGTCACCAGTTCGCCGTCCTTCATGGCCGTGCCTGCATGGAAGACGATGCTCCCCCACACGTCCTCGACGTCCATGATGGGGAATCCCTTCTCGTAAGCCCCTGGGTATCCGCCGCTCACCAGCATGACGCAGACGGCTGCACGCTCGTCGAACTCGACCTTCCGCTCGGCGAGTGTACCCGTGGCTACGCCTTCGAAGAGATCTACAATGTCGCTCTTCAGCCGCAGCATCACGGTCTCCGTCTCCGGGTCGCCCATGCGGACGTTGTATTCGATGACCTTGGGTTCGCCTGCACCTTGCTCCTTGCCCCCTGCCCCTGTATTGATGAGGCCGAAGAAGATGAAGCCCTTGTAGTCGATGTCCTCAGCTTGCAGGCCCTCAATCGTTGGGCGGATGATGCGGTCCTCCACCTTCTGCATCCACTCCTTCGTGGCGAAAGGCACGGGAGAGACGCTGCCCATGCCGCCGGTGTTGAGGCCGGTGTCGCCTTCGCCGATGCGCTTGTAGTCCTTCGCCTCGGGCAGAATCTTATAGCTCTTGCCGTCGGTCAGCACGAAGACACTGCACTCGATGCCGTCCAGATACTCCTCGATGACCACGCGACTGCTGGCATCGCCGAACATGCCGCCAAGCATCTCCCGGAGTTCCTGCTCGGCCTCTTCGAGCGTAGGCAGGATGAGTACGCCCTTGCCGGCACAGAGGCCGTCGGCCTTCAGCACGTAGGGCGGCTGTAGGGTCTTGAGGAAGGAGATGCCTTCCTCCACCGTGGCTTGGGTAAACGTGCGGTAGGCGGCCGTCGGGATGCCGTGCCGCTGCATGAATCCCTTGGCGAAGTCCTTGCTCCCCTCCAGCATCGCGCCCTTCTTCGACGGGCCGATGACGGGGATGTCCTTCAGGTCGGGATCGTTCTTGAAGTAGTCGCTGATGCCTTTCACCAAAGGGTCTTCGGGACCGACAACTACCATGTCTATTCGGTTCCTCAGCACAAACATCTTGATAGCTTCAAAGTCGTCGGCCTTCATCGGCACATTCTCGCCCACTTCCGTTGTGCCTGCATTGCCGGGGGCAATGTAGAGTTCCTCGCATTTGTCACTTTGGGCAATCTTCCATGCCAGCGCGTGCTCCCTGCCGCCACTGCCTAACAATAGAATCTTCATAGTGTCTGTTCGTTTAGTGGTTTAGTGTTTTGGTCGTTTGGGAACATTAGCAGTGGCGGCTGGTAATATCCCTAAACCACCAAACGACTAATCTCCTAAACGACTAATTCCATTGCAAAGATACAAAAAAACGGGCAAACCACCAAGTGATTCGTCCGTTTTTTATACTTTGCGTCAAGTGTGACGACGGCTTACAGCTTCCTCAGATGGCGGATAGGTTCGTTCTCGTAGTAGTTGTAGGACACATATGTCTTGCCCGATATGTAGTCATAATTGTAAACGGGTTGCAGCCTGCGCCACTGCATCTCTGTCTTGGCATCGTTGACGATGCACTCCCATATTTCGCTGCCTTCGCCCTCGTTCACATAGTCCGTCCATTTATTGTATGTGTTTTGCCAGTCGATGCGATACATGCCCATGAAGCTGGAGGCACCTTTCGTGACCCATTCCGTCCATCTGCTGCTGAATGTCTTGTCGCGGACACGGCGGACATAGAGCCGCAGCGTACTGCCCATCAGCTTGTATTGTCCTTCTACTTGTACACGCCAGGCATCGATATCGTCAAACTGATCCAGCCTGAAGTCTGCAATCTTGCCAGACGCAAAAGAACCTTGAAATGTGTAGTCATAATAGATTTGGCCCATGTCGTCCTCTTGATTTTCCACATAACGCCAGTCGCCGCGGACTGCAGCTACGTTGTTAGTGCCGAGGTCGGCACCGAATGTCCCGACGGTCTGGCTGTATTCAGGCGTAATGTCGCCGCCCTTGGTCTTGCCTTTGACTTGCATGTTCATCTTCTCTGATGCCTTTGAACTGAAGGTCACAGAGGCTTGGTAGCTGTAGTTTGACGCACGGGTAACGGCTGTGGGGACACATTCCATGTAGCCGGGCACACCCTCCACGCCCACATAGAGGCGGGTGTATTCCACGTCGGAGTCAATTTCGATGACGGCTCCCCCTTTCTCTGAACTGATGCTAATGCCGCTGATGGTCTGATCGGTGGTTGATGTTGGCATCGTCTCATTGTGGTAAGTGCCGCCCTGCACGCTGAAGTACTGCTCGGAAAAGTCCTTTTGTGTGGTGGGTACATTGTTGTTGTCATCGTCATCATCACCGCAGGCGGTGAAGGTAAACAGTCCCATGGCAAGCAGTGCCATCATTGACAGTTTGAGGGAATTGAAAGTCTTGTTCATGATTGTGATGTTTATTATGTGAATAACTATGATTGCCCCTGTTTACCTTACGACGACCTTCTTGCCGTCGATGATGTAGATGCCACGAGGCAATTTACTATTTGACGATTTACAATTTACGATTTGGCCGCTGAGACTGTATATGGCCTTAAGGTCTTTAGGGTCCTTAAGGTCTTTAAGGTCTTTGATGGCATCGGGATTGTTTTCTCCAAGAACGTAGATGTAGGATTGTCTGTGGGGCGCGAAGTTGCTGTCGCCGCCGCCAGAGGAAACCAGAGTGCCGTCGGGCAGCATCGTCCACGCGGCATTGTCTATATGCTGTGCAAGGCGTCTGTCTGTTGCATACACTACGATATTGCCGCTTTCGGGGCTTGAAACCGTCGGGTAGGTGTACTCCACGATGACAGGACTAAAGCCGTCATCCTTGAGAACCGTCTGCACATAGACCTTCCGCCGAGCGTTATTGCAGAACACACGCGTTGATTCATCATGATAGCCAATCGCTGCGTTCTCGTTGTCGGGGAGCGTCATGGGCAGGTCGGCAATCTTCGTCACCTTGATGCCCTCTTCGTTATCGTCGTAGATGCTGAGCAGTACGGCCTGGGTGGCACTCCGGCCTACGACGATGTAGCTATAGTCCGCCAGCTGGTAGTACTGCGTCTGCGTCTCGTCCCAGCCTTTCAGAAAGGGAAACTCTGTCAGCAAGTCGCTTGTCACGTCGCTTGTCACGCCATCCTCTGCCACCACCATCTTGCTGCCGTCGCAGATGGCGATGCGTTCATTGCGCAGCGCCAGCAGAAGGGGATGATAGGCATTCAGACCATTGGCGGCTTTCGAGAAGGTTCCTGTTTCAGGGTCGTAGCACTCCAGACCGTAGCTGCTGTTGTACCAGCATCCGTTGATGTAGATCTTTCCACTTTTGGTTCTTGTTGCGGTTGCCATGCTTCGAGCCTGCGTCATGCTTCCCGTAGCGGTGAAAGTGTTGTCGTTTGGGTCGTAAAGCTCGCATTGTGCACTGGCACCCGAGCCGCCGCCCGCGCCCATGCCGCCGGCAAGGAGCATCTTGCCGTCTTGGGTGACGATGCCCGCAGCATAGTCTTGGAAGAAGAGCATGTCCATCTGTTTCCAACTGTCGGTAGCGATGTTGTAGCGTTCGGCTGTCTTCGTCATGTTGAAGCCCGTTGTGTGACCTCCGAAAACCACAAAGCCGTCATCGACCGGCATTATCTGGTGGCAGATGCGAGCAGTGTGCATGTCGGAGAGTTGCACTGCAAACAGCTTCTCCTGCGTCAGCGTCGGCTCGCGGTCAATAGGCTGTATGTTGAAGAAATCCTTCCATTCGTTGGCCTCCCTGTAGGCATCGATGCTTTCGGAAGGCACGAAGAGCGTACACTTTTCCTTGTCGATGGCTTGCAGGGCGCCGTCCTTGCATTCGGGAGGCATAACGGCTTCGCAGACAAGCGTCGTGAGCTGTTCGAGAGGCTGACTGCTCCAGCCGAAAGCATGATGCGGGATGTCCTTCATGTTCTTGCCCAGACGGACAGTCTTCAGTGAGTAGCAGCCCGCAAATTCGCTGCTGCGAAGATAGGAACAGGAGCCGGCGAAGGTAATCTCCTCAACAGAGGGGTTATCCTCTATGATAGCGTATTGCAGGTAGCTGGTGCTTTCTGCGTTGCGGCCAAAGTAAGCCTTCTTTATGTGGGAATCTGAATCGCGGAACATGCCAGAGCTGCCCACCTTCAGCGGACGGTCGCAGTCCTCGATGACGAGTTCCGTCAGAGATTCGTTAAGCCAGAAAGCACCATAGCCCAAGGTATCTACACTGGCCGGGATGACCACGCGTTCGATGGACTTGCACCTTGCGAAGGCCCCACCCAGGATTTCCTTGCAGTGGCTCAGGCCGGGCGTTGCCTTGAGCGCGTAGCAATAGGAGAAAGCATTTTCGCCAATGGAGGTGACGGCTCCTGCCTCCACTGTCTCCAACGACTCGCAACTGTCAAAGGCATCCTTCGGAATGACCGTCACGTTAGGGCTGAGCCTTACGGTCTTCAGGCTGTCGTTGTCCTCGAACTCGCCTTCTGCTATCTGCGTCACCAAAGGACCTTGTTCGATAAGCTCGACGGGGCCGTTCATACTGCGGAAGACTTGCTTCCATGTGTCGAGCGACACCATGTTGCGGCCTTGATAGATGTATCTGAGGCCGCGAAGGGTGCGGAACATATCGTAGCCCGACGGCAGTTCGATGGTGTTGGGACTGTCCTCGATGATAAGCCGCTCTATGCTGTCGCAGTTACATATTGCATTGCTCCCCATCTCCTCTACGCTGGAGGGAATGGTTATCTCTTTCAGTTTTTTGCAATACTCAAAGGCAGTGTTGCCGATGCGCTTGATGGTGTTTGGAATCTTCACCGACGTGAGTGCTGTACAGTTATAGAAGCAGTCGTTGCCGATGCCCGTCACGGTCTGTCCCTCGGGCGTGACAGAAGGAATCTCGGCATCGCCTCGGTAGCAGTTGTCGGTAACTAAGGTTTCAACCTCCATGCCGTTAATCCACACCTTTCCAGGGTGCTTGTAACAGATAACGGTAGCCGTGCCGTCTGCGTTGATGGAGAAATGCCAGTCGTTGTTGTCTGCCCATGCAGTCATGGCTGTGAGCAGGAATGCGCAAAGAAGTAAATGTTGTTTTTTCATATTGTAATAAATAGTTATGTAGTTTGCTCTGCAAAGATAGACAGAATGCAGGCAAGAAGGACTAACAAAATAAAGAAATCGACTGACAATTGCTGTTTTGTCAGTCGATTTGTGCTTTCCAATCCGTTGGCGTCATGCCTGTGATGGTCTTGAAGGTGCGGAAGAATGTAGTTTCGTTGGCAAAGCCCGAAGCCGTCCACACCTCGGAAAGCTTCTTTTCTGGTTTGTGGCGCAGCATCGCCTTAGCGTAATTGATGCGGTAGCCGTTCACAAACTGGCTGAATGGACATCCCTTCTGGCGGTTGATGCAGGCTGAGACGTATGAGACGTTTGTGCCAAGACTTGCGGCAATGTCGGATATCTTCAGCTCGCTGTTCAGGAAAGGTTGTTCCTCATCCATCAGCTGGCAAATGCGAAGCATCAAGGTTTCATCGCTATTGCTCTTGTCAACAGGAGCGTCGCTTGTCGCCTCTGCTGCGGTCTTTGGCTTGCGCCGCCATAAAAGAACGGCCAAGCCAACAAGCAGTACTGGAAACATCAACAACCATAGCCAGGCATTGTGTCGTGCCTTCGTCTGTTGCCCGTCAGGATGAGAACCGACAGGAAGCAGGAGAACGGAAGCATGGGGCGTAAAGTTATCGACGGTTGAGTCGGCGTTGCATTCCATGCCGCCAGTGAGCAAAAGGTTACCGTCAGGCATTAATATGGGATAACCATAGACGGGATGGCCTGTAGGGTCTGTGTAGAAGAGTGTCAGACCGGCAGGTGTCTTGGTAATGTCAATGGCGAGTACATAGATTCGACCGTCGATGTCGCCAATTCCATAAAGATAGGCAATCCCTGCCCTGTGGTCGATGTCGAGCCAGGACTGGTAGCCGATGTGCCTGCCCTTGCAGGTTGTAGGAATGGGGCCGTTGGTGGGAAGCAACGAGAACTGCGTGCTGTCGATGCGGCAGATGGCTATTTGTCCTTCTTTGTTTACTACGGGAATAAGATAAGAGTATGAGTGTTGCTCGTCCGCAACAGCGAAGTTTCTGCTGTCGGTCTCAACTAAGCTTGTCAGAGGCTTCCACTCTTCGAACAGCGGCACAAGGAATGGTTCGCCCTTCAAGCGGTCTACGATAATCGTATCCAAGCGGTTTGCGCGTTCATCTGTACTGCCGAAAACGATGACATCGTCGTCGGCGATACGCATCACATGAGGTCTGGAACGTCTCTGCGCCGTTTTCTTCACGCTGTGGAAATACTTTCGGCCGTCGAACATCTCGATGTCGTCGGTGTTCTGATACCAGTTTCCCGAGACGACCACACGTCCGCTGTCTATCTCCACGGCACTTGCGAAGCTCCGTTTTGTATCGAGGCAACCGAAGCCTTTAAAGGTGTGTGATGCTGGATCGTACATCTCTATGGAATAGATATGTCCTATTCCCAGCGGTTCGGCATGACCACCTCCAACGAGAACCTTGCCCGAACTGAGCGGCACACAAAAGCCTTCGTCGTGAGGATAAGCTGTTTCAATGAGATGCCACTGCCCGTCGCGAAAGTATTCGGCTGTAGTCGTGGGCACAAAGCTCGTGGTGTGGCCTCCCACCACCGTCGGCTCGCCATTGACCATGAACACCGAGTGCCCTATGCGAGGCACATTAAGGTCTGGCATGCGCACTACCTCCAATTTCACAATCGGACATGTGGCCTGCGCGTTATCTTCAGCAGACAACGCAGTTTGCATCATTGATGCAAGCAACACTATACAGGCGAGCCTTGCCATCCTTTTCGTTTGTTACTTCAGATAGTCTTCGAAGTACTGCGTAATCCTTTCGTGGAGGTGGACGCTCTTATGGCCTGCCATGTTGTGGCCTTCGCCCGGATATACGAAGAAATCGGGCTGCGTGCCGGCTTCGGCACAGGCATTCAAGAACTGCAGGCTGTGCTGGGGGACGCACGTCGGGTCGTTCATGCCGATGATAATCTGCAACTTGCCCTTCAGGTTCTTGGCTTTATTGATGCAACTTGTCTGCTCGTAGCCTTCGGGGTTCTGCTGGGGCGTGTCCATGTAGCGTTCGCCGTACATCACTTCGTACCACTTCCAGTCGATGACCGGGCCGCCTGCCACGCCCACCTTGAATGCGTCGGGATAGGTCGTCATCAGCGATGTTGTCATGAACCCGCCGAAGCTCCAGCCGTGAACGCCAAGCCTGTTGGCATCCACATAGGGCAGCGTCTTGAGGAATGCCACGCCTTGCATCTGGTCCTTCATCTCTTCTTGGCCCAAATGTCTGAAGGTAACTTGCTCGAAGTCACGGCCTCTGTCCTCGCTCCCTCTGTTGTCGAGGATGAAGAGGACGTAGCCTTTCTGCGCCATATACGTTTCCCAAGAGCGCGAGCCCCAGTGCCACGAGGCCTCGACATTATGGGCGTGCGGACCGCCATAGACATAGACGACGGTCGGGTACTTACGGCTCGGGTCGAAGTCCATCGGCTTGACCATGCGCCAGTAGAGTGTCGTCTGACCGTCTGCAGCGAGGATGGTGCCCTGCTCGAAGATGGGTTGATACCAGCCGTCCCACGGGTCTTTGGCTGTGCGGACGAGCGATTGCTTGCCCGTCTTCGTGTCGGTTACGGCACAGGCACGCGGCACATCGGGTTCCTGCCAAGTGTCGATGAGGTAACGCCCGTCGGCGGATAGCTGCGCAGAGTGGCATCCGCGACCGTTGTCGAGCAAGGTTCTCTTCTTTGTCTTCAGGTCGAGGCGGTAGATGTTGCGTTGCAAGTCGCCTGCTTCCTTTGTGATGATGATGGCGCTCTTCGTGGTGGGGCAGAAGCCGACGAGTTCCTTGACGACCCACTTCCCGCTGGTGAGCTGCCCAAGCTCCTTGCCCTCGGTGTCCATGAGGTACAGGTGAGTGTAGCCGTCCTTCCAGCTCCAATAGATGAACTTCGTGTCGTCCCAGGGCAGGAAGGTGATGGGGTGGAGGGGTTCGACATACTTGTCGGAGCTTTCCTCGCGGAGGGTGCGGAGCTTGCGGCCTGTTGTGGTGTCGTAGGCATCGAGCGTCGTATGGTTCTGGTCGCGGTTGAGTTCGTAGAGATAGAGCGTCTTGCCGTCGGGCGCCCAAGCGATGTTGGTGAAATAGCGGTCGGTGGGGTCGCCGAGGTCGAGGTAGATGGTCTGCTTCGTCTGCAGGGAGAAGATGCCGACCGTCACTTTGTGCGAGGTCATGCCAGCCATCGGGTACTTGTCGGGAGCGAGGGTTGCTTCGCGCTCAAACGTGTTGACCTGCGGATAGTCGGCCACCATGCTCTGGTCCATGCGGTAGAATGCGAGCTGCTGCCCGTCGGGACTCCAGAAGGTTCCCTTGTAGATGCCGAACTCATCTCGATGCACGCTTTGTCCATATACTATTTCGCGTGAGCCGTCGGCGGACAGCTGATGCTCCGTTCCGTCGGCCGTTGCGACCCACAGGTTCTTGTCGCGGAGGAAGGCGACTGCTCCGGAGGCCTTGCAATACTCCAGTTCTCCTTCGTGGCGACTGCGTTTCTGTGCGTCGAGGTTGAGTGTTTCGCCCGTTATTTCCTTACCCGTCTTGGGGTCGATGACCGTGGCGGCCGTCCTGTCGGCTGCATCGACGAGTTTGTCGCCTTCCCAGCGCAACTTCCAGCGCTCCGGGCTGAACTGCGAGGCGTTCTTGCCGCCGAAGTTGAGTTCCTCGAGGGTGAAGAGTTTCTGAGCAAAGAGGTTGCCGGTCGTGGTGAGCATGAGGAGCAGGAGTAAGATGCTTTTAATCTTCATCGTCATAGTGGTTCTTTCCATATTTCTTGCCGGGTTTGTTCTTGTCGAAGGGTTTGCGGAAGTCTTTCCTGAAGTCCTTCCTGTCGCCTCTGAAGTCTTTCTTGTCGCTTTTGAACTCCTTGCGTTCGCCCTTGAAGTCCTTGCGGAAGTCGCCTTTCTTGCTGTCTCTGCGGAAGTCTTCTCTGTCCTTCTTGCGGGTGAAGCGGTCGCGGGGGTCGTCCTCGAGGCGTTCCTTGAAGTCGCGACGTTGCTTGAATCGCTTCCGATCCGCCATCATGCGTCGCTCCTGAGCCGTCTTGATGTCGCCTCCCTCGGCACGCATGTCGTTGAACTTTCCGCTGAACATCTGGTACTTGCGGAGTTCGCATTCGAGGCTTCCGTTGTAGAGGGGCGTGCGGAGCGACGGCTTGAGTCCTATCTGGTCGAAGCATTCTTCGCGGTAGCTGAGCACCCATGCGTCGTTTCCCGTAAAGTCGTGTTTGAATTTGCTGCCTATCATCTTGTAGAGCCCAAGCAGGTCGGGCGCCGAGATGCGCTCGCCGTAGGGCGGATTGGTGATGATGATGGCCTTCTCTGCTGGCTGTTTGAAGTCGGCGAAGTCCTGCTGCTGGATGCTGATTTCCTTGCTCAGCCCGGCCGCCTTGACGTTGGTCGTGGCGATGGCAACAGCATTATGATTGATGTCGTAGCCGTAGATGTGGTGCTCGAAGTCGTGCTCCCGCGACTCATCCTCGTAGATGCTGTCGAAGAGTTCCTGGTCGAAGTCGGGCCACTTCTCGAAGGCATACTCCTTGCGATACACGCCGGGTGCGATGCCGCGGGCAATGAGGGCGGCTTCGATGGGAATGGTGCCGCTGCCGCACATCGGGTCGATGAGGTCGCATTCGCCCTTCCATCCCGTCAGCATGATAATGCCGGCGGCAAGCACTTCGTTCAGAGGAGCTTCCACCGTCTCCTGCCGGTAGCCGCGACGGTGCAGGCTCTCGCCGCTCGTGTCGAGCGAGAGGGTGCAGTCGTACTCAGCGATGTGGATGTGGAGCTGCAGGTCGGGATTGGTGATGCGGATGTTCGGACGTTCTCCCGTCCGCTCCCGCATTTGGTCAACAATCGCGTCCTTCACCTTGTAGGCTACAAACTTAGAGTGCCGAAACTCTGTGCTGAACACGACGCTATCCACGGCGAAGGTGGTCTCGCTGGTCAGGTAGTTGGTCCAGTCAATCTCCTGCACGGCGGTATAGACCTCGTCGGCCGAGGTGGCGCGGAAGTGCTTGATGGGCATCAATATCTTGATGGCTGTGCGCAACTGGAAGTTGGCGCGGTAGAGCAGCTCCTTGTTTCCGGTGAAGCTGACCATGCGTCGTCCTAACTGTATGTTGTTGGCGCCGAGGTCTATAAGCTCCGTTGCCAGTACTGTCTCAAGGCCTTGGAAGGTCTTGGCTATCATTTCAAACTCTTCTCCGGCCTTGCTTGCGGGAGTGTTCCACTTGGGGTTTTGCATTGTTTGTATAGTGGTTAGTGGTTAGAGGTTAGTGGTTAGAGGATGGTTTTGGTTGCAGGTAAAGGACAGATGGTATTCTCTAACCCCTATTAAAGTGGAAGTAAAAATGGAAGTTAATTCGCTACGCTCATGGAAGTTATAAAAGGACAATACCATAAAGGCTGTCAACATCCAAAGCTATCGTCCAGAACGCAGTGCTTAACTTCCTGCCTGCGAAGCAGGCTTAACTCCCTATTTAACTTCATCTTATAACTCCCGAAACTTAAATCAATTATCCTACAGGCATCCCCAGTCTTCTGGCCGCACCACTTGGCTCTTCCGCTTCTTTGCCTGTACGATTTGTTCGCCCGGCTTGGTGCTTTCCGTTACCCATACGTTGCCTCCGATGACGGTGCCTTTGGCTAGGGTGATGCGTCCGAGGACCGTCGCATTACTATAGACGATGACGTCGTCCTCGAGGATGGGGTGGCGGGCGATGCCTTTGATGGGGTTGCCGTCGTCGTCGAGCGTGAAACTCTTAGCGCCGAGCGTGACGCCCTGGTACAGCTTGACGTTGTTGCCGATGATGCACGTGGCCCCGATGACCACGCCTGTGCCGTGGTCGATGGTGAAGTGGTGGCCTATCTGGGCACCCGGATGGATGTCGATACCCGTTTCGCTGTGGGCCATTTCGGTAATGATGCGGGGAATCAGAGGCACGCCCAACAGCAGAAGCTCATGGGCGATGCGGTAGCAGGTGAGTGCCTTGATGACGGGGTAGCAACTGATGATTTCGCCATACGACTCGGCAGCCGGGTCGCCGTTGTAGGCGGCCTCGACGTCGGTGGCAAGGATGCGTCGCAGCTCTGGCAGCCAGGCGATGAACTCGCCGGTTATGGCTTGTGCCTTCGCCGTTAGTTCGCACGTACTGGCCCCCTCCCCGCTCCCCCTTGGGGGGAGTGCTTGTTGCTCCTTTTCTGTTGCCTGTTGTCTGTAGTCAGTAGTCCCTTTCTGGAAGCAGAGGCCTGCCAGCACTTGCTGCGTGAGCAGGTGGCCGAGGCGGTCCAGGCTGACGCCGATGTGATAGGGGAGTGTTTCGCGACTGAGGAGCGACTTGCCGTAGAAGCCAGGGAACAGGATGGCACGGCAGAGATCGATAATCTCGGTTAATGCAGGAGCCGAGGGAAGCGGGTCGCCCTCGCTGACTTCGCGGAAGAGGCCGTGCAGCGATTCCGGCTCCGAGAGCTGGCCGACGGTCTGTTTCAGCAGCTCATTGAGTTCGTTTGGACTCATTGTGTTGGGTCGTTATCAATAAATGCAGGTGCAAAGGTACGAATAATAATTGAAAATTGAAAATTGAAAATTGAAAAATATAGTATGAAGTATGAAAATGCAAACAGAGGCCTTCTCCTGACCCCCTCATGGAGCATCGCCAGTACTACCACGGTGGTACTGGAGTTTCACCGTGGTAGTACTGGAGTTTCTCCGTGGTGGTACTGGCGATGCTCCCTGCGGCTTAAAAAGATATAGCTGTCGGGAGAAAAGCACCGAGGGTGGGAAAGGCTACAAGCTCTCTTTCAGAATCTCGCTGATGTCCTCTTTCTTCAGGTCGAGATAGCCTGCGGGATAGACGACGGTCGTCTCCGTGATGCCGGGAATCATCTCGGTGGTGGCTCCGAGTTCGCTGATGGTCAGGGGCAGACCTACCTCCAGCATCCAGTCCTTCAGCGCTTCGAGTCCGCGTTCTGCCACTTGCTCGTCGGTCAGTCCTTCGCTACTGATGCCCCACACATTCTTGGCGAAACGCACGAACTTGGGCAGTCCGGGCTTCAGGGCACGACGGTAGTAGGCCATCGACACCGAGGCGAGTGCGAAGCCGTGGGGTGCATGCGTCCAGGCTCCTACGCTGTGGCCGATCATGTGTACCATCCAGTCCTGCTGCTTTCCCAGTCCGATGAGGGTGTTCAAAGCCCAGGTTGCCGTCCACATGATGTTGGAGCGTGCCTCGTAGTCCTGCGGGTTCTTGACGGCGATGCGGCTGCTGTGGACGACGGAGCGCATCAGTCCTTCGGCCAGATAGTCGCTCGTGTTGTCGTCGAAGTCGCTGAAGTATTGCTCCATGATGTGGTTCATGATGTCGTAGATGCCAGCCTTCATCTGGTTCTCCGGCACGGTCATGGTGAAGCGGGGGTTGAGGATGGAGAACTTCGGCATGAGCCGGTCGTCGAACACATGCCCTACCTTGAAGGTGCGCTCGGCATCGGTAATCACCGTTCCGGCGTTCATCTCCGAGCCGGTTCCCGCCATGGTCAGGATGCAGCCTACGGGCAGCAGAGGCTGGTCGGCAGCAGGATTCTGCTGTTTCAGCCAGAACTGGTCCCAGTAGTCGCCTTCGTAGAAGACCGATGCTGCCACGGCTTTCGAGTAGTCGCACACGCTGCCGCCGCCCAGGGAGAGTATGAGGTCGATGTCGTTCTCGCGGGCTATCTTCACGCCCTCGTTGAGCTTCTCGAGCGTAGGGTTGGTCATCACGCCCGGGTTCTCTATGATGGTCTTGCCGGCCTCCTTGAGGATGGCCACCACTTGGTCGTAGATGCCGTTGCGTTTCACGCTGCCGCTGCCGTAGTTCAGCAGCACGTTGGGGCCGTAGCCCTGCAGCTCGACCCTGAGAAAGTTGAGGGAGTCTTCACCAAAATACAGCTTGGTGGGGTTGTGATAATAGAAGTTTCCTTGCATAGTCTTATTGCTTTTGGGGGTTTGTCTTGCTATGTGATGTCCGGCTTGCCTTGTGTGCAGTAGCCTCAGTTTCAGGGGGAATGACGGTTCACGGCATGTTCTGCTTAATGAATATCTGCTTCATCGTCTCGGAGTCGAGCGGCTTCATGAGCGGCAGCTTCAGGCTCTTCACCATGTGGAGCGTGCCCGTCTTGTACTTCTGGAAGTGCTCTGTCTGGAGATGCTGCTGATAGACTTCCTCCGAGGCGTATATCTCGAGGATGCGTATCTGGCACGGGTCCTCGCTGCTCTGCATGGGGTAGAGGCAGACGACGCCCGGTTCGCGCTCGATGCTCAAGCGGTCCACCTCCCTGGCTATCGCGAGGTATTCCTCCAGATACTGCGGATAGACCTCGATTTCGGCTATGCGGACTATCATCGCCGAATCGCTCCTGTGCGTCGCAGCCGATGGCTTCTCGTCCGTCAGTCCGAAGAGCCATTGGGCATTCTTCCAGAGAATCATCTCCCTGAAGGGTGCCAGGTCAGGCTCTGCTGCCAGGTACTGCTTCATCCTCGCCAGGCTTTGCGTGAGCACATGGGGAGCGGCATAGGGGAAGTCGGAACCGTAGAGCAGATGGTCGGGCGTAGTGATGGTGAGCATCTGGCGTATGGTTTCGGGCGAATGTGCTCCCGCAAGGTCGTAGTAGAGCGTGCGGAGATTGGTTTCCCAGTCAATGTCGCCCACCAGTTTGTTTGCCTGCATCACGGGTGCCAGCGACCTCATGCGGGGCATGGCCAACGGCAGATAGGCTCCGCAATGCGGCACCACGACCTTGACCTCCGAGTAGCGAGCCAACACGTTGCGGCTGATCATGTTCGTCACGGCACGTGTGGTCTCCGAGAGGTACTCTTGCATGGCAAGCGGGGTCTGTGTCATCACTTCGCGGTTCACAGGCTCCGGGCGGTGCGGATGCAGGATGACGACGGCCTTGCGCTCATTGAGGAAAGCGAACAGCGTGTCGAGTTCCGGCGCACCAAGGTATTGGCCTTGAACGTTGCTTGCCAGCTTGATGCCGTCGGCCTTCAGCGTGTCGAGCGCATACTTTGCTTCGCGGATGGCTGCATCCACATCGGGAAGCGGCAACGCAGCACAGAACAAGAACCTGCCCGGATGCTCCTTTTTGATGCGGGCTGCTGCCTCGTTGGCCTCTCGCACCACGTCTGCCGAGGCCGGCTGCGGGGCGGCGAGGGTCAAGACCGATGTGGCGACGCCTGCTTCGTCCATCCATTTCAGATGACTCTCCACGTCGTATCGCGGCAGAGGGAACCCCTCGTCGGCCAGCTTCCCTTCCTTCTTCAGGGCAGACACAAAGTCGGACGTGATGATGTGGCTGTGTACGTCGGTCACGCCTTGCGCAAATGATGTGGTGGCTAACAGCATGGCGATGAGGGTTGCTCCGTGCCGTTTCATGGGTTTCATCTTAGATTGTTGGCGAAGAACTCAGCCAGCGTGTCCCAGGGAATCATGTTCTTCGGCTGCCCATGGCCTGCAGGTTCCTCGTAGCCTCCGTCGTAGAGGTCGCAATGCGACGCGTCGGGGATGATGAGCAACTGCTTGTTCTCGGGGTTGGGATTCGGCTTGCCCACGAAGTTATAGCCTTCGGCTTGGCCTTCGACCATGTACTGGTAGGCTGCTTCCCCAAAGTAGCGCGAGTGGGCATCTGCGCCGTGCATGACGAGGACGGCAGAGCGAATCTCGTTAATATAATAGAGGAAGCGGCTGTTGGCATAGGCTTGTGTGCCTATCACTCGCCATCCGTCGTTTGAGTTCCCGCTGCGTTTGTGGTATCCGCGCTCAGTCTTGTAGTAGTCGAAATAGTCGTGTACGAATCGCGGAGCCTGCGGGGGCACGGTGTCGGGCACGCCTCCAGCCATCGCCATCGGGTCGGAGAGTCGCTGCTGCGAAAGCCTTTCGCGGGCGCTGTGGCGAGCCTCTTCCACGTCGAAAGCGTCGTTGTAGTCGTTGCCGCTAACGCGGGTCATGTCGTACATGGTAGCGGCGACGGTGGCTTTGATGCGGGTGTCGGCTGCAGCCGCATTGAGGGCGATGCCTCCCCAGCCGCAGATGCCGATGATGCCTATGCGGCCGGCATCGACGTTCTCCTGCTTCGAGAGGAAATCGACGGCTGCCAGGAAGTCCTCGGTATTGATGTCGGGCGAGGCCGTGCGACGTGGTTCGCCGCTGCTTTCGCCTGTATATGAGGGGTCGAAGGCCAAGGCTACGAAGCCGCGCTCGGCCATCCGCATGGCGTAGAGACCGCTCGACTGTTCCTTCGTGGCGCCAAAGGGACCGCTCACAGCGATGGCAGGCAACTTCTTGCCATCCGTTTTTGTTTGTTCACTTGCCAAGGGCGTGTAGAGGTCTGCCGCAAGGGTCAGCCCGTATTGCGTCTCGAATGTCACCTTCCGGTGGCTCACTTTATCGCTCAGCGGGAACACCTTGTCCCACTCTTGCGAAAGCGTCAATGTCGTGTTCATGCACTCTGATTCGTTTGGTTCGTTGTTGGTTTTGGTGTTGCAGCCCGTGAGCATCCCGCCCAACAGGAGTGCTGCGAAGATGGTTTTCCTCATTCGATGGTCTTCTTTCCGTTCTTGATGTAAACTCCTTTTGCGGGGTTCGTCACCCTTTCTCCCTTGAGGGAATAGATGATGTCTTCGCCGCTATGCGATGGTTCGGAACGGAGGGTTTTGATTTCCGTTGCGTCGGACGGCAGCGAGAGGATGGCTTCGATGCCTCGCTCGCCAGCCTTGAGGAAGCTGCGCAACCCGCTTCCCGAAAGCCCGTCTATCTTTCCCAAGCGCGTGTAGCTCCAGGTGTTGGAGCCGTAGAACAGGCAGATGTTGCTGTCGTCGTAGAGGATGATGTCGCCGGGACCTGCCGTGATGCGCTCGTCGCTGCTGGTGAGCGAGAAGCCCAAGGCTCCCCATATCTCGAAGTCGCCGCTGCTGTTGAGGCTGACGCTGACGGGGTCTTCCTGCAACTTCGCTGCCAGTTCCTTGGCCGCTTGGTTGTTTTCGAGCGTCGCAATCTGTGTCTGGCCGGCGATGGTGATGAGCATTTTCATGGTTTCTGTTGAGGTTTGAAAGGTTTGAGACTGTAGCCATTCGGACAGCAGAACAGCGGTCTGGCTCCTGTTGCGGTCGTTTATCCAGAGCGCGTCGCCTGTCCAGACGGCATTGGGAATGAGCCTCTTGGCGTCGGCCACCGTGCTGCTGATGCCGCTGCTGGAGCTTGAGACAATCAGGGCGACGTGCTTGCCGCCCATCTTCTGCCCGTTGCGGAAGAGGAAGGTCTGCATCGGTGCGGCCATCTGGCTCCACCAGAGGGGCGTGCAGACGATGATGTTGTCGTACTCGGAGAAGTCGATGTCGGTCGGCTTGATGTCGGGATAGCTGTCGGCATCGTCGGGATGATTGCGGATGCCGGCTATCAGGCTGCTGCCTATCTCGTAGCCGTTGGCCGCATAGTCCAGCCCTTCCTCGGCGGGCTGCACTTCCACGACGTCGGCGCTGACCGCCTTCGTCAGCTCGCCAACGATGGTGCGCACGTTGTTCGTAAAGCTGTAATAGACCACAAGTGTGCGCCCCATGCCTGCTGGAGCCTGTGCTCTGGCCTCTGTGCCCTCGCCTTCGCTGCAAGCCGTTGCTGCAAGGAGCGCCATCAGAGCCAGGCATCTTCTAAGAAATGTCTGTGCCATAAGTAACAATTTTAGGTTTCGGAAGTTATAAGATGAAGTTAAAAAGGGAGTTATGCGCTTCGCGCAGGAAGTAAAGCCAGCAAGCTGGCTGGACGATAGCTTTGTATGCCGTCAGCCTATACGGTAAGCCTTTTCCCCCTCCCATTCCCTAAAGGGACGGGGCTTTAAGTCCTTCCCTTTAGGGGAGGATTTAGGAGAGGCTTCCCTTTCCACGAGCGTAGCGAGTTAACTTCCATTTTTACTTCCACTTTAACTTCATAAACTTCAGTTACATCCCTTTGTCCACGTTTCCAGTTCCTCCTTCGAGGGCCGGTTGAGCAACTTGCCTTCCTTCCATTGGATGGCAGGGTAGGCGGCCTTCAGGTCCTCGCACGACTGCTTGATGCTGCTGCCTCCCGAGGTGGCAAAGGGGATGACCGTCTTGCCCTTGAAGTCGTAGGACTCCATGAAGGTGTTAATGATGGTGGGGCACGTGTTCCACCAAATGGGGAAACCCACAAAGACGATGTCGTACTTAGTCCAGTCCTTCTGCTTTCCTTCGATGGCGGGACGGCTCTTGCGGTCCTTCATTTCGAGCGACGAGCGGCTCTGCTTGTTGCGCCAGTCGAGGTCGGCTTCCGTATAGGGCTGCACGGGCTGAATCTTGTAGAGGTCGCCGCCGGTGGCTTCTGCCAACTGCCGGGCCACGCCTTCCGTCGTGCCGGTGGCCGAGAAATAGGCTACCAGCACCTTTCCCTTACTCTTCGTCTGCTTGCTTTGCGAGCAGGCACTCAGGCTCACGGCCAACAGGGCCGTCAGCATAATCGCTAATCTCTTGAAGTTCGTTTGCATGGTGTTGTCTTTTGGTTTGAGTTGTTTAGTTTCGCTTGCAAAGATACGAAAAAAATGCCGTTCCACAAAGCTTCGGCCAAGATTTCCTGTGCTTTTTGCCGGGGAAGCGTTCGAAAGAGCAGCAGACAACGCGGATTTCCGCCAGAGAAAACTCACGACAAAAAGTCGAAAAAAGAGCCTCGTCGGACGACGCAAAATGTTGTAAAGATTTTTCCGAAACGGCGTTTTTGAGCGCAAAAAACGGGCTTTCGGCCGACGCTCCTCGGAGAATTTTCCGACGCTCCACGGAGCGTAAGCCCACACTCCACGGAGCATCGACCGATTCTCCACGCTTTCTCACCCCTCAAAACACCCCTTTTTGCCCCCTTTTGCCAGCTTTTTTACATCCCCCGAAACGCTAAGCCACTGATAATGAGGCGTCAGCCTCATTCCAAAAACCGCCCTTCTTTTCGCCCGCGGCACGTCGAGGCCGAAAATACGCCATTCTCAGAGGGTCTGTTTTCCTCAGAATCCTTGACAAAACGCGCTGCAGTCCCCCGCTTCCCTCCACGCTTCAACGTGTGCCGACGAGCACCTTCCGGCCGTCCTTGATGCATATGCCCGCCGCCTTGCCCGTTGCTATCTTGCGTCCGCTGAGGTCGAAGACGTCGCCATTCCCCTTAGTGGAGGGAACGGGAGAGCCTATTGCCGTCGGGTCTTCCTCGTCGAGCAGACCCAGTTCCACCAGCTTGTCGAACATCCTTTGGGCAGCGTCGGCCTCGCCCGTAGCGTCGAAGTGCAGGTTGTCCGAACCGAGCTTGCAGTCGCTCATGTCAACGACGTGGAAGTTCGCGTCCTCCTCTGCCAGCCGACGTACTGCCTGTTCCACCACGGCATTGTACTGCGTGCTGCTGCGGTTCACCGTGCCTGCGATGAAAGGCAGCGTGGCGTATCGCTCGTCGCCCGTCTTACCGACGAGCCAGGAGCGCAGGTAGGAGACCAGTTGCTGCAGGTTGTCGTGATAGGCAGCCGCTTGGGTGCGGTCCGACTCGCCCTGATGCCACATGATACATTTTATTTCGTATCCCTCCTCGAGCTGCGAGAGGACGTTGTCGATGCAGAGCCTGATGTTCTCGGTGAACTCGAGTGCCAGGGAGTGTCCGCTGCGGGGAGCGGCCGTGGCGAGCCATTCGGGAGCGGCGCACCACCAGAGGTCGTCGGTGCTGGAGCAGCGCGTGTCGATGGCTGTGCCGCCCCGACTCTCCTTGATGACGTAGAAGCGTTGGCCGAGAGCCTCTTCGATGAGGTGATAGACGATGCCGTCGAAGCCGCAGCGCGACGTGGTGTTGTTGTCGGTATAGGGCATGTAGGGCACCATCTTGCCGGCAAACATCTGCCAGGCCGTCTCGCTTCCGTTGGCGTAGCTCCAGTAGCAGAACCTGCTGCCGCCACGGGCCACGTAGTCCTGCATGTAGCCGGGCAGGGTGCTGAGGGCAGCTCTTCCGTCGGCGTTGCTCTGTCCTGCCATGAGGAACACCTTGCGGGGCGCGAAGACGTAGCCCGGCTCCAAGGCTCCGCAGACGATGCAATGGCCCTTCTGGAACTGGTGGCCGAGCACCTCGAGGCCTTCGTCGTCGTTGGAAAAGAACGAGGCATCGGCTATCAGTCCGCCGTCGCAATAGGCCTTTCCGCACAGATAGACCTTGGGCGAACCGCCGAAAGGCAGCGGAGAGGCATCGGTGCCGAGGGTCTGACCCCAGGCCTCGCCGCCCTGTCCTGCTGAGAGGAAGTAGCAAAGCTCGCCGCTGGAAAGGGGAGCGGACGTTATCCAGTCCTTCTTCACGCCTTGTGTGTAGGTGGAATTGCTGTAGAGTTCGTAGAGATTGTGTACGGCGGAGGAGCCTCCGTGGCGTACCATGTTGCGTTTGCTGCCGTCGATGCCCATCAGTCGGCCCGTGTTGTAGCAGTTCTCCACCACAGAGCCGGCGTTGTCGCCCAGCCAGCCTGCTATCGATGCCGACTCGCCAGAGCCGCGGATGGTGCCCGTGTTGACGCAGTTGCGGATGTGGATGGCGGGGTGCGGACTCATGCTGCCGCCCAGGATGCCGCCTACGGCAGTACTCGTCCCCGTGATGTTCGCCTCGTTGATGCACCCTTCTATCACGATGGGTTCGCCCGTGATGGTCTGTGCGAAAGCTGCTATGCCGCCCACGCGCTGCTTGCCGGAGATTTGGCACGACTTGTCGAGGATGAGGTCCTTGACGAGCGTTCCGCCGCCGCGCAGCCCGCCGAAGAAGCCCTGGAGGTCCTTTGCCGTGCGCAACTTGAGGTTGAGGATGCGATGGCCCTGCCCGTCGAACTTGCCGTTGAACTTCGTGGCTTCGCTCACTCCGATAGGCGTGTGGGTCACGTCCGTAAAGTCGATGTCGGCCATAAGCTTGCCCCAGAGGAAGATGTTGTTGCCCCCTTTGTTGACCTCCGCCGAGAACCATTCCACGTTGCCTGCGTTGCGGAGCAGGCACCAGCCGTCCTCCTGGGCGGCAGGCTCAAAGGGGTCGGAGCAGTCGGCATCGGTGCAGATGCCCTGAGCGTTGTAGTTGTGTGCCGAAGAAGGCACGGCGAATGCGAACAGGCCGGCAATAGCGGCGAGCGTTGACTTGAGGAGTGTATGCATAGCTGGCGTGTTGTGTGCTTAGCTTCGGAAGTAGTGATTTCCTTTGCAAAAGTACAACAAATAATCGACATGGCAAGGCAAAGAAGGGTAAAAAAACATCCCGCGTCGCTTCTGAGGGCGGCGCGGGATGGTCTGTCGTTCGGTTTGTGGCTTCCTTAGAAGTCGTCGCCGAAGGAGTATTCCTTGGTGGAGAACTCTCCGTTGTATTCTTCGTCAGTCAGTTCAACACTCGGAGTGGTGCTGTTCGGGTCGAGGATGCTCGCAGCAATCAGCATTTCGCATTCAGCTACCTCAACCAATGTCTGAGGCTTTAGATAGGACTTTTTCATAATTACTTAAGTATCTTTTTACCGTTAATAATGTTTATACCCTTCTGCATCTTCTGTATGCGCTGACCGGCGATGTTGTAGATAAGGTCGTTAGAGTCGTTAAGGTCCTTAATGTTCTTAAGGCCTGTAGCGTCCTCGCCGTCGAAGGTGAGCGCCTTAACCTCAGAGCTGACAGGCACGTCGAAGTAAGCGCGGAAGCCCTTGATGCTGGCAGTTGCGCCGGCCTTCTGGATGTGACCGTCGGTAGTCATGCCGTAGATGATGTCGTCTGTTGCGCTCTTTGTCCACTCGCCAGCTGCTACGGGAGCGTAGGTGCCACGCAGATAGACTTTGTCCCTGCTATAGAGGAACGGCTCTTCATCGACACTATTGATGGTGATGTCGGTCAGGTTGAAGTCCTCCGTAATGGCTGTCGGAACATAGACGATGTAGGGATAGCTTGCTGTCAGCTCGGTTGTGGCAGTGAAGTTAAGCTCGCCATTCACATAGCTGTTGAAGGTGTAGGCCTTGGCACCAGCACCGAAGAAGCCTTCCACATCGCTGATGGTGAAGGGCAGGCAAACGGTGTTCCAGCCTGCAGCGAAGGTGCGCTTCAGGGTTACGTAGTCGTATGTGCCAGCTACGATAGCGTCGGTAGATGTCTCGTCGAGCGTATAGTACGTGAGAGCTGCAACGTAGCGGGTGACGGGGTCAGTAGTGAGTGTGCCGCCGGCATACTCAACCTCGATGTGCATCTCGATGCCGTCGGTGGCAGAGGTCGTCGGGGTGGCAGTAATGGTGAGCGTCTCGGTGCCGTTAGCAGCAACGGAACCATTGGCGGTACCAATCACTTCGGTGCCCATGTAGAGCTTTGCAGTCACGTCCTCTGCTACGCCACGCATCTCCTTCACGGTGACGGTAGCCTCGAAGCTGCGGCCTTCCTTCATGGTCACGGTGTAGCTGCTACTCTCGGGGATTGTGCTTGCAGCGATGCTGATGATGTGGTCGGCAAGGTTCAGCTTGAAGCCTTCGAAGTTGTCGAGCTTGTAGTCGTCGTTATCGAAGCGGAACTGATAGTCGCCTGCCTCGAGGCCGGTAATGCTGTAAGTGCCTGCATCGCCATTGTTAAGGTTAGAGATGGTCTGGTAGTCGGCAAAGGCGCCGCCGTCCTTCGACATCTGAATCTTGATGTTGACGTAGTTGGCTGTTGCCTCGTAGTCGAAGGTCAGCTCGTCGCTGGCGTCGCTGACGGTCAGGACAGGTGTGGGACAGGTGTGGTCAGGTAGTAGCTTGTGGAGCCGTAAGCGTATTTTGCATTAGCAGTACCGCCTTCGATTGTCCAGTTGCTATCTGCATTCCAGCCTGTAGGAACTGTGCCTGCAGAGAAGTCCTCGCTCCAGATGTTCGGGTCTTTCACCTTGGCAGAAGCGTTGAAGTGAACGGCTGCACTCTCGTCGTAGGTCGGGACAACAATGATTTCTGCTGTAAACGTGCCGTAGGTCTCTGCCACGGGAGTGAAGGTTACGTCGAAGGTCTTGCTTTCGCCTGCAGCGATGTCGGTAAGCTGGGCGGGAGCAACAGTGAACTTCTCTTCGTTGGAATAGATGTTGACGGTCAGCAAGCCTGTGCCTGCATTGGTCACTGTGTAGGTCTTGCTTGTAGCAGCTGTCACTACGCCGAACTCGGCATCCTCGGCGGGGCTTACTGCCAGCTCGGGGGCGTTGGCAGCCTTGTCGGTGCCCGTTACGTTGATGACGAAGTCGCCTTCGGTGGTCGTAACGGTAACGGTGGCATCGGAAGCACCTTCGCGACCGGCATCGTATGTGCGGGTAATCACAAGGTCGAAGGGAACAGCTGTGCTTGCTGTCCAGTTGGTGCTGTAGGCAGCTGCGCCTTCGCCAGAAATAGTTACGTTTGTGATTTCGATGGTGCCTACACCAACGTTGGTGAAGTTATAGGTGACAGAAGCATCGGCAGTTGCTTCGCCGAAGTTGAAGGCAGCGGGAGAGCTTACGGCTGTTCCGCCCAGTGCTACAGAAAGCACGGGAGCGTAGGTCAGGCCTGCAATCTCGTCAACGCGGACATAATAACCTTTGAACTTGAGATACTTTGCTGTTGTCGGGATGTTGGTCACTACAAGTGTTGCGTAGGAACCGTAAGGAATCTGGCTGCGCGAAATGAACTTCTGGATTAAATCCCATGAAGAACCATCGGTAGAACCGTAAACTTCGAGATAATTATTGTCGTAGTTGTCATAGCTTGTTGCCTTGATGGCAAGCATGTCGCCATCTGCAACGGACAGCTTCGGCGTTACCAGTTCGGCAGCGGATGTGCAATAAGCCTTGCCTTCATCAAAGCTCCACTTGTTTGATGCTGCGTTAGTCCAGTTAGCGGGCAGCGCGTTATCGTTGAAGTCAACGACCATGAGGCCTTCTGGCAGAACGACGCCGGTCACGGTGAACTGCACGTCCTGCATGTCTGTTGCGCTGACGGTGATGTCGCTGCTCAGGGCACCTGTCGTAGTGGCAGCCATCGTGATGGTCACTTCTGCGCTCTCGCCGGCCTCAAGGCTTGCGGGAACACCTGTCACGGTGAATACTTCATTGGAAGAGGTCACGCTGATGCCTTCCAAAGTGGCAAGGCCGGTGTTGGCAATGGTGAAGGTCTTGGTTGTTTCAGCATCAACGACACCGAAGTCGAGGGAAGCAGGCTGTGTGACTTTCATGTTCGGCTCGTTGGGCAGTTCGCCGCCGTAGATATTGCGGAGATAAACATACCAACCATTGAAGCGAATGTACTTCACGCCCTCAACGGGAATGGTTACGCTGCGGGGAGTCCAAGTGCCATAGACATCATCCGTAAAGGCAGAACCAATTGCAGTCCATGTCGTGCCGTCAAGAGAATACTCTACGACAATAGAAGGATTGTACCAAGTACTGCTGCCATACTTGGCAGTCTCGAAGAAAACCTGCTCATCTTTGGCAAAGACAAGCTTAGGAGAAGTAAATGCCTGATAGTAATATGAACTTGAGGCGGAAGTGCCGATATAGCCAGTGCTTGCTGTCCATGCATAGCTATCGCTTGTGTAGGAACCCAATCCAACAGAAGTCCAGCCTTCGGGCATCTGTCCGTCGGCAAAGTCAAGATAGACCTTGTTGGCATCGCGGATTGTGCCGCTTACGTTGATGACGAAGGGGTCGATGCCGCTGCCTGCTTCAGGCGTAATGGTAATGGCGCTGCTGCCAGAGGTGCTGGGCATGGTAATGTTCAGAAGCACATAACCAGCACTGCCAGCGGGGATTGTTGGAGCG
>CACYQI010000007.1 GCA_902776455.1 uncultured Bacteroidales bacterium | reverse complement strand
TGACAGCCTATGATAGGGAGCATGAGCAGGTCGGAGCGCCACTTGGTAGCCGCTTCCTGATATTCCTGCAGAGTAAAGTTAAGTTTTCCAGCCATAATAGAAATTGAAAATTGATGATTGAAAATTGAATGTTAGTGATTACGGCACGAGATTGTACAGCTCTGTGGCACGCTGACGAGTAGCGAAGAAGTCCTCGACAGCAGAATGCTTGTCCTGAGGATTATCCTTCTTTTCTGTCTCTACCACCTGCGAGGTAGAAGCCCCTGGAGCCTTTTTGAGCGCATCCAGTTCTGCACGCAGTTGAGCAATCTCCTGGTCTTTGGCAGCGATAGCCGTGTTATGCTGAGCTTCCAGCGTCTGACGCTGTTGCTCCAAAGCCTGTGCCTGAGCATCTGCTGCAGGCTGCTCCTGCTGCGTCTGTACTTGCGTACCTGCTGCAGGCTGCTGTACTGAAGCCTGAGGAGCCGGCAGCTGAGTCTGCACCTGCTCCTGCTGAGTAGTAGTGTTAGCTTGTTCCATTTTAGATAATGTATTAGAGTTAGAGAAAAGGTTAGTAAGAGCTTCGATAAAACGCGCGAAGATGTTAGGCTGCTGCCCAGAATAGCAGGATGGGACGGGAATACCCGAAGAAGCCATGTCAGCGGCGATAGAATCCGTAATGACAGGAGCTGCATCTTCTTCGTAATCGGTAATCTCATCGACAAAGCCCCATTCCAGTGCTTCCTTAGCAGTCAGCCATCCACCTTTCTTCATCAGTGCGAGAAGATCCTCGGGGGACTTCTGACACTTAGAGGCGTACATTTGAGCGACATTCGCATCCATCTTCTCCAGATCGGACTTCATCTGCTTAGCTTCCTTGATGATGTCTGCCAGCTTGTCGCTGTTCGCCGAAGCCCAGCGGAAGAACTCCACCGAGCACTTATGAACAAGGTACATAGCAGAAGCATCAATAGAAACATGCTTAGCACCGAGAGATACAATCGTAGCTGCTGAAGCATTCATGCCTACATAGTGAACATGCACATTCTGATGTTCACGGAAAGCAGCCACGATAGAGAGTGCAGTGGCCAGTGACCCTCCGAGAGAGTCAATGAGCACATGCACCTCCGTATCCGAATTCTTTGAGAGCACGTAATCGACATAGTCCCTGTCGAAGTCGTAGCCTCCGACATACCCTTTCAGGTGAAGATGGTATTTAGAATGAGCCATAATGATAGTGTACTGATGTTTTTCTGGCACAAAAGTACGCTATAATATATATATAAGGAAAGACGCAAAAAAGGCTAAATCACACAGGGAACGAGAGACTTCCTGCGTGTGAAAGTCACCTTGACAGTATTCACATGCACCTCCTTGTCAATCGTCCGGGTGATTTCCATGATAGGGTATGGCGCTTCTTTAGTGCCGATGATATAAGATTTCCCACCAGCATCTGTTACCACGAATGCCAGAGCAGGGTAGTGGCTTAACTCGTCTGTAGTGGTAAACTGCAGCACAGTTTTCTCTGAGTACCCACCATTATCATATTCCTGCTCCGCCTCACATGACGCATTACCATAATGCTCGATGGCAGAGGGGAGTGGGAATATGGCAACAGGAAGCCCCGCAAGATACTTCTCAGTGATGTTGGGAATGAGCGAAGCGCAAGGCACATAAAAGATGGCAGTGATATTAGGAAGAGACTGCTTCATTGCAGGTGGACAAAATCATTCTGAGGTTGTGAAGAAAAACACGTATTTTCGAGGTGTTTTGAAGATTTGTGGTTAGTAAGGCGTTGATTTGGGCAATAAACAGCGCGATTCCTCTGCAGGATTTTAGCGATGGTATTCCAGTTCTTATCATCCACCTCAATGCCATGTGCCTCCATCCAGTGCTCAATAGACTCCTTCGTCCGCATGACCACATTTCCCACCGTATGCAGATCCTTCCAGAGTGCCACCTTGAAGCGATTGCGAATGCACTGATGCAGACAAGCCTCCCCGACAGGCGGCAAGTAGTTATAGATGCGTGTATCCTTGTGTTTAAAGGCAGGCAGCAGTATTTCCACCTGTCCAGGCAGCGGTTTCAGCTGCGGCTTGTAGTCCGGGGAGTTCGGTTGCTTTTTGAGGTGCATCTGCAGCACATCAGACTCAGCCGACCCCCTTCTGACAGGAATCGGGTTCTTACCTTCGCTCTCATGGATGAGCCATTGAGCCAGGTAAGGTTCGAGAGTGATGAATACTGAGTACCTCATAATTTGGAATTGCTATGCAAAGATACCCCAAAAATCGCTTTCCAGCAATAGTTTGAGGCAAAAATGTAAAGGACACAAAATAAGTAATTATTTTGTAGAACTATGTCTAAAAGAACAGTCCTTCAAACGTTCATCAGAGTGAGAAAAATGAAAAAATAATCTCACACGAATGACATACCTGGGGGCACAACAGCCACAACGGATGTTATTATGTTTCTAAGTAGTTGAAATATAATATAATAATAAAATCATATCATTGTTACAATCTTCAAAACTTGCTACAAAAAGGCCCAAAAAGTAACAAGTCAGAAGTATGCTAACAAAATGTTGTGAAATGTAGTGAATGATTTTATATCATATCTTATTAATATATAATAAGTTGCAAAAGTTGTGAGTGTAGTGACCTATCCCCCCTGAAAAAATCGTAAAAAAGATTCTCCAGTCAGTTCCAGTGTACTTTTAGGAAGGATACAACTCAAAATATGAAACTCGTTGATGAATTGTCGCTTTAATTTATTGACAGATAGACATTTCGGGATATTATATTTAATATAAAAAATTATTTATAAATTTATATATAATATATTGAAAATCAATAAATAACTATTTCGAAAACTTTAACAAAAATTTGCAGAAAAAGTTTGGTTCATGAGTCAAACATGTCTTACCTTTGCAGCGTGATTAGTCGACGGATCACTATGTTTAACCTCAAAAAAAAATGCGTTATGATAGTAACAGAAAATGAAAAAAGCCTTGTCGTCTTTTCAAGTCTTTTACTACTACATTACCCGAAACTAGAAGCAGAACTTGTTGACATAATGTTCTCTTATCACAAAGGGATTGGAGCAGTCTTTCACACTAAAGATTATTGGGTAAGAGATTTTATGCCAATACAGATGGATGAGTATGTATTCATTAAGTTCGTTTATAATCCAGATTATCTTCAAGAAAAGAAGAAGTACATTACAGATGTTGATAAGGTCATAAAAAAATGTCCATTTGCACAAGAATACGAGATTATTGATATTCCGCTCGTCGTTGATGGAGGTAATATGGTATTCTGCAAAGGAAGGAAAAAGGGTAAAGAAACGGAATATGTAATAATGACAGAAAAAGTTTTCAAAGAAAATCCGAATTTCTGTAAAGAACAAATAGAGTGTCTTCTTAAATGTGCGTTCATGTCACCAGACTTGACAATTGTTTGGCTACCATGGGATAAGGAAGATATCTTTGGACATACTGATGGAATAGTAAGGTATGTCGGAATAAATAAATCCGGCAAGCCTCGTGTGTTGGCAAATCTGCAGCTGTACGATGACAAGATAGCCCAAAAGATGTATTCATCCCTCAAACAGCATTTTGAAGTTATCGAGCTCAAACTAAGCAAGTACGATGAATTGAGTTGGGCATATATCAACAGTATACAAACATGCGACTTCATTATCATTCCAGGTCTTGGAGATGAAGTCACAGATGCTGAAGTTTTGGCCCAATACAAGGAATTATACCCCGAGTATGAAGATGACATCTATCAAGTGCAAATGCGTGATTTCATAGCAGAGAATGGAGGTGCGTTGAATTGTCTAACATGGACAATCTATCAGGATTATCTGAAAATATTAGCAAAAGGCGCACGCATTCCCATTGTAGATTATGAAGACTTAAAGAAAGGTGATATCAAAAAAGAGATTATGGACAAGCTTAAACTCACTTGTTCAAAATAAATTTTACTATCAAGAATAGGGTCAATGCCCGATTCTTTGTATATTTGCAAAACAAATCAAAAGAATTGAATCATGGAAAATGAATTAGATCTGAAGAATCCGTTTGATGGAATATCAAATTACGAGAGTTTCAAAGCTAAATGTAGAGACATTGCAAGTAAACTATTTAATAACTATGGTATTAAATGTAACAACAAGATTTTCCGAAAGGAGGTGAGCTGTTCTATCATCTTAGCGGAATAGATATTTGCTTTGACAGCCAATATAATGAGGAATCTGGAAGATTTGGTGGCATTCTTATTCGGACGATAAAAGATGGAGACAAGATAATAGCAGGTCCTCTGAACTGTAAGGATGAAATTTTGAATGCATGCAAGAATGGGGAAATGCCTAAGTTGATAGAGGTATCAGGTAAGCAAGAAATAAAGCCTGCACAAACTTATCGTTCATTGGGTAAGACCGGAACAGATACACATGATGGATTGTGTTTTTACGATGCTAGTATCAAAGGCAATTGGAACCCTCCAAAGGATAGGTATGTAACGAAAACAGGGAAAAAAACAACCAAGAATGGTTCTTATGACACTTCAAAATTCGATGTCAAAAAATAGCTATTAATGCCTCTCACTTTAATAGGGACTTGTCCGCTCAGGGCAGGTCCCTTTTTCTAAGATCAAGCGGCCAAAAAGGAAGCAGCCACTTATCATCACGACAAATGGCTGCCAGATACAATTGAAAAAGAAGAGGGAGTTTCTAAGCATTATATATTAAGCACCTGCTGTTTCGGATGTTCAGCATTATAGTCTTCAATCCGAGCAGTATCTTCATCGCTATCATTAGCCTGTTCCAGATTGATATTAAACTTATTGACAAGTTCTTTATAGTCAAAGCAGTAGGAGCGTTGCACCATTGAAGCCTCAGTGCCAGGATTGCCACCTTTCTTGAACTGCTGCACGCCACGGTGATAGACTTGGAAGCGGATACCATTTTTCTCACCCAGGTATTCTCGGCTATGTTCAAGGTAGTACTTCAGAGTGCCTTCCGGAAGCAGCGTATCCCCAACGGCTTTGCCATGCTTTTTATAGAGCATGAACAAACGCGTCTTCTGGATATAGAGAACAGGCTTTGACACCAGCCATATCTGTTCTCGTGTATTCGTCTTTATGCGTTTCAGATAGACGATACGGAAATCACCGCCTTCAATAATCTCACCCTCGCTTACAAGGTACTGCACCATGTTCCAGAAGTTGGCCAGTTCATTGTTCTGTTTGCACTGTGCATTTTGGAACTTGATGCCCTCCACACAGATGTTCATCATCTGCAGGTAAGAGATAGATGTTTTAAGATAAGACTCCAGGCATCGGAACACAGCCAGTGGTGTCACCCAGTTCAAGAGGATTCGGTCCTCGATAGAATCATCATCAAGTGCCGTAATCACTTCATTCATGGTCTTATTGTAGTTAATAGGGAAATCATCTTCCACGAACTTGCGCAGCTTCAGTATTTCAAGGGTGAGGTGAGTCATCCCTTGCACACGCATTCTTCTCAAAGCCTGGTATTCTTTTCTCTCTTCGTCAGAGAAAGAACTTTTCTCGAATGATAAGAAAATGAGACGCGAGAAGAGAGCAATGTCAACAGTCGGCATCTCCTGTCCCGAAAGGATGATGCCCGAATCCACAGAAGTTGTCTCTTTCTTCTTGTCGTCCAAGTTAATGCGAGTGCGTCCGGTACCATCCCAGACACCCTTCAGAAATTCAATCTTAGCGAAGTCGAGACTGTTCTTATATTCATCTATATGCACCAAAGCATTCGCCACAGAAGCCACCGCATCATTCAGCGCAGGCAGTGTAGAGTTCTGGATATTAGGTGGCACGTTCTCGATGATGAAGAATGACATCAGCGTGTGTCCCAGTTCCGACTTACCCGAGCCCTTCGGTCCGAAGAGGTTCAGGATTGGGAAGGAGCGTGTTGAGCGTGTCACAATATCCCGGAACAAAGTGGCGAGCAAGAATAAGAACCCCATACGTCCATTGTCCCCGAACACCTTGAATATCTGTTCTGAAAACTCAGTAAGCGTAACAGCCGAGTGTTTCAAGTGAATGAATCGACGTTCAAACTGGTACAATTTCGGTTCATCGCGGTAGATCTTAGAATTGGCAGGAAGGTAGAAATTACCCTTCCCTTTAATTCTCACGATGCCGAAATCATCCACCTCATAAAATTTACCCTCATGGAATATGCCATTACCAAAGGCATAAAAGCCATGTTTCTGCCATCCCAGCTGTGAAATCATCACAGCCGATTCCGTCTTCTCATAGAGGAACGACTTCAACTTAGTTAATTCTCTCTCGGAGGCCTTCCATATATAATTACCGAGGCCTTCAATTCGCTGCTTAAACTTAGACAGCGAAACCAAATCTTCCTGTTTCATTTCAATTAAATCTTCGTGTCCAAAAATATTGATGAGTTTGTAAATACGCTTCGGTGATATACTGTCTTTGATGTGGAAAAGAGGAACCATGATAAAATTCGACCATTCATAGTAGCTTCCATTTTCAGAAATAGAGTAGTACTTCTCTTTCTCGACATTGAAGCCGAACTGTTTGTAAAGCTCCGAATCTTTCTGTGCTTTTGTCTTTTCCTCTTCTTCCATCGCCAGCTTGCGCTGCTTATCCACCTCCTTCTTCCACATCGACCTGTTTCCAGCATATTTGGTCAGCTGACCGATATACATTTCAACCGTCGTATTGCTATCCACAAGCGCCATGAGAGAAGCAAGCTGTTCAATGATCTTGCCTTGCTCAGCGGTAGTCATCCCACTCTCAAACAAGAGGTCAGCCATCCAAAGGATGAAATCCTCTTCCTCCACACCGGCGAATATGGTTTTGTTCTTGAAATAAGTATCCGGATCCTCCTTCTTTTCGGTGATTGGAATCTGCTTGACAGTAACGCTGAATCCCAATCTCATAGCAGCTTCACCAGACTTCATCACAGCCTTGATGCCAGGTCCGAACCGCTCATTGTGCTTAGGCGGGTCGGCATCAGGGATGAAACACAGATGAGAAGCAGCTTTCCTCAGTGTATTAAACTGTCCTTCCGTCCATGCCGTGCCAAGCGGAGCGACAGCATTCAGGATGCCGATGATATGAAGCCTTATGCAGTCAGGCGCCCCTTCCACGAGATAGAACTTTTCCGTCCTCATAGCTTCTCTCCATGCCGTGTTGACCCCGAACATAGAGTTAGCCTTGTTGTATATGAGACTTTCATAGCTGTTCATATACTTAGGCGGCTCCCCGTCTTTGTATTTGAACTCGTCGAAAAGCCTGGCAGTAAATCCAATGATATGCCCCTCACGATTTCGGATGGGGATGGTGATACGTCCACCGAAGAAGTCGTAGCCACCCTTGTTCTTCAGGTGCAGCTTCTCGGCAATCTCCTCATTGATACCGACCTTATCTACAAGATGAGCATTCAAAGGGCAGTATCCGACACTTACCTCCTCACAGTATTCCTTTCCCCATCTTTTGTAGGCATAGTTCAGAGCCTCCTTGTTAGCCAGCAGTTGCTGATGATATTCCTTACATATTTCATCATTGGCAATCCACATCGACTCCTTCAGTTTGTACTCATTCATTTCCTCGGCAGTTGGAATCTTTTCCTCGATGGGGATGCCGTACTTCTTGCCCAGTTCCTTGACAGCCTCTTTGAAAGTGAACCCCTCATGCTTCATCAAGAAAGAAATGGAATTCCCATATTCCCCGCACCCAAAGCACTTGAAAGTACCTTTGTCACTGAAGACAGTGAAAGAAGGAGTCTTCTCCGTATGGAAAGGGCAGCACGCCTTATAATAAGCTCCACTTTTCTTTAGTGGAACGAGGCTGTTCACCACGTCGTAGATGTTACTGGCATCCAGGACTCTTTCAATGTCTGATTGTTTAATCATAGTCATTCACTATTTCCTCAGCCGGCAGCTGAGTGTAAAACTGTGTACCCTTATTCACGAGCCATGCCACGAGATTGTAATCAATCAGTTCATACTCGAATGTAACGGGCTTCATCCCATCCACCAATACGCCTACGATGATATTCACAGGCAGATTGTGCTCCTGACTCAGCTCGACGATTTTGTCAGCTATCTTTGGCTGCACATAATATTCCTTTTTTTCCATAACAGTAATTATTAAGAATAAAATTGCCATCCATGACGATCCTCCCGGACGGCCAGGGATGGACTTGGAGAATCAGAACGCCGCTACTCTGAACCCCTCAAGTCCAGCAGCTGGCGGTTTATATCTTTCAGATTGACATGTATCACCCCCCTCGTTTTAGTGTAGGGAATCTTATAGCGTTGACACATCTTATATACATTCTCTTCCGTTCTTCCCATCAAGGCGGCCAGTTGTCTGATGTTAAGCGGGAAGTCCATGAATTTTCCCAGCATTTCAACGATGACAGGACCCACCACAGCATTCACTCTACCAGAGATGAATTCATCGATGTAGTCCTTCATTTCCGCCTTGATTTCCTCTTTAATCTGTGCTTTCAGGATACGTCTGTCGTATTCCTGCGTACTAGCTTTCTTGTGTACACCCATAGTCATTGCGTTGTTCTAAAGAGAGAAGCATTGACGCGCAGCAGGCAGACTTCAGGGATGAACTGTGAAGTCAGGTAGATACGCCTATTGTATCCCTCGTATCGGTTGAACTTGTTAATTGAAACTCTCATGCTCTTCAGATGTCCGTCGCCCTCGATGATGCAGAAGCGAATGTCCTTTTCCTTGAAGGAGCGCAGCCATTCCACGACGTGTTCCACCTTTTCGGCTTTCTTCAGCCATCTCTTGATGTTGGTAGCCTTCGCCTTCTCCTGGTTGCAGGAAATCAGGTGTTCCCTTGATTTCCCAGGGCAGTGCAATTCACGTGCATACCTTTTGACCAATGCCTCCGATATGCCCGAGAACTTCTCCAGAGCCTGAATCTTTCGTAAGATCATTTTCTTGGTACAACCGTTGAAGTCTTCTTCCAGCAGCTGTCGGAACCTTTTGAGCTGTCTGTCAATGTCCTTCTGTACCATCATCGTCAATTCCTTAGCGATTTCTTTGTTGGTCATGTCAGGGTAGTGGTCAAACAGCCAGTTTTCCTGTTCGGATGTCAGTTTTCTTGTTGCCATAGTTAAATTCTTGACTTTACGTAAAATTTATTTAGTTTTGCTGAGTATAATTCAAATTTTATTTGTAACTTTGCGTTGTCATTCAAATGTAACCCTGCGCAGTTTCCGAGGAATCGAGCTACAGCAAATGTAAGTATTTCCATAGGAACTTGCAAATGGTTCGGCAAAGGTGATAGTGACTCTGTACCTTCACATGGTACAGACATGAAAAAAGTTGTAAAAATTAACAAGATTTAACTTTTGCCCATTTGAATACTGGCAGTTTTTAGTGAAAAGCTGCGAAAAGCCAGGGTAATAGCAAACAAAAAAATCTATTTCCCTAGAATTAAAAAGGAAGGTAACAAAAGAAGCCGAATCTTAATTTACCGTTTCACGCAATCAAGACGGACGGATTATCATCCAGTTCAGATTTGTTCCTAATTTGTTCCCGCTCCTTTTAACAGTTGAAATTGATAAAAAGAGATAAAGCCTTTAAGGTGGTCATTCTCTGCGAATTAGTTTGTCCTATTAACGGATAGCTTGAACCTAATCTTCTCAAATTATTCCTGCCATCCGGATCACTTTAGTACAGAAAAATGAGGGTCAATCTGAAAGTTGACCCTCATTGCATTAAACACCTCAACAATCTGAAATAATTTAGCTATTTACAGAGCGGCAGCAAATTCTTCACTCTTCACTTTTCACTTCGCCGAAGGCGATGGGGAGAGGCTTTCCACTTTAATGCATTATCTTTGTGACGCGTGTTCTGCCGTCTTCGAATATCTCCTTCTTGATGTAGATTTGCCCTGCTTCTGGTTTTCCGTCCAAGGTCTGCCCCGAGAGGTTGAAGTAGCGCACGGCTTTCATCTTGTTTGCCGAAGCAAAGGCGGGCTTAATCTCGTCGATGATGTTCTTGGTCAAGAATCGGAGCACCAGGGGCTTCTGCACGGTTCCGAGCTGCTGACAGGCCTTGAAGTCGTAGTACATAGCTCCTTCGGCCAAATCCGTATTGCTTTCCTTGACCCCCAGCGCGTTATAGACCTCGCCGTCTGCCGTTAGCAGTCGGAAGTCGATGCGGGCTGTTCCTTCTCCGTGGATGTTCATGTAGAGCAGGCCGTCGCAGAGGATGCCTATGCCTCGGCATTCGTCGCCGCAGAAAGCTCCTACGCAATAAGGCTCTTCGAGGGAGATCTCTTCGTCGGCTTCCACGCTGGCAATCAAGGTCATAACGTCGGGGTAGGAGAAGCCCCCCAGGCCCCTCGACCCCCTCAGGCCCCTCAGATCCCTCTCCATCTCCCCCGAGGGGGAGAGTTTTCGCGGCAGAAAGCCTCCCCTCGGGGAGGTTTGGAGGGGGTCGAGGGGTCTGAGACCCCAGCAGAACTCTTTGTCCTCTGAAGTATAGAAGAGGTAGGCTTGGCCGGGCTGCAAGATGGTGAGGGAGCCGTGCCACTTGCCGTTTTCGTATGTGGCAAAGGCATCGAAGCCTGTCAGTTTGTCGCCTTCTTGCGGCAGGTAGTCGGCAAGGGCGTCTTCGAGCGCGGTGGCATAGGGTAGGGGACAGCCTATCCAGTTCCATCCTTTCCGCAAGGTGACGGGTACTTCTGTGTTGTACGGTTCGCCGCGCAGGGTGACGCTTGTGGCAGCACTCATCTTTATTTTGTAGCCTCTCGTTTCGCGCAAGGATTGCAGGTTTCCTTGCCAGCCTTCTTCTTCGCTGAACATGAGGCTGTCGGTCTGCCCGTAGAAGCAAAGGGCATTGGCGTAGAAGCGGCTGACGTCGATGCGACGTGCCATGTTGTGCGAAGTCCAGTTCCATCCTTCTGCCAGTTCGAGGGTGATGGTTCGGTCGGGGCCGAGCCAGTCGCTATCGGAGAGGAGGATGAAGTCGGACATACCCAAGTGGTTGCTTTTGCCGATGGTGGGTTGGTTGAGGATGGTCAGCATGTTTCCGCCATCGGGATAGCGTCCGTAGGTCTGCCATTTGCCTTGTTTGGGATACTCGATGCCGTCGGCCCACGAGCCGTCGGCAGCCTGAATGCTGACGTAAGCTCCGTCGGCATTCGACAGCTTGAAGGGGGCATGGAGCTGGCCGTTGGCTTGGTAGTCGTCGCACCATATCACGCATGTGCCGTGAGCGGGCACGAGGCCTTCCTGCATCTGGAACTTCTGCGGCTTGTTGTGGTTGTCGCTCAGGTAGAGTCCAGCAAGTGGGATGTCGTGGTCGGTGGTGTTGTAAAGCTCCACCCAATCGGACTTCTTGCCATGGTCGTTGATGTAGATGTCGTTGCCAGAGCTCACCTCGTTGATGCGTAGTGGCGCGGCTCCTGCTGCCCATCGCTCCTGTTCGTCGATGACGGGCTGGAAGACGGCTCGCAGCTCAGTCTTGCTATTGGTGTCGAACATCTCGTGGAGGTCGATAGTCTGACTTTCGGTCAGCATGTCTCCGAAGTTGGCGCTCATGGAAAGGCTGGCGTCGAACCACATGTCGGAACTCGTGGCAGGGCAGTTCTTTGCCTCTACCGTTATCTGATTGTCGCCGACGAGGAGGTATTCGCGAGGTATGACGATGGTCCCCATATAGGGTATGTCTCCCTCGAAGTGTCCGTCGGTGGTGAAGTCGTCGTACTTAGCTCCGCTGTTGACGCAGTATCCGCCCACTTCGTGCCCGTTGACGTAAACCATCAGTCCGTCGTCTATCTGATAGTTGAAGGTGATGATGTCGTCATCGGAAAGAGGGAAGTCGAGGCGGAAGGTGTTGCGGAAGTAGTAGGTCGGGCGTTTGGCGGCATCGGAGCCTCGGTCGAGCTTCGTGGTGGTATAGTCTTCCATGAGGTAGCCCTCGCCTCTTCCGTAGCCGAAGGGAGCCATGCCTGTCTGCCAGCCGTTGGCTTCCTCGTTGAAGGAAATGTCCTTCCAGTTGTGTCCGTCCATCGAACCGCGGTCGAAGTACTTCCATTCCGCACCAGAAGGAATCAGTACGGAATCGACGAAATGGTCTTTCTTCCATCCGACGAAGTTGTACCCTGCAGGCGCTTTGGCGGAGAGCAGGATGGGCTGGTCCTTGTAGGAGAAGAGGTAGCCGCTGAACTTGCCCGTCGGTATCTCTTGCCCGTTCACCGAAAGCTTTGCTTCGGGAATGTTTGCCGACAGCTTGGAATAGAGCTTGTAGGTGAGCTTGTAGTGGTTGGACAGGGTGTTGATGCGCGCTCCGCCAGATGCCGAGCGGATGGCTGCTGTGAGGTTCGTTTCCGCGTTTCCGTTCTCGAAAGCTAAAGCTGGGTTGATGTTCTGCTGAATCGTTCTGATTATCTCCTCGCATCGCTTGGGTTCGAACACACTTCCATCTACGATGCAATAGGCATCGATGAAGCGTCGGAGGAAAGGTTCGTACTTCATCAGGTTGCGGAAGAGGTCGTCGACGTTGGCTCCAGCACCCGTGTTGAGGACATCGGTGAGCATGGTGCTCGTTCCGAAGGCTGAGTCGGTGTCGAAGAGGACGAAGTGGAACTTGCCGTCCGTGCGGCTGCGGAAGGCTTTGATGTTGTTGGTGTTCGTCAGCCAATCGTTAGGCCCCATGTAGCATTCGAGCGCCATGTAGTTGATGTACTCGTCGATGTCGAGGAGGTCGCATACTTGCATGAAGATTTCCTCTCTTCGCAATATGGCGAGACGCGAGGCAAGCGACTGAAGTTGCGTCCAGGCTTTCCTGTCGCCCATCTTTTGGTTGTAGGTAGCGTTGCTCAGGTCGAACTGGTCCATGTCGTCGAAGTCGATGCCGTAGTTGCTGTAGGCAAAGTGCTTGTTGTTGCTTTCGCGGATGTTGAGCATGCCGTAGTACATGCCGTTGAGGAAGACGTGGGCGGGCTGATAGTCTTGGCAATCGACATAGAAGCCGCTCTTGAGGACTATCGTCTGAATCGCAGGGTCTTTGATGCGGGCGTAGGTGTCGTTGCCGCCGTTACGGACTTGCCAGCTGCGATACTTGTTGTAGGGCTTGAAGGGGAAGACAGGATAGTCGATGGAAGCCACACCTTCGTACTTCTTGTCCGTCTTGAGTCGGAAGGAGCTGCGTGCTTCCCAATACCTGCCATCCACGGTAGCGTTGCCGTAGGCTCTTGTCCATCCGCCACATATCTCCAAGTCCATCTCCTGATTCAGCTTCATGGAATAGCTGAGATTGCCGTCGGCATCCTTTTCGGGAACGAGGTACTCCATGTTCACGGGTCGTTCCCAATCCATGTTCCAGTTGCATGGCGTGGTCTGTCCGTTTCCTGTAACGCCATTGGTTCCCTTGACGAACACGCCGACCTTGTCGTCGAAGAAGTTCTTCGGCTCCGAGACGACGGAGAGGATGGGCAGATAGTAGGGGTGGTTGGCATAGATGTAGGTTCGTGTGACGACCGCACTTGGCAGGAAGCCTTCTTGGAAGAAGCAGAAGCGCAGAACGGTGGTTTCCTTGATGTTGAAGCGGCCGTTGGTGCTCGTCTCGCCGTTGGTGAGAGTAGGCGTGCTGCCGTCGGTGGTGTAGCGGAGCGTTCTTCCAGCGGGTATCTTGACCTGAATGTTGAAGCTTTCGGTGAAGACGCGGCTGTTGGCGCTCACAACAGGAGAGGGCAATCGCTTTTGGCTGAAGTGGCTGGTGGCGTTGCTTGCTTCGGGTGTCGGTTCGGCAGTCATTCCCCATTCCTCGCCGCCATCGGAGGTACGTGCCCACGAACAGCGGGCAATCGATTGGGGGTAGGTGACGGAAGAGATGACCGTTGAGTCGGAAGCAAGCAGACTGATGGTTCCGCCCTCGCTTTCGAGCTTGAAGGGGATCTGCCTGTTGGAACCTGTGCCGTAGCTTCCCATCGATTGATTGTGGTCGAACCAGAGCGTCTTGAATCCGCCTGCAGGTACGATGCCATGCATGCTCATCAAGCGTCGGTACTGCGTGCCGTCGGTCAGGATGAAGCCCTGCAAGCTGATGTCCTCTGCCATCGGGTTGTAGAGTTCTATCCATCCGCCGTAGCAATTCGCATTATCGAGGTATTGGTCGATATTGGCTGACTGTACTTCGTTGACAATCAGAACCGTATCTGCTGTTTCCTGTGCCATGACTGCGGAAACGGAAAGGAGCAGAAGAAGAGGTGCAATAGTGTGTTTTTTCATGTCGGTATGTTTATTTCATCGCCTTGGGCGAAGTGAAAAGTGAAGAGTAGTCGCCTTTGGCGAAGTGAAGAGTTAGCTGCCGCCCTAACTTTCAATTTTCAACTTTCAATTTTCAATTTTGCTCCCCCTTTATGGGGGAAGTTAGAGGGGGTCTTGTTATGCTGATTATTGTCGTGATTGACTGTTTGGGCAAGACGACGCTGAGGGTGTGGCCTTTGACGCGGATGCCTTTCTTGATTTTGGCCATGTCTTCGGTTGCTGACGTGCGGTAAGCCTTTTTGACTTTGATTTTCGAGCCTTGTATCAGGATGTCATGTTTCGTCTCTGTTTCGCCTCCAAGGAGTACGAGCACCAACGTGTCGCGGGTAGCATTGACGGCAGCCAACGATTGCGGATTGTCCGATTCGACGATGTCGTAGCCGCGCCCCGTGAAGCGTGTGATTTGCTGACGTACATAGTAGTTCTTCACCTTCTCGTAAGTCTGCCCCGTGAAGCTGCCGCGGATGGTGCACCACTGGTCGCTCCTCTCCTCCATGTACTGCCAGTCGAACCAAGCCTCTGGCCGTAGGTATCTGATGTCGTCCAGCAGACGTTGTGTCATTTTCAGATTGCCTTCGATGCCCTTCCCTCCAGAACCTGTCTCGCTCATCCACAGGGGTTTGCCTGCTTCTCTTGCAAGGGAAGACAGATGGATGCGCTGCTCGTTGTTGCCCTCGTAGGTGTGGGTGTTCCATTGGCCTATGAGCGGCAGAACGTCCGCATCGCGATAGGCTTCGAAGGCCTGAATGGAGTGGGCTACGCTCGTCTCGTCGGAAGCGGAGAGGATGGTGCTGAGGCCCGACTGCTGCAAGATGGGAGCAAGCACGCGGAGGAAGCGAATCTGCGACTGAGCATCGAAGTGGCAACCTTCCTGCGAACCGCCTTGATACCAATAGTTTGTCAGCGATTCGTTGAAGGGTTCCAGCGTCTTGAACTCTATGCCGTAAGCCTCTTTGTAGTGCTTGCACACATCCACGAGATAGTGCGCAAACTCCTCGTAGTATTCAGGCCGCAGGTTATCTTTGCCACCATCTTTATTGCCTGCCACGCATCCGCTCCAAGTCATGTAGTAGGGGCAGGAGTTGCTGAAGGCCTCGAACACGGCATCGGGCCGCTTCTCGCGTATCTTGAGCAAGATTTTCCGTTGTGCCGAGTCGCGCTCCCAATGGTACTGGTCGCCGCTGAAGTCCTTGAAGCCCTCCATCTCAGCCCGAAGTCCTTTGCCCTGAGCCATGTGGTGAAGCGTGCAATGGCGGTTCTGAGGGTCTTCGCCGCCACCGATGTTATAGCGGAAATGGCTGTAGTTCAGTCCGTCGGGACTAACCAGCCACTCTACAATCTCGTCGATTTTCTCATCGTCCCACTTGCCGCATTGTGCCGCCCACCAGCAGAGCGACACTCCCCAGCCGTCCCAATGCTGACGAACTTGCCGAGTGTCAATCGAATAATTGGCAGCCTGCAAGGAAGTCGTTAGCAGGCAAATCAATAATATAACTATGCTCCTGAGTCTCATTTCGTAGCTTTTCTTTTGCAAAGATAAAAAAAATCTTTAATCTTTAATCTCTAATCTCTAATCTTTTTCTTATCTTTGTGGCAAATTATTAACTCCAAATACCAAAACTACCAATGAAAAAGTTTTTCTTATTCTCTTATTTTCTTTTTTTCTTGTTCTCTTCTGTTTCGGCCGACGAGGTGACTGCTGCCAAGTACGACATCATCCCTCTTCCAAAGGAGGTGAAGGTGACGTGTACGGGTTTTGACCAGATGTTTGCCATTGAAGATGGAAATGGCATTAGCTACGACGCAAGCAATGCCGAATGCACCCGCATTGCGCAATTCCTTCAGGAATGGGTGAAGGAAGAAGCAGACGTGAAGCTTCAGCTGACTCCTAATGACAAGAACGCCACGATTCAGTTGCGTCTCGTTTCTCCTGCCGCTCCTAAAGGCAAGAAGAGCAAAAAGCCTGTCACTCTGACCGACCAACAGAAAGAGAGCTACACGATGAAGGTTTCGGAGAAGGGCATCGAACTGACTGCCTTCGAGCCTGTCGGCCTCTTCCGCGCCGCGCAGACGCTTCGCAAGAGCCTTCCCGAAAAGAATGGACTTGGACTGATAATGCCTTTCGTAGAGATTACCGACCAGCCTCGCTTCTCCTATCGCGGAGTCCTGCTCGATTGCGGACGCCACTTCTTCTCTGTGGAGTTCATCAAGCAGTTCCTCGATGTGATGGCCCTGCATGGCTGCAACCAGTTCCATTGGCATCTGACTGAAGACCAAGGCTGGCGCTTCGAAGTGAAGGCTCTGCCCGACCTTGCTAAGAAAGGTAGTGTGCGCGAGAAGAGCATCATCGCCCCAAGCAAAGTGCGCCTCTACGACAACATCCCTTATGGCGGCTACTATACGCAGGAAGAGTGTCGCGAAGTGGTCAAGTACGCTGCTGAGCGGTACATCAACGTCGTGCCTGAAATCGACATGCCCGGACACATGCAGAGTGCCCTCCATGTCTTCCCGAACTTGGGTTGCACAGGCGGTCCCTACCAAGTTGCTTCGAATTGGGGCGTGATGCGCGAAGTGCTTTGTGGCGGCAATCCCGAGACGCTGACCTTCCTGAAGACCGTATTCGGAGAGCTTTGCGACGTGTTCCCCTCTCCCTACATCCACATCGGCGGCGACGAGTGTCCGAAGGAGCGTTGGAAGAAGTGCCCAAAGTGTCAGGCAAAGATTAAGGAACTGGGCTTGACGGACGAGTCGAAGGTGGCGGTTGAAGGTGGCGACAACAGAGGCAGTCAGGATGGTCGCAGCCCCGAGAACAAGCTCCAGAGCTACATCAACCACGAGATTGAGCAGTTCCTTGCTTCTCGTGGAAGGAGCCTCATCGGATGGGACGAGATTCTTGCAGGCGGACTGACCGAGGACGCTATCGTGATGTCTTGGCGCGGAACCAAAGGCGGAGTGGCAGCAGCCAAGCAGAAACACCGTGTCATCATGAGTCCCAACGTCTTCGCCTACATCGACCATCCGCAGCTGAAGGACTATGCCAAGTCACCTCGCACCACCGACAGCTACGTCGTCAGCTGCTCGAAGATGTACAGCTTCGAACCCCTCGTTCCCGAAGAGCTGACAGCAGAGCAGGGCGACTGCATCCTCGGCGTGCAGGCGAACCTTTGGACGGAGCATGTGGCTTATCCCGAGCACGCCTTCTATCAGTTGCTGCCCCGCTTGGCCAGCATGAGCGAAGTGCAATGGTGCAACCCTGAGCAGAAGGACTTCGAGGATTGGAAGAAGCGCCTGCCGCAGTTGGAGAAAATCTACGACAAAATGGGTGTCGTCTATTGCAACGAAGTGGAGTGAATATCGCCTGCGGCGATGGGGAGAGGCTGTTTCTGTGTGAGATTGATACCCCACCCCCTAACCCCTCCCCTCAAAAGGGAGGGAAAGGGACGCTGAACCACATCAGCGGGGCCTTCTCCATGTACTTCATGTACTCCGTAGAAATGAAAAACTCTAAGGAGTCAAGGAGTCAAAGGAGAAGGCCCCCCTCCCCGCCTCCAAAACTCCTTTTCTCCTATACTCCTTAGACATTAATAAACTCTACGGAGTCAAGGAGTCAAAGGAGAAGTGAAGCCCCCTCCCCGCCTCCAAAACTCCTTTTCTCCTATACTCCTTAGACATTAATAAACTCTACGGAGTCAAGTAGTAAAAGGAGGGAAGTAGGGCCATCTCCATGTACTCCATGTACTCCGTAGAAATGAAAAACTCTAAGGAGTCAAGGAGTCAAAGGAGAAGGCCCCCCTCCCCGCCTCCAAGACTCCTATACTCCTATACTCCTTAGACATTAATAAACTCTACGGAACCAAGTAGTAAAAGGAGGGAAGTAGGGCCTTCTCCATGTACTCCATAGAAATAAAAACTTTAATAAAATAATGTTACGCGCGCATGCGCGTACACATGGTTTTTTCCCGAGAAAATCTGCCAATCTGCCACAGATGTGCTTTATCGCGTTGAAGTACAAACGGATATGCGTGTGGCAGATTTGTTGCAGATTGTTGAAAATGTGGCAGATTGTGGCAGATTGTGGCGATTCTGTGTGGGCGCAGGTACACTTTCCTTCCGGCATCATCCAACTTTACACGTTAAGTCAGTCAACACTACACGTTTAGTTAGTCAACTTTACACGTTAAAACACTCCACGTAGCATCGGCTCACGCTCCACGTTGCATCGGCTCACACAGCACGCAGTATCGGCCCACGCTCCACGTTGTGTTCTGCATAGCCCTTGGGACAGGGCGTCGTTGTCACTTATCAAGCTGTTTCTTATCTCATATTATTGGTGTCCGGGGGAAATCCAGAACACCTTTACTTATGCGCCTATTTTTCGGTCCTCCTGACGAAAAGCAGCTCATGGGGGCTTATCATTAGTCTCGATGAGACAACAAAACACAAGCGGAGAGCACCCCGTCTGTGTTTCCTATGGCCGTCAGGATGCGATTCGTTTGCGAAAAGTTCTGACAAAATGGGGCAGGATTACTTGGCGATGAACCAGGGATTGTGGAGGTCGGGCTTGTTGTAGGTGAGGGGTTCTCCTGTCTTGGCATCCACCACTTTGCGTCCTGCTGCACGGCAGATGGCGTCGCCGGCGGCTGTGTCCCATTCCATGGTGGGAGCAAAGCGCGGATAGACGTCGGCACTTCCTTCGGCTACCATGCACATCTTCAAGCTGCTGCCTCGGTTTACGACTTCAATCAGGCCGTGCTCCTTGCGCAGAAGCTTGATGTAGTAGTCTGTGTCGGGACTAAGGTGCGAGCGGCTTGCTGCGACGGTGAAGGGTCGAGGCTCCACCTGACTGAAGGGCAAGGTTTGCATGTGGAGAACCTTTTCGCCCGTGAACTTGTAGCTCCCATAGCCTACGAGACCTGCATAGAATTCCCGCTTGACGGGCAGATATATCAGTCCGTAGAGTGGGGCACCGTTTTCTACGAGGGCGATGTTGATGGTGAACTCGCCGTTGCGCTTGATGAACTCCTTGGTTCCGTCGAGGGGATCGACAATCCAAAGCCGCTTCCACTCTTTGCGTTCTTCGTAGGGTATGTTCGCTCCCTCCTCGCTCAGGACGGGTATGTTTGTCTGTTCCAGATGCTTGATGATGCATTTGTGCGATGCCTTGTCGGCAAGCGTCAAAGGGCTGTCGTCGCCCTTGAGTTCGATGCCGAAGTCCTCATCTGCCGACTCATAGATGCGCATAATTTCTTTGCTTGCCATGATGGCAGCATTGGTAGCAATTTTCATTAAACGTTCCATCTCGCATTTACCATTTAATCATTTACCATTTACCATTTAATTGTTCTCCCCATAGAGGGGGAGTCAGAGGGGGTCTCAGACCCTCTAAATCTCCCCGAGGGGAGACTTGCTGCCGCGAAAACCTCTCCCCCCTCGGGGGAGATGGAGGGGGGGCTTCAACTTTCAGGCCTCTCCCCAACCCTCTCCCGTGGGAGAGGGAGTTGACTTCGTCGACTTTCAGTTCTCCCCCTTTACGGGGGAAGTTAGAGGGGTCTTCAACTTTCAATTTTCAATTTTCAACTTTCAACTCTTATAGCATTTTCAAGGCAAGTTTGATGACGCGTTCCACGGGTGCATCGGGTTCGTCCTGAAGTATCTTCTGCACGACTTTGTGGGTTGGTGCGGGACTGAATCCGAGCATGGAAAGTGCAGCAACTGCCTCGTCCATCACTTCCTTGTTGACCGCAGGCATCTGTGCCTGAGGAGTCGATGCCGCGTCTATGCCCAGCGACCCAATCTTGTCACGAAGTTCCACGATGATGCGTTGGGCTGCTTTCGGTCCGATGCCCTTCACCGACTTCAGCACCTTGTCGTTGCCTTCGCTGATGATGCCAGCCAATTCGGCCACAGTCATCGACGAGAGAATAACGCGGCAAGTGGCTGCTCCGATGCCGCTCACGCCCAGCAGCAGCAGGAAGAGTTCGCGCTCGGCACGTGTGCTGAAGCCCCATAGCTGGTAGGCATCTTCGCGGATTGACTCGCTTATCCATAGCTTCACCTCCTGTTTGCCCTGAATGGCAGAAAAGGTGTTCAGAGAGATGTTCACGCCATAGCCCACCCCGTGACACTCCACGATAGCAAGTGCGGGAGAGAGGTCGGCAAGTGTCCCTTTCAGGTATTCAATCATATTCTAATTTAGAATTAAGAATTAGGAATTAAGAATTTGAATGCGCAAAGATACGAAATAAAGTTGAAAGTTGAAAGTTGAGAATTGAAAGATTTGGTTAGAATGAAGAAATTATGAAAAAAAGTAACATAATATACAATAAAAGGAAACGCGCATACGTTTATATAAAAACATGAGCGTGCGTAAGTATATATTATTAGTTTTGCTGCTGCTGGCAGCCCCCTCCCTGCTCCCCCTTTGGGGAAGTGCCATTGGTAGTGCTGCGGAGAAGGGACTGACTGCTCCTGCCGATACTGTCAACAGCGACAAGCCCCGATATTCGGTTCGCAAGACTGGAGCGGAGGACGCGAAGTCTGTCCGCAAGAAGTCGGCCGACCTGAGAGACCCCGATAACCTGAACACCGAAGTCATCTACGACGAAAAGGACAACACCTATACCATCGGCACTTCGCTGACCGGTTCGGGCGAAGCAGGCTCCACAGGCAAAAGCGGGGGAACAAGAGACGGCGGCACCCGAACTCCTCCACGCACCACGCCGAGCACTCAGCAGGGACAAGCTTCTTCTACGGGTGCGGCAGGCGCTTCTTCGGGCAGCATCATTCCCGGAAGGTCGGGCTTCACCCTCTCTACTGCCACAAGCTTCCTGAATGCTCCCGTCCTCATGACGCCCGAGGAGTATCAGCAATGGTCGTTGCAGAACAGCATGCAACAGTATTGGCGGCAAAAGAACGCAGAGGCTTTCGAGGCTGAAGGCAAGAACAAGTTCGACTTCACCGACATGCACTTCGACCTCGGTCCTGCCGAGAAGATATTCGGTCCCGGTGGCGTACAAATCAAGACACAAGGTAGTGCCGAACTCAAGATAGGCATCAACTCGAAGAAGGTGAACAACCCAGCCCTCGCCGCATCGCGAAGGAAGACTGTAGGCTTCGATTTCGACGAGAAGATAAATCTGAGCCTCAACGGTAAGGTGGGCGACAAAATCAACATGAACCTGAACTACAACACACAAGCCACCTTCGACTACGACGCACAGAACCTCAAACTCAAATACGACGGCAAGGAAGACGAAATCGTCAAGCTCATCGAAGCAGGCAACGTTTCGTTCCCCAGCAACATCAGCCTTGTGCCGGGTGTCAGCAGCCTCTTCGGCTTGCGCACCGACGTGCAGTTCGGCAAACTGAAGATTCAGTCGGTCATCAGCCAAAAGAAGAGTGCCAGTTCGAGCGTCAGCAGTAAAGGCGGCTCGCAGACCACCAACTTCGAGTTCAGCGCCACAAACTACGAAGAGAACCGCCACTTCTTCCTCTCTCACTTCTTCCGCGAGCGCTACGACAAGAACATGGAGTCGCTGCCCACCATCTCCAGTGGCATCAACATCAAGCGCGTCGAGATTTGGGTCACGAACAAGAGCGGCAAGACAGAGAACAACCGCAACCTCATCGCCTTGGCCGACCTTGGCGAGACAAACCACATCCACAACACCAGCCTTTGGTCGCCCACGGACATCAAGGTTCCCAGCAACCGCTCGAACAACGAATACGACCGCCTCGTCAACGACTACCCCGATGCCCGCGACATCTCGCTCGCTACCAACATCCTCGACGGAATAGGAGGCGGCGACATGTTCCATGGCAGCATCGACTACGAGAAGCTGCAGGCAGCCCGCAAGCTCTCCAGCAGCGAATATACTGTCAACAACGCCTTGGGCTACGTCAGCCTCTCCAGCACGCTCCAAGTGGACGACGTCCTTGCCGTTGCCTTCGAATACACCTATATGGGCACCACCTATCAGGTGGGCGAGTTCGCCAGCGACCTTACCGACAACACCAAGGCTCTTTACGTAAAGATGCTGAAAGGCACATCGGGAAGTCCCAATATGCCGACGTGGCGACTGATGATGAAGAACGTCTATTACCTTGGCACACAGAAGGTGATGGCCGACAAGTTCCGCCTCGACATCAAGTACCAAAGCGACTCCACGGGCGTCTATCTCAGCTATCTGCCCGAAGAGAAGTTCAAGAGCACTACCCTCTTGAGAGCTTTGGCCCTTGACCGCTTGGACGCCAAGAACAACCCGCATCCCAACGGACAGTTCGACTTCGTGGAAGGCTTGACCGTCAACAAGGGCCGCATCATCTTCACCGTAGCCGAACCCTTCGGCGACTATCTGGCCAAATGGATAGGCGACCCAGCCCTTGCCGACAAGTACTGCTTCCGCGAACTCTACGACAGCACAAAGACCGTGGCCAAGCAAATCTCCGAGCACGACAAGTTCCTGCTCACTGGCCGCTTCAAGGGAACGAATGCGGGCGAGATTGATTTGGGAGTGACGAACATAGCCCGAGGATCAGTCATCGTCACGGCAGGCGGTACGACGCTTACCGAAAACACCGACTACACGGTCGATTACAACATGGGCCGCGTGACCATCATCAACCAGAGTCTTATCGATGCCGGTACGAACATCAGCGCCTCCGTCGAAAGCAACGACAACTACGGCATGCAGCGAAAGACGATGCTCGGCTTGAACCTCGACTACGAAATCAACAAGAACTTTACCGTCGGCGGCACACTCATGTACCTGAGCGAACAGCCTCTTACCACAAAAGTCAGCATGGGCAACGAGCCGCTGAAGAACACCCTTTGGGGCTTCCACATCAGCTGGAAGAAGGAAAGCCAATGGCTCACCAATCTCATCGACAAGCTGCCGCTCCTCCAATGTACACAGCCCAGCTTCATCGCCTTCAACGGCGAGTTCGCGCAGCTGCTTGCAGGGCAGAACCATAGCGTGCAGGGCGATGCTTCCTACCTCGACGACTTCGAGACAAGCAGCATCAAGAACAGCATGACGCAACCCACCTATTGGAGCATGGCGAGCACCCCCAGCATGTTTGCCGAAAGCAAGCTCACGGGCGATGCTGCTTATGGCTACAACCGCGCCTTGCTGGCATGGTACTACGTTGACCCCATCTTCACCCGTCGCAGCAGCACGCTTACGCCCAGCCACATCAAGAGCGACCTCGACCAGCTCTCCAGCCACTACGTCCGCGAGGTCTATGAGCGAGAACTCTATCCACAGAAGACACAGAACACCTATACAAGCTCCACCGGCCTCAACGTCCTCAACCTTGCCTTCTATCCGCAGGAACGAGGTGCCTACAACCTCTCGACCGATGTTGACCAGAACGGCCACCTCAACCATCCCGAAGAGAAATGGGGCGGCATGATGCGAAAACTCGACAATACCGACTTCGAGGCGCAGAACATCGAGTACATCGAGTTCTGGATGATGGACCCCTTCATCTACAAGCGCGACCTTCCCGGCAATCATGGAGGCGACCTCTACTTCAACCTCGGCGAAGTGTCGGAGGACATTCTCAAGGACGGCAAGAAGTACTTCGAGAGCGGAATGCCCGTTGACGGCAATCCACAATACTTCACCGAAGGCTATTGGGGACGCATCCCCAACAGCAGTAGCGTCACCTATGCCTTCAACAACGAAGCAGGTGCTCGTGCCCGACAGGACATCGGTCTCAACGGCCTCAACGACGAAGAGGAACGCGAGTTCGGACTTTATGCCAACTACCTCCAGCAGATTCAGAGCAAAGTCTCGCCAGCCGTCTATGACAGCATCTACAACGACCCTGCCAACGACAACTACCACTACTATCGCGGCACAGACTTCGACAATCTCCGCATGTCCATCCTCGACCGCTACAAGCGCATCAACATGCCGCAAGGCAATAGTGCCGACAACGATACAAGCCCCGAATCCTACGAGACGGCTTGGAAGGTGACACCCGATGTGGAGGACATCAATCAGGACTTCACCCTCAACGAATACGAGAAGTACTACCAGTATCGCGTCAGCATTCGTCCCGAAGACATGGTAGTGGGCCGCAACCACATCGCCGACAAGCGTACCGCAAGCGTCAAACTGCGAAACGGAAACACCGAGGAGTGTACATGGTACCTCTTCCGCATCCCTCTGCGCGAATACGAAGAAAAAGAAGGCAACATCCGCGACTTCACGAGCATCCGCTTCATGCGTATCTTCATGTCGGGATTCCAGGAAGCAACCGTTCTTCGCCTTGCCACGCTCGACCTCGTTCAGGGCGATTGGCGCACCTATCAGCAGCCCCTCTACAACGGCAACATCGCCTCTTCGGGTAGCGGCACCTTGGAAGTGAGCACCGTCTGCATCGAAGAGAACAACGACAAGCAGCCCGTCAACTACGTACTGCCTCCCGGCATCACCCGCATCACCGACCCCTCGCAGTCGCAGCTCGTCGAAGCCAACGAGCAGTCCATGTGCATGGTCGGGCGCAACCTCAGCGGCAGCGAGGCAAAAGCAGTCTATAAGAACTGCAACTACGACATGCGGCAGTACAAGCACCTCCAGATGTACGTCCATGCCAACGCTCTTGCCGAGAACGTCACCGCCACGGCCGACGACGAATGCAGCGTCTTCATTCGCCTCGGTTCCGACTACAAGAGCAACTACTACGAATACGAAGTGCCCCTGAAGCTCACCCCAGCAGGCAACTACGACACCTATAGCGCAGCCGGCTGTCTGGCCGTTTGGCCTGCCGAGAACATGGTCGATATCAACTTCGACCTCTTCACCTCCATCAAGAAGCAGCGCAACGCACAAGCCAGCATCGGCGTCGCTGCCATGAACCGCCTCTTCTCCTCCTACGACGAGAACCATCCCAGCAACCGCATCTCCATCATGGGCAATCCCACACTTGGCGAAGTGAAAACCATCATGATAGGCATACGCAACAACAGCGGCAAGACGAAAAGCATCGAGGTATGGGTCAACGAACTTCGCTTGCAGGAGTTCAGCAACAACGGCGGTTGGGCGGCACAAGGCAATCTGCAAGTGCAGCTGAGCGACCTCGGTTCCGTCAACGCCACGGCCAAGATGATTACCTCCGGCTTCGGCGGCATCGAGCAGAGCGTGGCACAACGCAAGAACGAGGACAACCTCAACTACTCCGTCACCACCAACTTCGACCTCGGACGCATCCTGCCCGAAAAGGTCAAGCTCACCTTCCCCTTCTACTATAGCTATAGCCGCGAGAAGAAATCGCCCAAGTACAATCCCTTCGACACCGACATGCTCCTCGGCGATGCCCTCGACGCCCTTGCCAACGAGCACCAGCGCGACTCCCTTCGCAGCCTCACCACACATGTCGAAACCAGCAAGAACCTCTCCTTCACGGGCGTACGCCTCAACATCAGCTCGCGCAAGCACCCCATGCCCTACGACCCCGCCAACTTCACCTTTGGCTACAGCCATTCCACCCAATACACCGAGGGCGAGACTACCGTCTATGAGCGGGAACTCAACTGGAAAGCCAACATCAACTATTCGTGGAGTCCTAACTGGAAAGCCTGGGAACCCTTCAAGAACCTCAAGGGAAAAAGCAAGTGGCTCGACATCATCAAGGCACAGAACATCGCCTTCGCTCCGCAGAGCATCACCTTCTCCACCGACATGAACCGCACCTACTACGAGCTGCAGGAGCGCGACCTCGACAACCCGGGCGACCTCTCCGCACTCCCAGCTTCCTTCAATCAGAACTGGACGTGGAACCGCAACTTCTCCCTCAAGTGGGACATCTTCAAAGCGCTGCACTTCTCCTTCCAGAGCGGCACACGCGCCGAGATAGAAGAACCCTACACGCAAATCAACAAAGACCTCTATCCCGACCGTTACGAAGCTTGGAAGGATTCCGTCAAGTGGAGCCTCCGACACTTCGGACGTCCCCTCGACTATAGCCAGAACACCCAGATGAGCTACAAGCTCCCCTTAGAGAAGATACCCGTCTTCGACTGGGCTTCGGCCGACGTCTCCTACAACGCCACCTACTCCTGGAAGCGCGGAGCGGAACGCCCCGGCAAACGCTCCCTCGGCAACAACATCAACTCCCAGCGAACCGTTAACGTCAACGGCAAGTTCGACCTCGAGAAACTCTACAACCACAGCCCCTTCCTCCGCGAAGCCAACAAACGCTTCTCGGCCTCCAACGCACGTGCCGGAGCCAACCAGAAGCGCATGGAGAAGGAGAAAGAGGACAAAGCCAAAAAAGCCGCCAAGGACAAAGAGAAGGACGCTCGCAAGAAAGCCGAGCAGCAAGCCATGGAAACAGGCGAACCCCTCGACAGCATCCTCGCCAAGCAGCAGAACGCCGCCTCCAAGCAGAGCAACGCCAGCGGCATCAGCTCCAAGAAGAAACCCGAGAACAAAGGCTTCGTGCAGGAAGTCACACTCTATCCCGATTCCGACCTCGTCATAGCCCACGGACAGAAGTCCAAGCGCGTCCGCGTCACAGCTCGCGACAGCAGCGGATTCGCCTACAACATCAAGTTCAAGAAGGTCGATGAGAACAGCATCAAGATCGTCCGCACGCCCGTCGATACCACAACCCTCCGACTCAACGTCGTAGCCCTCCCCAAAGCCTCCGAGCAGAAGTGGTACAGCGTCGCTCAGACCGCAGCCCGCTTCCTCATGATGCTGCGCAACGTCAGCATCAGCTATCGCAACACCTACAACCTCAGCGTCCCCGGCTTCCTCCCCGAAGTGGGCGACATGCTCGGACAGCGACGCATGGGCGGCATGTTCACCCCCGGAGTCGATTTCGCCTTCGGTTTCGTCGACGACTCCTATCTCGACAAAGCCAAGTCGCGCGGATGGCTCATCGGCAGCGACAGCGTAGCCACCCCTGCCACCATCGCCCAGACCGAAGACGTGCAAGTCAAGATGACCCTCGAACCCTTCACCGACCTCAAGATAGACCTCAACATGAGCCGCACCGACAACCGCAACAAGAGCATACAGTACATGTACGGCGCACCGCCCACACATAGCGGCTCCTTCAACATGACAACCATCAGCATCGGCTCCGCATTCGCCAGCATCGGCTCTGCCAGCAACGGCTACCATAGCAGCGCATTCGACAAGTTCCAGCGCAACCTCGACCTCTATCAGCAGCGCGTCGAAGCCCGCTACGAAGGCGTACAGTACCCAGCCGGCACAGGCATGAAGGGCAAATTCAATCCTGCCAACGGAACAGTAGGCCGCTACAGCGCCGACGTCATGGTGCCCGCCTTCCTCAACGCCTATACCGGCAGCGGCGGACTCGACATCTTCCCCTCGCTCCTCAAGATGCTGCCCAACTGGTCCATCAACTACAAAGGCCTCAGCAACCTGCCGTGGGTGCGCGACCACTTCAAGAGCGTCAACCTCACCCACGCCTACAAGAGCGTCTATGCCGTCGGCTCCTACAACTCCTTCAGCTCATGGCAAGAGTGCATGGGCACAGGCGGACTCGGCTTCATTCAGAACACCACCACCGGCTCCTACTCGCCCAACAGCCTCTTCGACGTCAGCACGGTCAGCATCAACGAGAGCTTCTCCCCCCTCATCGGCATCAACGCCACCCTCAACAACAACATGACGCTCAAAGTCGAGTACAAGACCACGCGCGTACTCAACCTCAGCATGACGAGCGCACAGCTCACCGAGACAGGTTCCAAAGACTTCGTCATCGGCTGGGGCTACAAAATCAACGACTTCAACCTCCTCGGCCTCCTGCGCTCTAAGAAAGCCAGCGAACAAGTCAATGCAGGCAGCAAGAAGAAGAATCAGAACGCCCAGAACAATCAGAACAACCAGAACGCCCAGAACAACCAGAACAACCGCAGCGGCAAGCAGCGCATAGCGCACGACCTCAACATGCGGTTCGACTTCAGCATACGCAACCAGAGCGCCATCAAACGCGACCTGCAGACCAACCTCTGCGAAGCCACCAGCGGAAGCAAAGCCTTCAAGACAAGCGTCCAGATGGACTACACCCTCAGCCGCATGGTCACGATGAGCCTCTTCTACGACCGCCAACGCTCCGAGCCTCTCCTCTCCAGCAGCAGCTACCCCACCATCACCCAAGACTTCGGCATGACCATGAAGTTCTCGCTGACAAGATAAAGGCAGTTAGACTGTGTCTCAAAATACAATCCTAATTATTTTACGATTTGACGATCCTATATAATTTACGATTTGACGATCCTAATCAATTTACGATTTGACGATTTACAATTTACTATTTATGTACTATTTAATAATTTAGCTATTTACAAGGCGGCGGAGCGTAGTAACTTTGATTTTTCACTTTTCACTTTTCACTCTTCACTTCGCCGAAGGCGATATTCTTCACTTTTCATTCTTAATTCTTCATTTACAAAGCGCGGTAACAAATTCTTCACTTTTCACTTCGCCGAAGGCGACATTTCTGTGCTTTCCGTGTGAGATAGACCCCACCCCTAACCCCTCCCAAGCCTCTCCTAAATCTTCCCCTAAAGGGAAAAGCCCCCTCCCGTCCTCCCCCTAGGGGGAGGGGAACCGCTGGTGTAGCTTTTCTGTGCTTTCTGTGCTTTCCGTGTGAGATAACATTGTTTTTGTCAGAAGTTTTCGCAATGAGGCGCGTTCTGACGGCATCTTTTTGCTTCTGTGGCACTTTGGTCCACCGAAGACGGGAAATGGGCTTATTTTGAATTGTCGCTGGGAATTAGTAGGTTAGAAAGGGGCGTTTTGTCGAGGAAAGTTAAGAAAGTGTCAGGTCGACATGACATGCCGACATACAGAACAAAGATTTAAGTTGAAAATTGAGAGTTGAGAGGGGAAAGTTAACGTGGAGGGAAAGGCGATACAACGTGGAGCATCGGCTTACACAACGTGGAGTGTCGAAAAGGACAGCGTGCAGGGTAGGGGATTTCCCTATAGAGAGGAGGAAAAATGTGTCGTGGTTTTTCGGGCACGAAGCCTTTGCCTTCTGCGAAAGGATTACGCTGTTTGGGCGGTCTTGAAACCCGTCGGAACTGGGTGACATTGCCTACGAGGTACATAGGAAACGGTACATCCGAAATATAAAAATAACTCTAAGGAGTCAAGGGGGCAAGGCAAGCCTCTCCTAAATCCTCCCCTAAAGGGAAGGACTTCCCCCTCTCCTTCAGGAGAGGGTTGGGGAGAGGCTTTCCTTGCCCCCTGCCCCTTAAACAGTCTCTGTATGACTACTTGACCAGAATCTTTTTTCCGCCGACGATGTTGATGCCGCGCTGCATCTTCTGCAGGCGTTGACCTGCGACATTGTAGATGGGGGCATTCGCCTCGTGGCCGATGCCTTCTATGCCATCGGCAATAGGCTCGCGGTAGTCGCCTGTCTTGACGAGCTTGACGGCATCGAGTTCAAAGTCGTAGTAGTGTTCGGTGTATTCGATGTCGTATTCGGTGTATTCGTTCATTACGACCAGCGATGCTCCTGCGGGTATGGGAACATTCTGGATGACTTTTTCGGCTGCTCCGTATCCCCAAGTAGGAATGTTGAGGTCGGAATAGATGAAGACTTCGCCATCTGCTGTGCGATAGCCCAGGGCGAAGGGCTTTGGCTCATCTTCATCACAGTAGTTGCAGCCATAGATGCTGACGCTATAGGTTCCTGCTTCTGCTATGGGTTCTGTCCAGAGGTAAGAAGAGGACCAGAGGCAAACGCTGGTGCCTTGTGAGTACCATATATCCCATGGGGTAATGTAGGCATCGCCTTCTACTTGTCCGAGACCGGTGAAGCTGTAGCTGTCATCGTCCGAATCGAGGGCAAGGTTCTCAAACTCTGCGTAGTAGGCTACGGTGGGGTCTTCGTTGTAGAGGATGACGGCGCTGTAGTATGTCTTGCCGCCGCGCACGACGGGGGTGATGTTGGCAGGGAAGGTGAATATCCGTACGTTATCTTCGGTGGGAGAGGTGAAGTAGTACTTGCCGTCCGAGCCGCGAAGTCCGTTGGCAGGACAGATGTCGAGTTCCTCGCCCTCGAAGAATATGCCGGTATATTGTGCGAGACGTTCCATGCTGCCGTTGGCCACGCAGTTCAGCGTAGCATAGTAGGCTTCGAGGCTGCGGAAAGTAACGGTGATGACATTTTCCTCTTCGTTTTCCGAGAGGATTACTTCGGAGCTGTTGTCGGAGACGTATCCATATTTCGACTGGCGGTCTCTTGAGAAGAACGACCTCTTGTCGTAATTTTTCAGCACGACTGTGGTGCCCCGCCTTCCTTGATCTGTACGCGCTTCCCTCAGCTCGTTGCCTTCTGCATCGACGTACTTGACGGTATAGGCCACGAGGGGTCGCATGGTGAAGTAGCCGGGTGCGCTCGGTCCGCCATCGGGACGGGCGTAGGTGGCATCGATGATGTTGCTGTCGAAGGATGTTCCCTGGGAGCCGACCAGCTTACTGCACCCCGAGAACATATAGCTGGAGAGGGCTGTGGTGTTGCTCCAGTCGTCGTCGCAATAGATGGTGGTGAGTTTCGGGCAGCCGGCGAACATCATTTCGATGTTCGTAGCATTGCTGATGTTGAAGGAGCTGACGTCGAGGGTTTGGAGGGAGCTGCATCCCATGAACATGCCGTTCATGTTGGTGACGTTGGTGGTGATGAAGGAAGAGAGGTCGAGCGAGGTGAGCGCCGAGCAGGAGGTGAACATGCCGTTCATGTCTGTGGCGCTGGCTGTATTGAGGTTCTCCATTCCTTCGATGCTGGCCATGTTGGGCAGGGTATAGAAGGCGAATGTCTCGTTGTCTATTCCGCCAAAGAAGAAATTCCTCATAGAGACGAGATTGGCGTTCTTCATCGAGGGGTCGATGACGGCTTTGAGTACCTTCTTGCTGTAGTCCCTGAAGCGGACGGCATCGGGGTTGCCAACGGGGTCGTAGAGTTCCGTAAGGCCTGTGCGGGAAGCGATGTTGTTGTCGTAGTAGTAGGTGAGTGTGCCTGTGGCTTCGGCGAACGCGGTATAGACTTTCGGTGCTACGGAGAAGTAGCCGGGAGCGCTCGGTCCGCCGTCGAGACGGGCGTAGGAGATGTCTTTTGCATCTTCGTTGTAGGTGGTTCCTTCTTCTCCGACGAGCGATGTGCAGCCAGCGAACATGCCGAGGTTGACAGCCGTTGAGCCGCTCCAGTCGTCGTTGCAGAAGATGGTGGTGAGCGAAGAACACCCGCCGAACATGATTCCGAGGTCTGTCACGTTGCTGATGTCGAAGGATGAGACGTTGACCGTCTGCAGGCTGCTGCAATTATAGAACATGTATTCCATGTTCGTCACGTTCTCTGTGTTGAACGAGCTGAGGTCGAGCGATGTGAGTGCGGAGCAGAACCAGAACATATAGCTCATGTCGGTGACGACGGCTGTGTTGAGGTTCGCCAAGCCTTCGATGCTGGTCAGGTTAGTCAAGAAGAGGAAGGCGGAAGTCTTGGTGTCATATCCGCCGAAGAACATGGCAGCGAAGGAAGTGAGGGGCGCATTCTTCATCGAGGGGTCGATGACGGCCCTGACAATCTTGTCGTGGTAGCCTTTGAAGCGTGGTGCTGTGGGTGCGGTAATGGGTTGGTAGAGACTTGTGATGCCCGAGCGGGAATCGCGCTTCGTGTCGAAATAGTAGGTCAGTGTGCCTGTGCTTTCGTCGAACTCTGTATAGACTTCGCCATAAATCTTTCCCTTCTCGGTGAAGTACCCGGGAGCGCTCGTTCCGCCATCGGGACGGGCGTAGGTCTTGTCGGTGAAGTTGATGTCGTATTTTGTTCCCTGTCCGCCAACGAGGGAGGTGCAGCCGCTAAACATATATTCTGATTGGACTGACGAGCCACTCATGTCGCTACTGCAATAGATGGTCTGTAGCTGCGAACACAGATAGAACATACTACCGGCTTCTGTTACGTTGCTTAAATCGAAAGAGGTCATGTCAATCGTCTGCAGTTTTGAGCATAAGTAGAACATGGATAGCGCTTTCTTCAAATTTCTTGTATTGAACATGCTGAGGTCGAGCGAAGTAAGCGAAGAACACTCCATGAACATCAAAGACATGTCGGACACGCTGCGGGTATTGAACTTGCTGAGGTCAAGCCTCGTCAACGAAGAGCATCCCCGGAACATCAAACTCATATCCGTCACGTTCTGCGTATTGAACGAGCTGAGGTTGATTGAAGGCAGCGATGAGCATCCGGAGAACATTTTCTGCATATTCGTCACGTTCTCTGTATTGAACGAACCGAGGTCAACCGAAAGCAACGACGAGCATCCGGAGAACATACCGTACATATTCGTCACGTTCTGCGTGTTCCACGAGCGGGTGACGAGAATCTGTACGGAACTGCAATTGTAGAACATCATATCCATGTTTGTCACGTTCTGCGTGTTGAACGAACGGACGTCGATTGACTTCAGCGAAGAGCAACTGCTGAACATAGCATACATGTTTGTCACGTTCTGCGTGTTGAACGAGCTGAGGTCGAGCATTGTCAGCGAAGAGCATTCCCTGAACATGGATTCCATATTCGTCACGCCTGTCGTGTTGAGGTTCTCCAGTCCTCTGATGCTGGTCATTGCAGACAAACAATTAATGACACTAACATTGATTCCACCAAAGAACATACCTTTCATCGAAGTCAAAGGAGCATTCTTCATCGAGGGGTCGATGACAGCTTTGAGCACCTTGTCGTGGTAATCATTGAAGCGGAGCGCATCGGGGTTGCCGACTGGGTCGTAAAGCTCCGTAATGCCCGAGCGGGATTTGCGCTTGAGGTCGTAGTAATAAGTCAGCGTCCCTGTGCTTGCAACGAACTCGGTATAGACCTCTCCCTTCACTGTGAAGTAGCCCGGGGCACTCTGTCCTCCATCGGGACGGGCGTAGGTGGCGTCTTCGACGTTGCGGTCGTATTTTGTTCCCCGTCCGCCAACGAGGGAAATGCAGTTAAAGAACATGTATTCGGAGTTAGCCGTTGTGCCGCTCCAGTCGTCGTTGCAATAAATGGTTCTCAGGGATGTGCAACCCTCGAACATGTCATGAATGTTTATCGCTGTATGTATGTTGAACGAAGAGATGTCGAGCACCTGCAGGGAAGAACAGTTGGAGAACATATAGCTCATGTGATATACGTTCTCAGTATTGAACGAGCTGAGGTCGAGCGACTGCAGCGAAGAGCATCTACTGAACATGCCATACATTGTTGTCACGTTCTGCGTGTTGAACGAGCTGAGGTAGAGCGCCTTCAGCGAGGAGCATCCATCGAACATCTCAAACATATTTGTCACGATTGACGTATTGAGATTCCTCAATCCTTCGATGCCGGTCATGTTTTTCAAGTACAGATTCTCTTTTGTCTCTTCATCATAATTGCCGTAGAACATGTTACTCATCGAAGTGAGCGGAGCATCCATCATCGAGGGGTCGATGACGGCTTTGAGAATCTTGTCGTTGTAGCCCTTGAAGCGTACTGCATTCGGGGTGCCGACGGGGTCGTAGAGTTCCGTGATGCCCGAGCGGTAATCCATCATATTATCGTAGTAGTAGGTCAGTTTGCCAGTTGCTTCGACAAACTCGGTATAGACAACTGGGCTTCTGAGAACTGGGCGGACAGGCAATCCTAAGAAACGCGCCGTTGTCTTGTCGTTATCGAAAACACCTTTAGTATTGAGATTATCTTGGAAGAACTTTGCAGCATCTGAGTTATCCTCGCTGAGGCTGGGCGTCCAATAATTCCATGTTTCGGAATCGTTCTTGACATGTATAGAGCCGATAAAATGACCCGCAGCAGGGATGAAGACGCTGTTACCGTTCGTCTTGCTCGTAATCTGATATCCATAATTCTGAGAACCAGACGTAGTGGGCTTTTGCGTCCAGAACTGCGTGGTGTATCTGTCGTCGGTCAATTCCATCCACTGTTCCATGCTTGGCATCTTCCATCCATCGCCCCAGTTTGCTGCCGCGGCATCGTCCTCCGGCAATAGCTTTGACAGACCGTCGGTAAAGCCACTATATCCATATTGGCTGTCAGTGCAATACTTCGTGAGAGTATTGGTTGAGCCTTTGCTCCACTTGTAGGTACCGTATGAGAAACTACTCTTCGACTGCGTCTCACCCCAAGCGAAGAAAGAGCCATCGTCGGCGGGGTTCGTGGCACCGATGTTTGTTGTTGCCCAAAGTGTACCGCTGGGCAAACCCAGGTCAACATAATCGCGCTCAGGCATGTGAACCGGACGAATGTTGTATCCATAAAATCGACTAGCATCAGAAACCACCCTAATCTTAACATGATTTTCATCAGAATAGAAAAAAATAATATATGTATCATAGGAATAGGAGGGCTTGAGATTACGCGACATATAAGAACCGCATGCTTCAGAAGCTTCCAACCTTGAACCTTTATATTCTCCTCCTGCAGGCAAAAAAATGGAATTCCCATTCAGTTTGCTTTTAATTTCACACCCATAGATATTAACACCGAGTCCACCCAACGAATACCATTCTTGTGTGGTGTACTCTGTATTTAACAGTTCTTCCCACTGCTCCTTAGTTGGTATCCGCCAGTCTAAGCCCCAGTTCATGGTTGCGGCATCGTCCTGGGACAAAAGCTCCATACAATTGTCTGTAAAGCCGTTGTAGCCATAAGAACTATTGTCGCAATACTTAGTTAAGGCGTTTTCAGAGCCTTCACACCACTTGTAGGTACTCGAGCTGTAGTCGCTCTTCGGACTGGTTTCTCCCCAAGCGAAGTAGTCGCCGGGGTCGGTGGGTAAGTTGGCTCCGACGTTTACCGTTGCCCACAATGTACCGCTGGGCAAACCCAAATCAACATAATGGTACTCTGCCAAGGCTGTCTGCATACCGAAGATGGCCAGCAAGAGAGCAATCAAAAAGTCCTTTCTTTTCATAGTTTTTGATGTTTTTATGGTTAATAATGTGTGTAAGTTTCTGCAAAGGTACGATTATTTATTCTATTACACAAGTCTTTTAGGAATAAAATGTGAATATCTTTGATATTCGGCATAGAAGAACTGTTAATTTACAATTTAACAATGTACAATGTACAATTGATGTACAATTTAGTAATCCTAAGTAATTTACAATTTGACTATTTACAATTTACTATTTATTTGTAATCCTATTTAATTTACGATTTGACGATTTACGATTTACTATTTATGTACTATTTTATAATTTAGCTATTTACAGGGCGGCTGGTAACTTTGATTTTTCACTTTTCACTCTTCACTTTTCACTTCGCCGGATGGGGAGAGGCCTCACTTTTCACTTCGCAGGTTTGGCATTGTTTTTGTTAGGACAATTATAGTACGGTTTAATAAAGTTGAAAAACGATTTTTGAAAACTGAAAGATAGTTAAGCGTAGTGCAACGAGTGTTAAAGATTGGGAACAAAAGAACATCGTAACGTAAAAACTATATATCTTTGCAGCAGATAAAAGCTTTTCCTCCATCCCTCTTGCATAGGAGCGGGGATATGCGAAGTGGGCTGAACATTAAAAGAAAAGAAGACAGATACATTAATAAAAATAAAATAGCATTATGAAACAGACAACTAAAAATTGGTTAGGTGCTGTTGCCCTGGTTCTGGGCAGTAGCGCAGTGACAGGTGCAGTGGTAAAAGGTACGTCGTCCAGCAGTCAGCCCCGCATGTCGGAGCCTGCGGCTGCAATGCCCGCTCAGGTGGCCGCTCCTTCGGGACTGGTAGATCTGACTGGAGCGGCTGAAAGTGCCGTGGAGTCGGTCGTATATATCAAAGTGACGCAGACGGGCAAGACGCAGAGGATTCAGGTGCAAGACCCCTTCAGCGACTTCTTCGGCGATTTCTTCGGCTTTGGCGGCCGTCAGCCCCAGCAGCGCGAGTTCAGGCAACCCGACCGCCATGCTGCCGGAAGCGGCGTAATCATCTCGGCCGACGGCTACATCGTGACGAACAATCATGTGGTGGGTGAGGCCGACGAGATAGAGGTGAAGCTCAACGACAACCGCGAGTTCAAGGGCCGCATCATCGGTTGCGATGCCACGACCGACCTTGCGCTCATCAAGATTGACGCAAAGGACCTGCCAGCCATCAAGATAGGCAACAGCGACGAACTGAAGCTCGGTCAGTGGGTGCTGGCCGTGGGCAATCCCTTCAATCTGACAAGCACGGTGACAGCTGGCATCGTCAGCGCAAAGGCACGTTCCCTCGGAGCAAACAACATCGAGAGCTTCATACAGACCGATGCTGCCATCAATAGCGGCAACTCGGGCGGTGCGCTGGTCAACGAGCGAGGCGAGCTGGTAGGCATCAACGCTATGCTCTACAGTCAGACAGGAAGTTACAGCGGCTATGGCTTTGCCATTCCCACCAGCATCATGAACAAAGTGGTGGCCGACCTCAAGGTCTATGGCACCGTGCAGAGAGCCATTTTGGGCGTGCAGGGCACAGATGTGTCCACTTGGATAGACAGCGAGAAGGCTAAGGGCAACGAGCCGGATCTCGATGTGGTGGAAGGCGTCTATATCGACAAAGTGACCGATGCCAGCGCAGCCGAGGAGGCAGGACTGGAGAAGGGCGACGTTGTGACCGAATTTGACGGAAAACGTGTCAGCAAGATGTCAGAGTTGCAGGAAGCCATTGCACAGCACCGTCCGGGCGACAAGGTGAGCCTCACCTACAAGCGCGGCAAGAAGGAACACAAGATAAACGTCACGTTGCGCAACACGCAAGGCACAACGAAGGTGATGGAGGAAGTTGACCTCGACCAGATGGGCGTTGCTCTCAAGCCTATCAGCGAAGAGGAGCAGAAGACTCTCGACATCAACTACGGCTTGACGATTACGGCCATCCGTGCCGGCAAGATGAAGTCGGCAGGAGCCGCCAAAGGCACCATCATCCTGCAAGTGAACGACCAGAAGATGCAAACGGTAGAGGATTGGGAGGAAGCCGTCAAGAGCGCTAACCAGTCAACCGACCGCACGCTCTGGATAAAGGCCATCACTCCCAGCGGCCGCAAAGTAAGCTACGTGATTGACCTGAACGAATAATCAACGATAGTCAATTCACAATTCATAATTCATAATTCATAATTATTTCCTTCGCTAAACTTAGGACGTAGTCTGATTATGAACTGTGAATTATGAATTATTGGTGCCCAGGGAAAGTCTAGGCTTGCCAAAAGTCTCGAAGAGACGAAAGACCACAGACGGAGTACACGCTGTCTGTGGTCTTTTGCGCCTTCGGCACTTATTATTGGTGGGTTCTATTAATTAATAAATTCTCTATGAATTATCTTTGTTTGCTCTTGTCTCTTTTCGGTATCTTTGCTTCCAATCCCTTGAAACGTAGCTCGCTACGCTTCGGCGGGCTTGAAGTCAAATCTGCTCGAAAATAGCCTAAGAGCAATTCAAACCTAATTTATAGAACCCACCTATTATGAATTATGAATTGCTAAGGGCGTAGCCTAATTATGCATTATGAATTAAGAATTATGAATTGCCCTCAATAATTATGAATTATGAAAATTCATGGACAATTCGTGGCAATTATATGTTGAAATAGAAGACACACGAATTACCATGTTCCGCCTGCGCCTGAGGCTAACAGCCGAAGAATCACCCACGAATTTCCATCAATTATATGTTCTTTGGGGTGTGTTGCGTGCAGGTTGAATTGCTGAAGCTTAGGGCTTCGTCATTGCCCAGCCCAGCTTGAGTCCTGAATAGCTGTTGAGGATGGAACCGAGGGTGCTGGTGCTCTTGGAGGAGAGCGAAGTGGCTACGGCAAGCAGCTTGTCGGCATCGAAGAGCATGAAGAGCTGTCCGCCCTGTACGGAAACGGTACATGTCATCTGTCCTACGCCAAGCACGCCCGAAAGTGTCAGCTTGTTGGAGCTGGCATCATAGGTGTAGGTGCCGGGAAGAGTCCTTTTGCCAAGTGCCAGCGAGCAAGAGCCGTCGTTGTTGAGGACAAGAGCAGACTTTCCTGCTGTGAAGCCTATCTTGGCGAGCTGTGTGCCAAGCTTCTGTTCGAGGTTGCTGCTGACCACTTGTCCGCCAATCTGCGAAAGGATGTTCTCGCTCTCGAAGACGACCTTCGGTCCCGAATAGGTCCATGTGCCGATAAGCGTCTGCTGGGAGGTTGTGCCGCCAAGGATGTTGCCGAGAATAGTTCCCAGGATGCCTGTACCGGCCTGCAGGATGTCTGTGTTCTGGGCAGCGGTGTTGTTTGTTGTCGTAGTTCCGGTTGTGCCGAGACCGCAGGATGCGAGTGTCAGGCTTGCAGCGACAATGGCTGCAAATGATTTTACTTTGTTCATAATGATTGGTTATTTGGGTTTTCGAATAGTTTTGCGAAAGCAGTAGGGTAGGGAGTTTCGAACTTCATCAGCTCTCCTGTCTTCGGGTGATAGAAGTAAAGGCGGAAGGCATGGAGTGCCAGCCGATGAAGAGGGCAGGGGCCGTAGCCGTACTTGTCGTCGCCTGCAATGGGATAGCCGAGGTCTTTCATGTGGACGCGAATCTGGTTCTTCCGTCCCGTTTCGAGTCGCATTTCAGCAAGGGTGTAGTGTCGGTTCGTGGCGATGCGGCGGTAGTGAGTGATGGCTTCCTTGCCTCCGTTATCGACTGGGCTGCTGTAGGTGACGTAGGCCTTGTTGTCCTTGAGCCATGAGTGTACGGTGCCGCCTTCCTGCTTCATTTCGCCGCAGAGTACTGCCACGTAGCGGCGGTCGAAGACGATGTTATGCCAATTCTCTTCGAGTATCTTCCTTGCCTCGAGGCTTTTGGCGTAGATCATCAGTCCGCTGGTGTCGCGGTCGAGCCGATGCACCACATGAGCCGTGCAGGGGAAGTGACGCCCTCGGAAATACTCGTCGAGGATGGTCTTGACGCAGTACTGTCCGGGAGCGGAGGCCATGCTGAGAATGCCTTCCGACTTTTCGATGACGATGATGTCCTTATCCTCGTAGATTATCTTGACGTATTTGTTTCGAAGCTCCGTGCTTCGTTTGTGTCGGCTGACGAGAACCGTCTGCCCGACTTCAAGCGGGAAGTCGTAACGCGTGACGAGTTGTCTATCGACCATTATGGCGTGCCCGGCAAGCAAGTCTTTGACTCGGTTGCGACTGATGCCGCTCATTTCCTTCATTAGGAATTCCATAAGTGGCATTGGCTCTCTTACAGACAGGGTTATGTATTTCCTTCGGGCGTATTGTTCACCGGTTAGCTGTTTCATTTAATTCATAATTCTTAATTCATAATGCATAATTAGGCTACGCCCTTCACAATTCACAATTCACAATTAAAAATTAAGGCCCTTCATTCGTGGCTTATTTGCATTTGCAATTATGGCAGTGGTTCTTTCCTCCTTTGCCTTTTCCTCTGCCTCTCCCTTTGCCGTAGTATCTGCCTTTTGCGTTTGGCTTTTTGCTTTTGCCGGCAGAGTGGTAGGCAGGTGTTTCGCCAAACTCTTCGGGCATTTTCTCCTTGTGTATCTCTTTGCCGAGAAACCTTTCTATCTGTCGGAAGAAGTACATGTCCTTTTCGCCGACAAGCGTGACTGCCCGTCCGCCACGTCCTGCTCTTGCTGTTCTGCCGATGCGGTGAACGTAGTCTTCCTCGTCGCGGGGCACGTCGAAGTTGATGACGATGGCAATGTCGTCGATGTCGATGCCGCGGGCCACAATGTCAGTGGCTACAAGGATGTCAATCTTTCCGCTGCGGAAGAGATGCATCACTTCGTCGCGTTCTGCTTGCGAGAGGTCGCTGTGCATGGCTCTGGCGTTGTAGCCGGCACGAATGATGCTGATGGCAAGTTCCTTCGTCTTCTTCTTCGAGCCGACGAAGATGATGACGCGATGCGGTGGCTCCTGCTCGAAGAGATGCTTGACGACGAGAAGCTTCTGCGGTTCGTAGCAAACATAAGCACTCTGCCGGATGTTGTCGGCAGGCTTGCTGACCGCAAGTTTCACTTCAACAGGATTCTGCAAGATGCTGTGTGCCAAGTTCAATATGTCGCCGGGCATTGTTGCGCTGAACATGATTGTCTGGTGCTCCTTGGGGAGTGCTTTAGCTATGAGGAGGATGTCGTCGCAGAAGCCCATGTCGAGCATTCTGTCTGCCTCGTCGAGGATGAAGAACGAGACGCGGCTGAGGTCGATGTTGCCGAGGCTGAGATGGCTGATGAGTCGGCCCGGTGTAGCGATGACGACATCCGCTCCGCTCTGCATGGCTCGCTTCTCCTGCTCGTATCGGATGCCGTCGTTGCCGCCATAGACGGCTACGCTGCTGATGTCATTCAGATAATATGCAAAGCCTTGCATGGCACTATCAATCTGCTGTGCAAGTTCGCGTGTAGGCGACATGATGATGCAGTTGATGGCATCTTTCGGATAGCCGCCGTCGGCGAGCATGCTCAGTACAGGCAGAAGGTAGGCTGCCGTCTTGCCTGTTCCCGTCTGTGCGACGCCCATCATGTCGCGTCCCTCCAGAATAGGCGGAATGGCATGCTCCTGAATGGGAGTCGTTTCGGTGAAGTTCATGTCGTCGAGTGCATCGAGGACATAGTCGTTGAGGTCTAAGTCGTAGAAATCCAAGATATTTACAATTTAAAGATTTAAGGATTTAAAGATTTAAGGATTTTATGATTTAAGGATTTTATGATTTAAGGATTTAATTCTTCATTTATTGAGCGCGGTAGCAAATTCTTCATTCTTCATTCTTCATTCTTAATTTACTAATCGCGGTAGCAAATACTTCATTCTTCATTCTTCATTTACCTCGGTGCCTTGCGATAGAGATATATCGCGATTAATGTATATAGGATGTTGGGCATCCAGGCAGCGAGGGCAGGATGCATTCCTGCGTTTGTAGAGAAGGTTGCCGAGATGCCTTGCAGCAGGATGTAGGTGGCACTCAGGGCAATACCTATTCCCAACGAGAAGCCCATTCCGCCTTTGCGTTTGCGGGAGGACAGCGACATGCCGATGGAGGAGAGAATGAAGGCGGCGAAGGGCGATGCATAGCGCTTGTAGTACTCCACCTCGAAGATGCTCAGGTTGCCGCTTCCGCGGTTGCGTTGCTTCTCTATGTACTCTTTCAGCGCGGCATTCGTCATCGTTTCCTGCTGGTTGCGGATGAAGAGGAAGTCTTGCGGCTCGATGCGAATGATGGAATCGACGAGGTCGTAATGCGTGATTTTCTCCCTCATGCCGCGAAGTTCGCGCACCGTGACATCCCTCAAGTGCCATTGGTAGCGGACGTCGCTCAGCGTGTCGTATTGGGCTGTGCCTGCTGATAGGTGCGAGACGAGCTTCTTGTTCTCGAACATGTCGAGCGAGAAGTGTACGCCGGTCTTGCTGACTCCGTCGAAGTGCTCCATGTAGGCAATGACACCCGGCTCTACCTGCAACTGTACTTTCTCGGCATATGTCGGGTTCTTGTTGCGTTTCTTGTAGGTGTTCTCGAAGGCGAGACGTTTCACGCTGCTTCGCGGAATGACCTCCGACCCGAGATAGAAGGTAAGGGAGGCAATGATGGCAGAGCTTATCATGTATGGCAGCAGGAGCCGTCGGTAGCTGATGCCGGCACTTATCATGGCAATGATTTCGCTGCCGTCTGCCATCTTCGAGGTGAAGAAGATGACGCTGATGAAGACGAACAGGGCGCTGAAGAGGTTGGCGTAGTAGGGGATGAAGTTGAGGTAGTACTGAAAGACGATGGCTCGCCACGGCGCATTCGACTCGGTGAAGCGGTCGATGTTCTCATTGAAATCGAACACCACACCGATGCTTATGATAAGCACGATGGAGAAGAAGTAAGTGCCGAGGAACTTACCGATGATGTAGCGGTCGATTTTCTTCATTTACACTATTTTACGAATCGTAATGTCGTTATATCGTAATAACGTCATTTCGTCATGTTGTTATTTCGTCATGTCGTCATATTCTCTGCATTACCTGCTTGACCATAGCCGGCTTCCATGTAGAGAAGTCGCCTGCGATGATGTGTTTCCTTGCTTCGCCTACGAGCCAGAGGTAGAAGCTGAGGTTGTGGATGCTGCCTATTTGCAGGGCAAGCAGTTCCTGTGCCTTGAAGAGGTGGTGGAGGTAGGCTTTTGTGTAGAAGCCGTCCACCCAAGCTGTTCCCGTCGGGTCGATGGGGGAGAAGTCGTCCTCCCACTTCTTGTTGCGCATGTTCATGATGCCTTGGCTCGTGAAGAGCATGGCGTTTCTGCCGTTTCGGGTAGGCATGACGCAGTCGAACATATCGACGCCTCGTTCTATGGCTTCGAGGATGTTGGCAGGAGTGCCGACGCCCATCAGGTATCGCGGCTTGTCCTTCGGCAGAATGGCGTTCACCACTTCTATCATCTCGTACATCACTTCCGTAGGCTCTCCCACGGCCAATCCGCCGATAGCGTTGCCGTCGGCTTCTTTCGAGGCCACGAATTCCGCACTTTGTATTCTGAGGTCGCGGAAGGTGCAGCCCTGAACGATGGGGAAGAGGCTTTGGCTGTATCCGTAGAGCGGTTCCGTCTCATTGAGTCGTTTGATGCAGCGGTCGAGCCAGCGGTGAGTGAGTCCGAGGCTCTTCTTGGCATAGTTGTAGTCGCTGTTGCCTGGTGGACACTCGTCGAGGGCCATGATGATGTCGCCTCCGATGCTTCGTTCTATGTCCATCACTCTTTCGGGCGTGAACGTATGTCGGCTGCCGTCGATGTGGCTTTGGAAGGTGCATCCCTCTTCGGTCAGTTTGCGTATGCCAGCAAGGGAAAAGACCTGAAAGCCGCCGCTATCCGTCAGTATGGGCTTGTCCCAACCGTTGAAGCGGTGCAGGCCGCCGGCTTTCTCGAGTATCTCTGTGCCGGGTCGGAGGTAGAGGTGGTAGGTGTTGCCCAGTATGATCTGAGCCTTCACTTCCTGGTGAAGGTCGCGGTCGGTAATGCCTTTCACGCTGCCTACTGTGCCGACGGGCATGAAGATGGGGGTTTCTATCTGTCCGTGGTCGGTCGTGATGAGGCCTGCACGGGCATTGGAGAGGGGGTCTGTATGTTGTAGCTTGAATATCATTGAGGCTGATTTTTCCGCGTGCAAAGGTACAACAATTAATTCAAAATTCAAAATTTATAAAATCAAAACGTCAAATTACCCCACTTTCGCTTTGCCATAGGCTTCGTCGGACCGTCGGAATGCAGGTTGCTTTGTCCCTTTCTGACGGACTTGACGTTAAGCGAAGGTTGAGTGATTTGACGTTTTTGCGTATTCGGACAGCCGTTGCTTGTCGTGCATGAAGTGCGCCGACCGCTCCCGCTACTTGACGAGGTAGTTGGCGTTGAGGTAAGCTTGGAACTCTTCTTTGTAGAGGTCGCCGATGGGCAGCTCTGTCTGTGAGTCGAGGAAGATGCGGTTCTTGTTCACTTCCTGTATCTTGTTGAGGTTGACGATGTAGGAGCGGTGGATGCGCATGAAGTTCGAAGGCAGTCGTTCCTCGAGTTTCTTCATCGAGAGGAGCGTGATGATGGGCTTCTGCTGGCCTTCTGTCCATATCTTCAGGTACTCGCTCATGGCCTCGATGTAGCGTATGCTTGAGATGCGTACGCTGACGATTCGGTAGTCGGTGCGAATAAAGAGTTGGTCGGGGTCTTGCTGTGATGCCGGATTGTGGCCGTCGGTCCTGCTTTCGAGCCGTTCTTTGATTCGGTTGGCGGCTCTTTGGAATTCCTGTAGTCCGAAGGGTTTGAGGAGGTAATCGATTGCACCGAGTCGGTAGCTATCGACGGCATATTCGCTGTAGGCGGTAGTGAAGATGATGAGGGGCGGTACGTCGAGCGACTTCACGAAATCCATGCCGTTGAGGTCGGGCATGTTGATGTCGCAGAAGATGGCGTCGATGGTGTCGTGCTCGAGGAATGTGCGTGCCTCCAATGCGCTGCGGCATGAGGCGGCAAGTTCGAGGAAGGGCACTTTCTCGATGTAGTTGGCGATTTGCCAGAGAGCCAGAGGCTCATCGTCGATTGCAAGGCAACGTATCATGACAAGGGGATTTTAAGTGTAGCAGTATATGTTTCAGAGGTTTCGTCGATGTGCAGCGTGTAGTGGCGGCCATAGAGCAGGTCGAGCCGTCCCTGCACGTTAGTGAGTCCTACTCCGCCTTTTTCCTGATTGGGATTCTCTGCCTTCGAGTTGTGGCAGGTGAAGTGCAGTTCGCCTTTCCCGATGGCTACTTTCACGTGGACAAACGACTCCTTCTGGTAGCTGATGCTGTGCTTGAAGGCGTTTTCGACGAAGGTGATGAGTATGAGGGGCGGTATGTGGCGTTCGGGCAGCCCTTGCGGAAGGTCGAGTTCGATTCTGACATGGTCGGTATAGCGCAGTTGCATGAGGAAGACGTAGTGCCGGATGAAGTCGAGTTCCTGCGAGAGAGCGACGCTCTGCTTGTTGCCATCATAGAGCACGTAGCGCATCATCTTCGAGAGTTCTACGATGGAAGTCTTTGCCTTCTGCGGGTCGATGTCAACGAGGGCATGTATGTTGTTGAGCGTGTTCATGAAGAAATGCGGGTTTATCTGGTAGCGGAGGTACTCCAGCTGGTGCTCCAGATTCTGCTTTTCAAGCTCGGAGAGGCGTTTGCGGTCCTCGTGGCTACGGAAATAGACCTTGATGCCGAGGTTGGCTCCGAACATGAGTATCAGGATGCCGACAACTAGGATGTCGCGCTCGTCGAAGAAGGGTGGTCCGCCTTTCTCGAAGGCCTTTTCCCTATGGCCAGCTCTCCATCTCTCCTTCGGCTGATGGACGAAGTCTCTCCCTTCGGCCGACGGCTTGGCGAGGGCTGTACACGAATCGGATGGACCGGGACGATGGTGAGCCAACTCCCTGTGCCTGAAGTGCTGTTGCTCTATGGGCGGTCTGCGCCGGCCACGTGGACCTTTGGGTTTGTTGCTGCAATGGTAGATGGTGAAAGCCGCTGCCACCACGACGACGGAGCAGAAGTAAGCCAGACGCTTATGCCCCGGCACCAGAAGGGGAAGCAGCAGGAAGTTGTGGACGAGAAAAAGGATGAAAAAGACGACGAAGCGCTGCCATTCGAAGAACACATCATTCCATTGGAAATCAAAGAACGGGTCGCTGAATGTCCGCAAGTACAGACTCAGCGGAATAGCAGCAAAGACCAGCCCCCAAAGAGCCATGTACAATCCGTTTTCCGGCCGCAGAAGCAAGTTAGTCCAGTTTCTCTTCATCTGCTTAATTTACGTTTTACATTTATATTTACTATTTAGAGCCTCCTTCAAATCTCCTCAGACGCCCTAAGTCCCTTTGAGAGGGAGGGCTGGGGTTGGTCTGTTCCCCCTCTCCCATGGGAGATGGATGGGGAGAGACTAAAGTGTGGGGTAGGGGTTTCCTGCTGTCTCTGCTACCATTTCCTACCGCCGCCTCCGGGGTTGCCCCCCATGCCGCCTCCGCCGGTATAGGACGTGAGTGTGACGCTTGAACCGCCGCTGATGGATGGCTGGCTAATGGCGAGACCGCCGAAGTGTAACGTGCCGCCGCTTGTGCCGACTTTCGACAGGAGCGTTGGCTGCGTTCCGCCCGACACGACGAGGCCTGTACTGCCGCTTGAGGGGGTGAGGAAGGCGAATGTGTCTGTACCGTTGCTGAGCGCGTACCATGTGCCTGTGCTCCACGAAGATGCTTGGTAGCACGATTGCGAAAGGCTGGCATTCTGTTCCAGTCCGCCAACGGCGACAAGGGTTCCGCCTTCCACATAGAGCTTGTAACCGCCTTCGGTGTTCGCATCGATGGCAACCTCGGGCGAGCCGGAGCAAAGGGCATAGACCGTACCTCCCTTGACGTAGCAGTTGCCGTTGGCATCGAGTCCGTCGTTGTTCCTGCCGTGCGCATAGACATAGCCGCCGCTTATGGTCATCGTGCTCTTGGAGTTGATGGCATCGTCGTAGGCATAGGAAGCCACTTCGCCATCGGTCATGCTGAACGTGTTCTTCGTCTCGATGCCTTCGCCCTTGTTGCCTGTGGTTCGTACCCATGTCCTGCCGCCGCCGACGTTGATGTCGGCATCGACTTTGATGCCTTTGGGCGAAGACGTGTCGCCCGAGTAGCTATACACTCCGCTGGTAGTGACGACATAGACGTTGCCACCGTTCAGGCAGAGACTGGAATCGCCATTGATGCCCTTTCCGCCTGCACCGGAACTCTTCAGCCACAGCTCTCCGGCATTGACTGTCAGCATGGAGTCGGCCTTGATGCAGGCCGCTCCTTTTGCTTCGAGCTCGTCTGTGTCGTAGGTCCCGCTGCCGGTGGTCAGCACCGTGGTACGTCCGCCGTTCACGATGATGTCGTTCTCGCAGTTGATGCCCTTTGCCGCTGCTGCCGACACCTCGACGTTCAGGATGCCCCCATTGATGTAGATGCCGTCGTTGGCCTTGATGCCGTGGCCGGCTGCCGACTTGACATAGACGTTGTTGCCCGTGCGGAACACGATGTAGTCGGCCGAATGAATGCCGTTGTTTGTTGCTGCTGCGACGGAGAGCGAGCCGCTGCCGTTGAAGAGTAGCTTGCCCTTGCAATAGAGTGCACCCTTCTGGCTGCCTCCCGTTCCGTCGGAGAGCGAGTTGGAAGTCCCTTCGGCAAGAACGACAAAAGCACGCTTACTGCTCAACAGGTTGAGCGCCGCAGAGTCGGGATTCGTGATGTTTGCGCCGTTGAGCCTTACCGCGTACTTCTTTTCGCCCAAGACGGTGAGCGAACCATTCGTTGTCGTGCCGCTCACGACATAGCACACTCCTTTCGTCTCTCCGTGATTGGCCGTCACGTGCCCTCCTTCCACCGTCACTTCCACGCCGTTTTCTGTCTTGCCGACGGGGTTGGACAAGTCTATCGGCACCTCTGTCGTGAAGGAGTTGTTCTCCAGCACATCTTCTTCGCTGGGGAAGTATTCAGCCGCGACGTCTGTAGGCTCAGCAGTCACTTTGTCAATAGCGACGTCGAAGGTCGCCAGCTGGCCGGATGTCTGGGAAGAGCTGTTGTTCTGATTGTCGCTCACCTGACCGTCTGCGTCAACAGTAGTCTGCGAGTCCGTCGAGCAGGCAGTCGCCATCATAGCACAGAAGGCAAGTGCCAACAAGGAAGTCTTCTTCGTGTTTGCATAATAGCGGATATTCATCAATTCCATTGTACGAATTACATTTAACATAGGGGTTTTGCTTGCAAAGTTACGAAAAAAGTTTTGAGATGAAGGTGCAAGGATTGAAGTTTAATCAATAATTTCAACGAACAGCCTTATTTGTTCTGCGAATTCAGGGAGCTGAAGTCTTCCCAATTGCCTCAGCCTCCTCTAAATCTCCCCCTAAAGGGAGAGACTTCTCCCTTTCCTTACAGAGAGGAATTGTCGGAGCCTTCTCTCCTTCGTGGCGAGTGGAATATATGCGAAAAACCTTGACATGATTTTGCATCGCAGCGAGCCGAATCGGCCGACGTAGCACGCCTTGTCTTTCGAAGCTCCACGTTAAGTCGGCCAACTCTCCACGGAGTGTTGCCTTTTCCTCCACGTTAACTTCCCCCTTTCAACTAGCCAATTTTCCCTTCATTCTTTGTTTTGTATGTCGGCATTTCATGCCGACCTTATACTTTCTTAACCCGCCCTTGCCAAACGCCCCTTCCCAACCCGTTGATTTTCAGCTGCCATTCGATTTAAGCCCATTTCTCGTCTTCGGTGGACCAAAGTGCCACAGAAGCAAAAAGATGCCGTCAGAGCGCGTCGGAATGCGAAAAGTCTTGACAAAGCATCTGCTTGCCGAGCGCATAGCTGATGGCATTCGCAACCTTAGTCCATGCCTTTGAATCGTCGCGTATCAGCCATGCAGATTCCTGTCCATGCTGCTACGAGAACAGGTAAAACGAGATAATTGTTGTCAGCTAAATAAGCGCCGAAGGCGCGAGAGACCACAGACGGGGGTTTTAACCCCCGGTAAGAAATATGTCGGAGAAGAGAAGCCCTAAAAGGGCGACAGAAAGTCCAACTTGTTTGGAAACAGCATATTTAGAACTCTGTCGTCCTGTCGGGGCTTAGTTTTGTTGTCGCAATCCTACCGGAGGCTAACGCCCCCGTCTGTGTTCTTTCGTCTCTTCGAGACTTTTACTAAGCCTCTATAAGTTGTTTTTCGTTAGAAATGCCGATGGATAAGAGCCTAAATAGAAGATGACAAAGTTTCACCGGACAACAGATAAACTGAAATAAATTTGGTAGTTCGCGCAGTTCTTCGTACCTTTGTCGCCGAGTTTATTCCTCTGTTAGACTAATTGTATAAAGGTAAAAGACTATGAAAAGACTCTTTATCTGCCTATTGGCATTGACAGCCGTGCTGGCGGTATCGGCACAGAGCATCTACGATTTCAAGGTGAAGAACGAAGGCGGGCAGGACGTCTCGCTCGCTGAGTACAAGGGCAAGGTGTTGCTCATCGTCAACACGGCAACACGATGCGGCTTTACGCCTCAATACAAAGAACTGGAACAGCTCTACGACAAGCTTTCCGGCGAAGGCCTCGTCATCCTCGACTTCCCTTGCAATCAGTTCGGACAGCAGGCTCCGGGCACCATCAAGGAGATTCGTGAGTTCTGCACAGCCAACTATAACATCCGCTTTCCGCAGTTCGACAAGATCGAGGTGAACGGCGAAGGCACTCATCCTCTCTATGCTTACCTGAAGGCTAAGAAGGGGTTCGGAGGCTTCGACCTTGGCGACAAGATGGGCAAACTGCTCGACGATATGCTCCGCAAGCAGAATGCTGACTACGACAAGAATGCCGACATCAAATGGAACTTCACGAAGTTCCTGGTCAGCCGCGACGGAAGAGTGGTGAAGCGCTATGAGCCTATGGACAAAATCTCTGACATAGAGGCGGATATTCGCATGGAACTGAATCCCGTGCTCAGCAACATCATGGCCCGACGCTCCGTCCGTAAGTACCTCGACCGCCCCGTTGAGCGCGAGAAGCTGGAAGTGATTGTCCGCGCCGGCATCAACGCTCCGAGCGCGAGAAACTGGCAGTATTGGGCCGTCAGAGTGATAGAAGACCAGAAGCTCCTCAGCGACGTGAGCGAGGTCTATAAGCAGGCGAACCCCGATATGGTGCAGCAAGACAAGAACTTCAAAAACATGTTCCGGGGTGCTCCCAACCTCATCTGCGTCTGCGCTCCGAAGGACGGAGGCTTCGACCTCGATGCTGGTCTCTTGGGCCAGAACATGATGTTGGCAGCCGAGTCGATAGGTCTCGGCACATGCATACAGACAGGTCCCGTCCGCTTCCTGCTCTCAAACGAGAAGGCGAAGTTCTTCCTCGACCGTCTCGACATCCCCGAGGGCTATAAGTTGCTCTACGTCATAGCCATTGGTTATCCCGACGAAGCCCCTGACGCCAAGCCTCGCGACGCCTCGAAGGTGAAGTTCCTTTAACTTTTCGGAAGCTTGCTTCCTTTTGGAGCAAGGGGTTGTTCCTCAACCCTAAAGAGGAGTTAGAGAGGGTTTCTGTGTGTCCGGAAGCCACGTGCTACATTTCCTCCCCCGGGACGCAAGCAGCTTTTCGTCAGAAATACCGATGGATAAGAGCCTATATAGAAGATGAAATGCTTTCCCCGGACGCCAATAATTATGAATTATGAATTAAGAATTATGAATTGATTCAGGTCTTGCGGCTCAGCACGATGCTGCGGGAGTAGAGCATCGGCGGGACGGGACAACCCATTAGGCGGCAGAAGTGCTGCATCATAGGCGTTGCTTCGTCGTGCTGACCCACAAGGACAGTCTTTGCCTTGCCCGTTTCTATTAGGCGCTTGGCGTCGCGAAGTGCCCAACGGAACGAGTCTGCGCCTTGCGAATAAGTGATGTTGTAGCCGTGGCACTTGAGCCGTATGGCGAGGGCTGAGCCGATGGTGTTGTGTGTGCTCTGCATGAAGAGGGTAGGGCTGAGCATCTCTTCGCCGTTCTCCACCATGTCTGTGAGGAAGCGTTCGCTCGTCTCGAGCATTCCGTAGGCGGTGGCTGTGATGATGGCATCGGGGCGTTCCACGCCTGCCTGCCGCAACGCTCTCATGGAGGTGATGGTGGCTGCCTTCATCAGCTTGCCCATCCGTCGGGCTTCGCCTGCTGTGACAAACTCGCGAAGCTCACCTAGTTGCTCAACATCATCTATTACGGCTTCTCCCAAGACGCAGGTGGTAGCCTCTCCTAAATCCTCCCCTGAAGGGAAGGACTTTAAGTTTAGGGAAGGGGAAAAGGCTTCCTGCCCCCTGCGTTTTAGGAGAGGCTGCTCCTTGCTCGAAAAGTCGGGGAGGGAGCTTTTACCTATCACAACTGCCGAATCGTTCCCTCCAAATCCGAAGGAATTGCAAAGAATGTTACGCGCGGTAGCAAATTCTTCATTCTTCATTCTTAATTCTTCATTTCCAAGGGGAGTGATGCACGCTTCGTCTTGTTCCTTCCAGCCGAGGTTTGCAGGCAGGAAGTTGTTTTGAAGAGCAAGGATACATATGACGGTTTCTATTGCGCCGGAAGCCGAGGTGGTGTGGCCTGTGAAGCCTTTCGTGCTGGAGACGGGCGGGATGTTGTCGGCGAAGACTCGTCGGATGGCTTCGCTTTCGCTGGCATCGTTGTTGGGAGTACCCGTGCCGTGGGCATTGATGTAGCTGATGTCTTCAGGTCTCAGCCCAGCCATCTTCAAGGCATCGGTCATGGCAAGGAAGGCTCCCTCGCCGTTTTCGGATGAAGCAGTCTGGTGGAAGGCATCGCAACGGTTGGCATAGCCGCGGATGTAAACAGAAGAGTGAAGAGTGAAGAGTGAAGGATTAGAACTACTTTTGCGCTCTAAGTTGTTACTATTATTCTTCACTCTTAACTCTTTACTCTTCACTAAAGTGTGTGTAAGCACAAGGAAAGCAGCTCCTTCGCCCAAGTTCAGGCCAGTACGCGTCTTGTCGAATGGTCGGCATTGGGCTTTGTCGAGAATCATCAGCGAGTTGAACCCGTTGAGGTGGAACATGCTCAGGGCTTCCGTGCCGCCTGCTATGACGATGTCTGCTTCGCCCCTTTTCAGCATTTCCGAGCCGAGGATGATGGCGTTGACGGCAGACGAGCAGGCTGTGGAGACGGTACACACCTCGGCATCTACAAGTCCGGCAAGGTTGGCCATCTGCCGCGTGGAGCTGCCGCAGTCGTGCTTCCTGAGAGCTTCTTCCAGCTCTGCAGAAGGACCTTTGAAGTAACGCTCCGTCATATCCATTCCGCCTACGGTCGTGCCGGAAATGACGACAACGCGCTTGCCTTTTAGTGTCAGCTGGGCATGCTCTAAGGCTTGGCGGATAGCAATGGCTCCCATCAAAGCGGTTCGGCTGATGATGGCTTCTTTGTCCAAGCCAAGCATCTGCTTCATCTCTTCGTTGGAGAGTTTCACTTCGCCAACGGGCAACTCCTTGTGGCTCGACTGGAGATAACGCATTGGGCCAATCCCTGTTTGCCCTTCTTTGAGGGACTTCAGGACAGCCGAGGCATCGTTGCCAATGGCGCAGATAATGCCGTAACCTGCTACTATTACGTTTGCCATTTTATTTGGTTCACTCTCAACTTTCAACTTCAACTCTCAGACTCTCCTCAATCCTCCCTTAAAGGGAGGGAGTCCTCCCCTTTAAGAGGGAGTCAGAGGGGGGCTTTTCAACTCTTAACTCTTTACTTCTTCCTGTTTGCCTGCACGTATTCGGCTATTGTACGCACGCTCTTGAAGATGGCTTTGCCTTCTTTCGGGTTGGCGAGACGAATGCCATACTGTTTCTCCAAGAGCACGATGATTTCGAGCACATCGATGGAGTCGAGGCCGATGCCTTCATCGGCAAAGAGAGGCGCATCAGCATCGAAGTCTTCAAGAGAAAGCTCCTCCAGGTTGAGGACTTCCTTAATCTGTTGTTTCAAGTCGTTAATAAGTTGTTCCATCTTAGTATATATTTATAATATGTGTATTAAGAATTACTTTAACCATTACTTTAACCTTTAATCTTTAGCCATTATACTTTAACAGAATATATTGTCAGTTCGCACTCGTAGCTTGTGTTGCTTTCGGCATCTACCCAGCCGCTGACGACGCTTCGGGCTTCCGTGCCGCCCAGAGTGGCTTCGAGTATCTGCTGCATCAACGTTTCGTCTTTCTCGGGAAGGATGTAGAAGGAGGTCTCGCCGAGAAGCTGATGTCGGATGGCTATCTCGCCAGCTGCGATGTTGGGCAAGGTGTAAACGAAGGCGGAAGGGCTGGGGAAGAAGTCTTCGGCACGGCTGATTGTGTCGAGGAAACGGCGGTCGCTTTCTATCGAGGACGAGTGGTTGAAGAGGATGAGGGCAGGCTTCTTGTCTTCGTCCTTCAGGGGAGAGTTGGAGAGGACCTTTTCTGCTGCCACGAAAGCCAGTCGCGAAAGGATGTCCATCTTGTAGAACTTAGGATAGTTCCCTATTTCCTGCTTGTAGATGTCGGAGGGAGAAGTCCCTTCCGCAGAAGAGAATCTGACGGTCTGCACCTTTTCGAGCTTCACTTTTCCTCTGGCTCCTTGCTCCATGCTTCCTGCCCCTTGCTCCATGCTTCCTGCCCCTCTTTCATAGAGTGCCGTTACGTTGCAGCCGCCAAAACCCGACATAACCTTCAAGAAGGCGGTCTTATCGATGGGTCGCGGCTCGCCATTGATGCTGACTTTTCCGCTGACACCCGGTTCCATAAAACCCTTTGTGGCAAGCACGATGCCGTCGTCTGTGGCTCGCATGGACAGGATGGTTTCGAGCACGCCTGCCGCCCCCATCGTATGCCCGTAGTAGCCTTTGAGCGCAGACAGGGGGATGTCCGACAGATGGGCCTTCTCAATGGCTTTCGACTCCATTTGATCGTTGTAGAGCGTGGCTGTTCCGTGAGCGCAAATCGTAGCGAGTTGCTTCTTGTCGCGACCTTTCATCGCAGTCTCGATGGCAGCGGTCAGACCCACGCCTTGCGGCGATGGCGAGACGAGATGGCAGGCGTCGTTGCAAGCTGCTCCGTCCACGAGGTTCCAATAGAGACCCTCTCTAACGTCACCGAGCCTTGGAGAAGGCTTGCCGAAGACAATCGTGGCAGCCGCTTCGCCTGGATTGAGGCCGTTACGTTCCATGTCGAATGGGCGGCAAGGCTCTTCCGATATGGCCTTAAGGGACTGGAAACCAGCCACAATGAACTTGCTTTGCACCTCTGCTCCTACCACGATGGCGTAGTCGTAGAGGTTGGCCGTAAGCAGATGGTCGGCAAGGAGTTGTGCTGAAAGGCCCGAGACGCAGGCGTTGCAAACCACGATGGGCGTTGTGGTCAGCCCGATGTTTCTTGCGATGATGCTTGCCGATTCCGACGGATAGTAGCGAGGGGTGTTTATCTCTTCCACGTTGCCTTTCGTGGTGCTCAGTATGAAGACAACTCTCTCGGACGTGACATCGAGCCGCAGATGCGAGAGGGCTTCGCGAACGGAACGTATGGCAAGTGCTTCGAAGAACGTATATCCATCCAATGCGAGTGCTGCCTTCTGCTCGTCGCTGAACAGCGAGGCGGCAAACGGCTCTGGCAGTCCCCACATACCCTCATAGCGCCTCAAGGCTGTGCTCCCCGAAAAGACAGCCTGATAGTTCTGCTCTGTGGTGAGGCCCAGAGGCGAGGTGATGTTGGTGGACAGTACGCTTATCATAATTTTCGGAATGTACTAATGGGCAATGTACACAATGAGTGATTGATGTTCGAATTCATAATTTATCTGTTTACAGGGCGTTAGCAAGTTCACTATTCTTTGTTGTTCACTTCTCGGGAGCGTGTGTCGGGGTGGTGTTCCAGAACTCAAAGTAGTTGTACCATTGTGCCGGATACCTGCGCACCTGCTTCTCAAGCTCGGCGACATAGGCTTTGGAGAGCTGATTTATCTGTTCCTTCCGCGGGGCTGACTTGTCGTAGGGCAGGGGAGTGACGTAGATCTTGTAGCTCCGCATTGCTGTCTTCATCACGTTCATTGCCAGCACATTGAGGCCGTGCATGGTGGCGAGGGAGAAGGGGCCGAGCGGGAAGTTTGCTTTTGCTCCGAGGAAGTCGCACTCGATGTGCTTGGGTGAACGGAGGATGCGGTCGGCCGACATGCAGACTATCTCGCCGTCTGTCAGCGCTTTGTCCAGCTCGAAGAGGTAGCTCATGTCTGTTCCGGCGGCTATCATCCTGATGCCTCTGCTGCTGAAGAGCGTGTTGCGATTGAGCATAACGCTTGCCTTCTCGCCCCCAAAGACGAGTGCGTTGAGCCGTTTCTCCTTGCATTCGAGCGTGTAGCCCGCTATTTCGTAGTTGCCGACATGTGCGCTCAGCTGCACGAAGCCTTCCTTCTGCCTCGCCAGCTCAAGGAAGCTCTCGTTGTTCTCTATCTCCACGTTGAACTTCTTTCCTGCGAACATGGCGAACTTGTCGATGACGACTTGGCTGAAGAGGCAGTGGTTGACGTATGTCATCCAGGCCGATTTCATCCGTCCGAACCCGATGCGATGGCGGAAATAGCGATAGGCAATGCCACGGCTTGGGTTCAGCAGCAGGCAGACGGGAATGATGAAGATAGCCGCGAAGACGTACAGCACCCGTATGTCGATGTACCGAAGCATGCGGATGAGCCACTTGTGCATCCACTCGTTGCCGTATGTCGTTCCTGCCCACTCTCGTTCTGCCATCTCTCTGTAGCTTAGAGTTTTTCGGCCCTTTTGCACACCATGATGCTGTGCCCTTGTCCTAGTCCGTCGTGTATGCTCTCTATCTCCAGTCCCGCCTCACGGACGAGACGTCGCATGTCGTCGGAATGATACATCTTGCTGTTGCCGTTGGCCAATGCCGTGAAGTAGAGGCTGGTCATGGTCAGGCAGAAGGCAGCAGGCTCGAAGCGCTGGCGGTCCCAGAAGGTTTCCATGATGAAGAGGCGCGTGCCGTCCGTCATCACCTCCCTTGCCCTGGAGAGAATGCTGACAATCTCCTCTTCGCTGAAGCAGTCGAGGAACTGCGACATCCAGATGGCATCGAGTTCGCCTTTGTGCTGAGGGAAGGCGGCCGACCTGTCGAGCAAGTCGATAGGGTAGCCTTTGATGCGCTCTGCTCCGGGCTTTCCCGAGATGTTCTCCTGCATCATCTTGATTTGACCGGGAAGGTCGAGAATGGTTACTTCAGCCTTCTCGTCGTAGCTGACACATCGGAGTGCCCATCGGCCCGTGTTGCCTCCCACGTCGTAGAGCGTGCGGACAAAGTGTTCGCCGAAGACTATCTGCAAGGCCTCGGGGAAAGAGGAATCGCTGTAGAAGTGGTCGAAGGCGAACCAACTCCTTTGCACATCAGGGGGCAGAGAGGACAACCCCTCGTAGATGGTCGGCCAGTCGCCGAAGTGTTTCAGTCCGGCAGGCTTTCCCTCCTTGATGGCTTCCTCGAGGCGGAACAGACCCACGTAGTTGACATCGTGTACGAAGTCAATGTTCGCCTTCGTTGCGGCATCGTTCAAGAGGAACCATCCCGTCTTGGAGATGGAGTAGCGGTCGGTTTCTGTGTTGATGAGCACCGTGCCGATGCTGAGCGACGCCTCGAGCAGACACTTGACGGCATACTCCGAGAGTCCGACCTTCTCGGCAACCTCAGTTACCGTAAGCCCGTTGTCGCTGTCGCGCAGAAGGTCGAGGATGCCGAACTTGAGCATCAGGCGCGAAGCTTGGAAGACGATAGGCCCCCAGGCAATGAACTCAGCCTGTCGCTGAGCCTCGCGAGCCGAGAGGGTGTCAGCGGTGTACTTTTGCTTTAAGTCGCGAAAGAGGTTCATATCAATTTTTACTTTTAATTATCTGTCTGACAATGCCTTTCACTTCACACTACACGTACCTTTTGCCGACAGTTGGTGTGCCGTTGTCATTGTTGCGAAGCAGTCTGTTCCTGTTTCATAATGCAAATCTACGAATAAATAATGATGTGAGCAATAATACGTCACTTATTTTTGAAAAATAAACTGCTTTTAAGTTTTTTTCATTATTAGTATCGACTTTGAGCCGCACCATAAAGGAGTGCAAAAGGATAAAACAGCCCTCAATCCGAATGTCCGTGGATAGTTTGCCGAATGTCCGTGGATAGTTTGCCAAATGTCCATGGATAGTTTGCCGAATGTCTGTGGATAGTTTGCCAAATGTCCGTGGATAGTTTGCCGAATGTCTGTGGATAGTTTGCCGATTGTCCGTGGATAGTTTGCCAAATGTCTGTGGATAGTTTGCCTATTGTCCGTGGATAGTTTGCCGAATATTAATGCCTGATGAAAAAATTAATTTTCTTCTATTTTGGTTTTTATCCATCGGCATTTCTGACGAAAAGCTGCTTATGTGGGCTTGGCTAAAGTCTCGAAGAGACGAAAGACCACAGACGGGGGTGAAACCCCCGGTAGGATTGCGAAAACAAAAGAAGCCCTGACGGGGCGACAGAGTTCTTAATATGCTGTTCACTAACCAATTGGGCTTTCTGTCGCCCCTTTAGGGCTTACGATTGTTCTGCTACTTTATCCCGGGGGTTTCACCCCCGTCTGTGTTCTTTCGCGCCTTCGGCGCTTATTTAGCGGACAACAATATTTTCCAAATTTCCGTAGAGCGTAGCCCGATGCTCCGTGGAGTGTAAGCCGATGCTCCGTGGAGCGTAAGCCGATGCTCCGTGGAGGGTAAGCCGATGCTCCGTGGAGCATAAGCCGATGCTACGTGGAGTGTAAGCCGATGCTCCGTGGAGCGTAGGATGATACTCAGTAACGTGTTAAAACGTACTGTTAGGAATGCGTCCTTTATTGTGCTGGTAATCAAAACAAAAGCGGCTCCCTCATGTGTGAGAGAACCGCTTTCTGTATTGTTCCGATTCGTGTCGGCATCAGTTTCTGCGGGAAGCTGAGTAGTTGATACGCAGTGCCCACGATTTACGCAACACTTCCTTGATGTCGGTGATGTAGCCCATCTGTGTGCCTTGGTCGGCTTTGATGCTGATGACCTGTTCAGCCTGATTCGTCATGCCCTTGCGTTCTGCTGCCACGAAATCCATGACTTCGCGGGGTTCTGCATAACGGTCGTTGAGCTGAATACGTGTGCTGCTACCCATTTGGGCACGCAGGTTGTCGGTCGGGGGACCTACATAGATGAACGATACTACCGATTTCTTCTCCAGTTTCTCAAGTTCTGTACCCGAGGGGATGGTGAACTTAACCTTGAGTGTTACCTCGCGCATAGTCGTTACCATCATGAAGAAGAAAAGGATGGTGAAGATAAGGTCGGGCAGAGATGACGTGTTCATCTCCGGCATTTCGCGACTTTCTTTTCTCTTAAATCCTGCCATTATTTGTCTCCTCCATACTTTTTGGGTTCAGCCTCAGAGATGTTCTGGGGATAGTATTGCCTGATTGCAAGCTTTTCCTCGTCTTTGAGGTACTGGTATTCACGACCGAACTTCTGCTTGGACAGTTCGTTTCTCAGTTCATTGTATGCAGCCACCAATTCGTTCTGCACCTGGAAATAGATGTTGTAGGGCGTGCCGCGGTCGGTCTGAACGCTGACTACATGCTTGTCGGTAACGAAGCACTGACCGAGCAGGTCGATGTTCTTCACGTGCTTCTCCGGCAGTCTGCTCAGGTTCTGTTCGTTCTTGACGAACTCTTTGACGCGGGGACGAAGTTCGCGAATGTCGGCATAACCGAAGTTCATCTCGTCCTGAATCCACAACTGACCAGCAGCATTGAGGCGGACATAGAGGATGTTTCTTGCCTTGATGTCCATGGTGGCATCTTCCTGATCTGGTTCTGGTGGCTTGGGCAGGCGACGTGCCAGACCCATATCGGTGTCCATTGAAGTGGTGACCAGGAAGAAGATGAGCAACATGAAAGAGATATCGGCTGTTGAACTGGTGTTCAAGCCTGGCATCTTCTTTTTCTTCTTTGCCATATCTTTCTTGTTTTTAGAGGTCGGTTACTTACTTGCGTTCTTTGTTAAGATACCTGTCATGCTTACGGCAACAGCAATGGCGGCAGCTACGAGGAGTACGCCCATGCTGACCATGAATACATTGACTAGGGTTACCCAGCCTGCGCTGGTTACGGTGCCGTCGCTTGCGGTGAACTCAGTTGAGCCAAGTCCGGTTACCCATCCCAGTACGAGGGAAGCGACTGTCAGACAGCATGTGAACATGGTAATCTTACCGCCAGGTACGCCTGTAGTGGCAGCTGAGTCGGTGCCTTTGCTGTTCTGAATGCCGCGTACGAGCGACCAAACGGTGAGGGCAGCCGTTGCGATGACAAGCACATACATGAGCCACATGATGATATCTGTGAGCACTGGCTCGTTGTGGTCGCCTACCATGTTGTCGTAGCCAATACAGAAGAATGCAGCGAAGCAAACTACTATCAGCCCGACGCAGCACATAAGTACGCGACTTGATATTTTCTCTATCTTCATAGTTCTACGCTATTAAGAGTTGAAAAGTTAAAGAGTTAAGAATTTAAAAAGTTAAAGAATCAATCTTTAATCTTTAATCTCTAATCTTTAATCTTTATTTATATTACTTCTTGCACTTGTCGCTCTTGACGCACATAACGAGCAGTTCCTGAGCGGCCTCTTCCATGTTGCCGGTCAAAGCCTCAACCTTGGCGAGGATGTCTTCATACCGCCTGCAACGACTGTCGGGCTGATATCACCAGCGCGCTGGATGTCGTCGAAGGCCATCACCATACCGATCACAGTTCCGAGGAAGCCGAGTGACGGTGCCATAGCGATGAAGAGGGTAATCCATGAGCAGTTCTCCTCGAGGTAAGAACCCTGTACTTCTGCTTCCATGTTGATGGTGCGCTCGATGGTGCCGATGTCGTTACGGTCGGCACTGTCAAGGCATTCCATTGCCTTGCGGCTAACCTGAGCTACAGGTCCGCGTGTACCCTTACATTTCTCGATGGCTTCAGCAATCTTGCCAGCGGCCACGAGGTCGGCGAGTTCCTTTGTGAACTTGCGGGTGTTGATCTGAGCGAGTGTCAGGTAAACGACGCGCTCGATACAGAAAGCAAGACCGAGCACGAGGGCGATGGCAACGAGTGACATGAAGCCTGCGCCACCTTCGATGTACTTTGTCTTAAGTGTCTTGAAAACACCTTCGTTCTCTTCCTCTACGATTGGTGCTGCTTCGACTGTTTCTTCCACGGCAACGGTGTCGGCAGCGACAGAGTCCACAGCGGCGCTGTCAACCTGTTCGGTGGCAACGTCTTCTTGAGCCTTTACAGATGATGTTGCTCCAAATGAGAAGGCAGCAACCATTGCAATAATTGCAAATAACTTTTTCATTGTGTTGTTTGTTTAGAGTTTATGATTTTAATTGTTTAGTGTTTTGCGGAGAGAGCGAGATTCGAACTCGCGAACCAGTTTTGCCGGTCACACGCTTTCCAGGCGTGCCTCTTCAGCCACTCGAGCATCTCTCCTTTTTATGTGCGCTTTTCTTTCCGTTACGATGTGTTTTGCGCTTTTCGGACACAAAGTTACCTTTTTTTTCTTATACAACAATAGCTTTTGCACAAAAAGTTTCGCTTCAAGTGCATTTTTTGTTGTTTTCGTTGCTTATTTGCGTGTTCATACGTCGAAATATGCGCTTTGCATTGTCGTTTGTGATGAATTCCGCTTGTTTTTCTTCTACATTATATATACTTGCTATTTTCCGAAGCACTTCGACGATGTACGCGCTCTCGTTCCGTTTGCCTCGATAGGGTACGGGGGCAAGGTACGGGGAATCGGTTTCGAGCACGATTCTCTCCAACGGGACTGTGGCGAGGACTCCGGGTAAGGTGCTTTTCTTGTATGTGACAACTCCGCCTATGCCAAGCACAAAGTCGGGGAAGTCGAGCAGTTCATGTGCCTCTTCAGCTGTTCCTCCGAAGCAATGGAACACGCCGCTGAGTGCTTCGCCGCGGTACTCTGTTAATGCTGTCACAAGCTGTCGGTGGGCAGAACGGGCATGTATGGAGAGGGGAAGGCTGTACCGAATGGCCCACTCAATCTGTGTGCGGAAGGCTGCTTCCTGTTCTTTGGCATTGCTTTTATCCCAGTAATAGTCCAGTCCCACCTCGCCGATGGCAATGAAGGGGTGTTCCGGTTCTTCGAGCATCTTCTCCATGTCGGACAGGATCTGCTTGTAGTTGGCAGGCTCCACATCAGTTGGGTGCAGCCCGATCATTGGGAAGCAGCATTCGGGATGAAGGCGACAGAGGCTGAGCATGCTACCGATGCTCTCGGCGTTGATGTTGGGCAAAAGGATTTGCTCAACGCCAACTTGCTTTGCCCGCTGAATGACTTCTTCGCGGTCAGCAGCGAATTCCGGTTCGTAGATATGGCTATGGGTGTCTATCATTTCTGCCGCCCCATTAGTTCGAGTGCAATGTCCCGAAGCATTTGCTTGCGTTCCTCGGGTACGTTAAGCTTTGCGAGGTAGGTCTCGGCTTCGGCATAGTAAGCGTTCATGCGTTCCTTGGCCATGCGGTCAACACCGATGTTTGTATAAATCGCCGTGACGGCCTTTATCTTATCGTCGGGGTTGCAGTCCTTGCATCCAATCCATCGTTGCAGTTCGGCCTTGTCTTTGTCGGAGGCATGGAGCAGGGCATTGATGAGCATGAAGGTCTTCTTGTCGCAAAGGATGTCGCCGCCTATCTTCTTTCCGAACACAGCGGGGTCGCCATAGACATCGAGAAAGTCGTCCTGAAGCTGGAAGGCAAGCCCGAGGCATTCGCCATAACGGTAGAGAGCTTGAGCGTCGGCATCGGATGCACCTGCCAGTGTGGCACCTATTTGCAAGGCGCAAGCAAGAAGAACAGATGTCTTGAGGCGTATCATCTCGATGTATTCCGCTTCTGTTACGTCGTCTCGCGTCTCGAACTCGATGTCGTATTGCTGTCCTTCGTCAATTTCGACGGCTGTCTGAGTGAATAGCTGCATGACGGCAGGCATTTTCTCTCTGTCGCATTGCTGCATGAAGTTGAACGCAAGGACGAGCATGTTGTCGCCGCTAAGGATGGCGGTGTTGTCGTTCCACTTGCGGTGGACGCATGTCTTGCCACGTCGCACTTCAGCGCGGTCCATGAGGTCGTCGTGAAGCAGCGTGAAGTTGTGGAACACTTCGAGTCCTGCAGCAGGCATGAGGCAAGGCCGTACGTCCTCGTGATAGAGGTTGTAGGCCATGAGCATAAGCACAGGGCGGATGCGTTTCCCTCCGAGCGAGAGGACGTAGCGAATGGGGGCGTACAGACCCTGGGGTTCCTTCTCGAGGGGCAGGGCAGCGATGGTTTCTTCTACCATCTTAAGGAGTTGTTTGCTATTATACATTATTTATATATATATAAGAGGGGAGGAACTGGTAATATAAATAAAGGGAAGAACAGGAAAAAGTAAAGAGCGAGGGGCGAGGCTTATGTTGCCTCTTGTCCCTCGCCCTTGGTTCCATTGTTTCTCCCGATTAGTTCAGACGGAACATGACAGGCAGTGTGAAGCGTGAACGTACGGGCTTGTTGCCCTGACGTGCGGGTTTCCACTTGGGCATCATCTTCACTACGCGCTCTGCCTCTTTGGTGAGGTTGGGGTCTGGGGAACGTACGGTCTTGACATCGACGATAGAGCCGTCGCGATTGACCACGAAGTTCACCATGACACGTCCCTGTACGCCCTGCTCTACGCAGATGCTGGGGTACTTGATGTGCTCGCTCAGCCACTTGAAGCACTCAGCGTCGCCGCCGGGGAACTGTGCGTTCTCCTCTACCATTTCGTAGATGCGGTCATCGTCGTCAGCTTCGACTACGGGACCTACAGGGCCTGTGACGACAGCTGCACTGGGAGCGCCTGTGCCCACAACGGCTGTGATGGCCTGGTTCATTTCCTCGGTGGTCTCAATCTCTTCCTCGGGAAGTTCGGTGTCGTCCTCCACCTCGTTGATGAATTCCATGACTGTGGGGGCAGCTGCTGGAGGAGGAGCAACCATTTCCTGCTGCTGCGTGATGGGGATCATGTCCTCTTCCATTCTGAAATCATAAATCTTCTCTTCGTCCACCACCTTCACTTCGCGCTGTGTGTACTCGAAGGCGACGAACATTGCAGCGAGTGCCAGGACATAACCAATCAGCATGTTGGTCGATTTCTGACTCCGCAGCTCTTCGTTTACTGTTTTGTTAGCTTCCATGTCTTATTTTGTTGTTTTTATTGCCTAATCACATTATTAGTGCCACAAATTTACAGCATTTTTTTTATTCTTCATGCATGAAAGAGGCTTTTTTTTCCTTTTCGATGCAATTTTGTGCCTATTGTGTCCGTTATTGTAATAAAATTCCTTAACTTTGACCCCGATTTATGATATGAATAGGATTATTGTAAGAAGAATGAAGCTCAAGGAAGAAGGAAGAACATACATGGCAAGTGCGATGAAGATAGAGGGCAGTGCGTCTGTGGCGAACCGATGGAAGTGGAGGCTGTCGTCTTTCCTCTTCGTTTACCTCTTCCTTTCTCCTTTTGCATTTCTGGCTAAGGCGCAGGAGAGCGGCACCGTGTTCAATTTCCTGAACTTGCCTGTATCTTCGCATTCCACAGCCCTCGGCGGAAAGAATATCTCCCTGATTGAGGACGACATATCGCTTGCGCTGCAGAACCCGGCTTTGCTCTCGGGCGTCAGCGACAAGACGATAGGCTTCTCGTTTATGACCTACATGCAGGGCACCAACACGGGTGCAGCTGCTTACGGACAGCAAGTAGGGGCGCGCGGCAACTGGGGCGTGCATGCACGTTTCGTAGGTTATGGTTCGGTGAAAGAGACGCTTCTCTCGGGCGAGGAAGTAGGGTCGTTCAAGCCTCTTGACCTCTGCATAGCCGGTCAGTACAGCCATCTCTTGAGCACGCACTGGGCAGGTGGCGTCACGGCCAAGTTCATCTATTCGCACTACGGCCCATACTCTTCGTGTGCTTTGGCAGCGGACTTGGGACTCAACTACTACAATGAGGATATCGACTTCTCGTTCTCCATTGCGGCCCGCAACCTGGGCGGACAGGTGAAGAGCTTCGGCAATGAGCGCGACCCTCTGCCTGCCGACCTCGAGATAGGCATCACCAAGTCGCTCGGCCATGCTCCCATCCGCGTCTCCGTGACGATGGTGGACCTCACCCGATGGACGTCGAAGGACTACTTCACCACGGGCAACAAGCTCAAGGGAGGCAGCATCTTCATCAACCACTTCGTGCTGGGTGCCGAGTGGCTCATCTCCAGCAAGTTCTATGTCGGATTAGGCTATAACTTCCGTCGCGGCTACGAGATAACGGCAGCGGGTTCGTCGCATGCCGCCGGCCTGTCGTTTGGCGGTGGCGTCAACCTGAAGCGCTTCAAGCTGGGCGTCGCCTACGCCAAGTATCACGTCAGCGCTCCCACGTTGGCCTTCACGTTGGCCTACAACTTTCAGAAAGACTAAAACATAAGTTAATTTAAGTTCCGGGAGTTATAAGATGAAGTTAAATAGGGAGTTATGCGCTTCGCGCAGGAATTTAAGCCAGCAAGCTGGCTGGACGATAGCTTTGGATGCGGCCTGCTTATACGGTAACGTCCTTCTATAACTTCCGAGCGTAGCGAGTTTACTTCCATTTTTACTTCCACTTTAACTTCAGAAACTTCAGTAAGTTAAATGTACGATGAAACTGATAACGATTGCCATTGACGGCCATTCTTCTTGTGGCAAAAGCACGATGGCCAAGGATTTGGCCAAGGAAATAGGCTATATTTATATTGATACCGGCGCGATGTACCGTGCCGTCACGCTCTTCGCCTTGCAGAACGGCTTGATTTCCGAGGCCGGCATCGACGAGGATGGTCTTCGCCAGCACCTGCCCGAAGTGATGATAACCTTCCGGCTGAACGAGGAGACGGGGCGTCCCGACACCTATCTGAACGGCATCTGCGTGGAGCGAGAGATACGCTCGATGGAGGTGTCGAACTACGTCAGCCCCATTGCTACGCTTGGCTTTGTCCGCGAGGCTATGGTGGATTTGCAACGTCTGATGGGTGCGGCAAAGGGCGTCATCATGGACGGGCGCGACATAGGCACCGTGGTGTTTCCCGATGCCGAGCTGAAGGTGTTCGTCACGGCAAGCGTCGATGTACGTGCCCAGCGCCGTTACGACGAACTGACGGCAAAAGGCGAGGCGTGCAACTTCGACGAGATACGTGCCAACGTCATGGAGCGCGACCGTATCGATTCCACACGTGCCATCAGCCCCCTTCGACAAGCGGAGGATGCCATCGTGCTCGACAACAGCCACATGACCATTCCCGAGCAGAAGGCCTGGCTGCTGGAGCAGTATCATCGGGTGGCAGACGAATAGACGCGCACAGGCGGTCGGAAATAATAATGTCCTGCAGAAGATTCCATCCACTCGAAGTGAGGGAATCTTAGTGAAGCCCCGCCGCGACTCCCCTCCCTTAGGGATGGAATCTTAGTGAGGCCCTGCCGCGACTCCCCTCCCTTAGGGATGGAATCTTAGTGAAGCCCTGCCGCGACTCCCCTCCCTTCAAGGGGAGGGGTAGGGGGTGGGGTCTGTAATTGACTGAATAGCTTTGGGCTTTGACATTCTCACCCCACCCCTAACCCCTCCCCTTAAAAGGGAGGGGAAACGCCGCGAAGCTTCGACTGAATCTTTGTAGAGTACTGCTGAAGTAAACACTCCATGTAGATTTGTCAAACTATCCACGGACATTTCGCAAACTATCCACGGACATTTCGCAAACTATCCACAGGTGGTAGTTTCACGCTCCGTGGAGCATCGGCTTACGCTCCACGTTGCATCGGGCTTTCCTCCACGTTGCATCGGCTTACGCTCCACGTTGTGTCGGCCTGCGCTCCACGGGGCATCAACTTATGCTCCTTTTCTCAGACGATTCCTTGGGCCATCATGGCCTTCGCAACCTTCATAAAACCAGCGATATTCGCCCCTTTGACGTAGTTGACGTAGTCGCCCTCCTTGCCATACTTGACGCACTGCTGGTGGATGCCTGCCATGATTTGGTGCAGACGTCTGTCCACTTCTTCAGCCGACCAGGAGAGGCGCATGGAGTTCTGTGTCATTTCGAGACCGGAGGTTGCTACGCCGCCGGCATTGACGGCCTTGCCCGGAGCAAAGAGCTGACGTGCTGCGATGAACTTCTCGGCTGCTTCGGCCGTGCAGCCCATGTTGCTGACTTCGGCCACGCAAAGCGGCTTCGAGGCCAATATCCTGTCGGCATCCTCGCCGTTCAGCTCGTTCTGTGTAGCACAAGGCAGATAGATGTCGGCCTTCTGCTCCCACGGCTTCTTGCCTTCGAAGAAAGTGGAGCCGGGGAACTGCTCGGCATAGGGCTGGCAGATGTCGTTGCCCGAGGCACGCAATTCAAGCAGGTAGTCAATCTTCTTCTCGTCGAGTCCTGCCGGGTCGTAGATGTATCCGTCGGGGCCGCTGATGGTGATAACCTTCGCTCCCAGCTCGGTAGCCTTCTTCGCAGCACCCCAGGCGACGTTGCCGAAGCCCGAGAGAGCGACCGTCTTGCCCTTGATGTCGAGGCCGTGCGTCTGCATCATCTGGTTCACGAAGTAGAGTGCTCCGAAGCCTGTTGCCTCGGGACGAAGGATGCTGCCGCCCCATTCCAGGCCCTTGCCTGTCAGCGTGGCTCCGTGGAACTGCGTGGTGAGCTTCTTGTACATGCCGAAGAGGTAGCCTATCTCACGACCGCCCACGCCAATGTCGCCTGCAGGTACATCGACGTCGGGGCCTATGTGCCTGAACAGTTCCATCATAAATGCTTGGCAGAAACGCATGATTTCGGCATCGCTCTTGCCTCGGGGAGAGAAGTCGCTGCCGCCCTTGCCGCCGCCCATTGGCAGGGTGGTGAGGGCATTCTTGAAGGTCTGCTCGAAGCCGAGGAACTTCAGGATGGAGAGGTTCACTGAGGAATGGAAGCGCAAGCCGCCCTTGTAGGGGCCGATGGCGCTGTTGAACTGAACGCGGTAGCCCAAGTTGACTTGCACCTCGCCTTTGTCGTCCACCCAGGGCACACGGAAGGTGACGATGCGTTCAGGCTCTACGATGCGTTCCACTATCTTGGCTTTCTCGAACTCAGGGTGCATGTTGTACACGTCCTTGATGCTTTCCAGCACTTCGCGGACAGCCTGTAGGTACTCTCTTTCGCCTGGGTGCTTCTGCTCCAGGCCTTGCATAATTCTTTCTACGTACATGTTGCTTTGTTTTAGTTTATTTGTCGTTATGACGTTATAACGTTATGTCGTTATGGAGAGGTCGTCGGCTGTGATGCCGAGACTCTGTTGCCTATCCCAGCTCGTCGCACTCTTTGAGCCAAAGGTTGGCCGATGCGTCGCTGGGCATTCTCCAGTCGCCACGAGGGCTGAGACTGCAGCTTCCCACCTTCGGTCCGTCGGGCATGCAGCTGCGTTTGAACTGCTGCGTGAAGAAGCGTCGGTAGAAGGTGCGGAGCCATTTGCGTATGGTGGCGTCGTCGTAGGTTTGCCCGAAGGCTTGACGCGCCAGCAGGTAAATCTTGGCAGGATGGAAGCCCCAGCGCAACAGGTAGTAGAGGAAGAAGTCGTGCAGCTCGTAGGGACCGACGAGGTCTTCCGTCTTCTGCGTGATGTTGCCCTGTTCGTCGGCCGGTATAAGCTCGGGCGAGATGGGCGTATCGACGATGTCGAGCAGCGTCTGCCGCGTGCTTTCGTCCTTCGTATGCTCTGCTATCCAGGCCACGAGATGCTTGACGAGCGTCTTCGGCACCGAGGCATTCACGCCGTACATCGACATGTGGTCGCCGTTGTACGTTGCCCATCCCAGGGCCAGTTCGCTGAGGTCGCCCGTGCCGACCACGAAGCCGTTCATCTGATTGGCAGCGTCCATGAGGATTTGTGTGCGTTCGCGAGCCTGTCCGTTCTCGTAGGTCACGTCGTGCGTGTCCATGTCGTGTCCGAGGTCGGCGAAGTGTTGCAGGCAAGCCTCCTTGATGCTTATCTCGCGGATAGTAATGCCGAGCAGCTTCATCAGGTTGACGGCATTGGTGTAGGTGCGGTCGGTTGTGCCGAAACCCGGCATGGTGATGCCCACGATGCCTCTGCGGTTCAGGCCGAGTCTGTCGAAGGCGCTGACGCAGACAAGCAGGGCGAGAGTGGAGTCGAGGCCGCCGCTGATGCCTACCACAACAGTCTCAGCGCCAGTATGCTGAACGCGTTTGGCTAATCCTTCGGTTTGAATGTCGAATATCTCCTGACAGCGTTCGTCGAGACGTGAACCGGTAGGAACGAAGGGATGGGGGTCGATGGTGCGTGTCAGCGAGAAGGGACGGGCTGGAACACGCTCGGTGTCCACCATGGACCAAACGCCATTGACCGCTGCACACCGCTTGGCGCAGGCTGCAAAGGTAGTGTTCTTTCTGCGTTCGCTGCGAAGACGATCCACGTCGATCTCTGCCTCAAGCATTTGCGGCTGAAATTGATGTCGCTTCGTCTCTGCAAGCAACGTGCCGTTCTCGTAGATGAGACCTTTGCCACTGAACACGACGTCCTGCGTGCTTTCGCCAAAGCCGCAGCTGCTGAAGACATAGCCGCAGATGGTGCGCGCACTTTGCTGTGCAAGAAGGTTTTGCAGATAGGTGTACTTGCCTACTGCATCGCTGTCTGCACTAAGGTTGAAGATGATGTCAGCGCCCTGTAGTGTCAGTATCGAGCTGGGCGGTACAGGTGCCCAAAGGTCTTCGCAAAGTTCTATGCCGAACACGCAGGAGGGCGTGTTGAAGAGGAGGTTAGTCCCCACTTTAACCTGCTGTCCGCAGATGAGCACCGTGCCTTCGTGTATGTCGGCTCCGCTTTGGAACCAGCGTTTCTCGTAGAACTCCTTGTAGTTGGGCAAGAACGTCTTTGGCACGAGGCCAAGGATTTTGCCGCGTTGGAGCACGGCTGCGCAGTTGAGCAGGCTGCCGCGATAGGCGACGGGAAGACCGACGATGCTGATGATGTTAAGGCTGCGCGTGTTGTTCATCAAGTGGATGAGCGCCATTTCAGCCTCGTCGAGCATCAGTTGCTGCTGGAAGAGGTCGCCGCAGGAATAGGCCGTCAGCGAGAGTTCGGGCAGGCAGATTATCTCTATGCCCTTGCCTTCGGCCTGAATGACGAGCGATTCAATCTGCTCTACGTTGTACTGGCAGTCTGCTACCTTGACAGACGGAATGGCCGATGCCACTTTTACAAATCCGTGATTCATTATGATTGTTTGATTTGTTTGTTCTTTTAATGTGATTTACACCGCAAATATATAAAATAAATACGAATTGTGTATCAATCGGACAAAGATTTTGTTGTTTTACCGCTCGCTCGATGTCTTCGTGACAACTGCAGTTTTCATTTCAGCACCTTTCTGTAGCCCGAGCCGCCCATCGGTTGAAGGAAAAGTCCGTGTGCCTGCCCTTTGCCGTTCACTACCTGTTGTCCGGAGAGATTATACCACTGTCCTTGGCCGTCATTCGCCTGTGAGAAGTCGATGGCTGTGGGTGTGCCGTCCAGGCGAATCTCAAAGCTTTGGCTGGCTATCGACGCGTCGTCTGTGATGACGAGGCTGGCATCGAAGGGCTGCAAAGTAGGGCTGACGGGGCTTTCCTCCATTTCCTCCCGGCCAGGGAGGATAAAGACATAGCCGTCCTGCCCGCTGAGGGATGCCAGAAGGGTTGTGACGTCCGTCGTGGTCTGGTAGGTGCCGATGTGGCACGCTTGCTGGCTGCCGTCCTTCACCGTCACGTTCTTGGCGCGAGGCATGGCTGCGGAACGAACCGGAGCGTCGGGTTGCAACAGGTAGTCGTTCTTGTCGGGCAACAGCATGTAGGGCGTGTTTGCTGCCACTTCGCTGACCGTCACGAAGTTAAGTACGCCGTTCTGGAAGTCCTGCAAGCGATAGACGGTGCCGGAGAAGTAGGAGGCATCGACCGTGACAGGCAGGGTGAAGAATACGGGCTGGCCGATGTTTACCTTGAGGTCGTAGTCCACAGCAGCAGCCGCAAGAGTGGTCGTACCGGCGGGAAGCTTAGGCTCGAATCCGTGGCTCAGCAGAATGCTGTAGGTCGAAGCACGACCGGTGGCGTTCATGTTGTAGTAGGGGAGGGTGATACCCGGCTTGACGCGGACAGCACCCGGTGTGGGAACGGCGTCGGTGGTGAGTTGCTGGCCAAAGGCGGCACCGAGTAATGAACAGAGATTGCCATTGCGCACTTGCTGCTCCGAGACGGGGTAAACCTCCTTCGAACAGCCGTTTGTCACGTCGTGCGTATCGGTAGAGTCGAGGTAATAGCAGTTGTGGAACCAGCATCCGCTGTTGCGTCCGAAGTCGTGACACACGTCGTTGCCCGTGGTGACTGCTCCCGTGTTGTAGCAGTTGCTGACGTGGCTCCATCCGCCTCCGAGCCATCCGCTGATGGCGCCGCACTCGTGGTCGCCGTGGATAGTGCCCGTGTTGTAGCTGTTGCGAATGATGACGGTGGCCCATCCCTCCATGTTGCAGCCGAAGATGCCTGCAGCATTGATGCCGCTTGCCGTTACATCGGCCTCGTTGCCGCAGCGTTCGATGAGCAATTCCACCCTGTTCGACTTGCCTCCGTTGCTGCCACCTACAAGTCCGGCGCAGTAGTTGCCGCCCCTGACGGAACAAGAACTGTCGATGATGAGGTCGTGGAGGAACAAGCCGTCGGTGACGATGCCGAAGAAACCTTGATAGTCTGCCGCGCTTTGGATAGTCATGTTCGTGATGCGATGTCCTCCGCCGTCGAACTCGCCTTCATAGGGATGTTCGGCATTTCCTATGGGAGTCCAAGTCTTGCCCGAAAGGTTGATGTTGGCTGTAAGCACGGCACTCGCGGTCACGGCACCTGCATTGACGGCTTCGGCAAAAGCCATCAGTTGGTCGGCATTCTTGATGGTGTAGGCTTGCTGGCAGACGGAGCAGACGCCGTTCGTACCGTAGGTGTGCGACTCCAGCACGGGTGCATCGCCTTCTACATTATTATAAATATATGCGTCGGCTGGCTCTCCGTTGCACTTCAGCAAGGGGTGACGATAGATGCGGCCGCCTTCGTCCCAGGGAATGGGATGTGCATCGGTGCTGATGGCCTGTGTCCATGTGGCAGAACCCGTGCATTCTCCGGCAATCATAAACGCCAACTCGCCCGACTTCACCTGTATAGTTGTGACACTTGACCCGCCACAATTACTCGTGTTCATCGTGCTGAGCCAGTAGCAATTGGAGAATCGGCAACCGTTGTGACGAGCGAACTCGGTGGAGTTGGCTGAATGGGTCTTCACCCTTCCTATGTTGTAGGTATTGCACACCTCGCTCCATCCGCCGCCAAGCCACCCGCTGATGGCTCCGATGTCCGAGCCGCCTTCGATGGTGCCCGTGTTGTAGCAGTCGCGAATGATGATGGAAGCTGAGCTTTCGGTGTTCGTGCCGATGATGCCTGCGGCATTCTCGTTGTTCGTATAGACGCTTGCTTCGTTGCCACAATTGGCTATGAAGACTTTCCTTACGTTGTTGCTTCCGCCCACGCTTCCGCCTATCAGACCGGCCGCACGCGATGCCGCGCGAATGCTGCACGAACTGTCGATGATGAGGTGGTGAATGTAGGCTCCGTCCGTCACGGCACCGAAAAAGCCCTGATAGGTCTTGCTGTTCGAGAGCTTCATGTTCATGATGCGGTGGCATCCGCCGTCGAAGGTTCCCTTGTACGGCTTGGTTGTCGAGCCGATGGGCGTCCAGGTGCGGTTCTTCAGGTCAATGTCTGCGGCCAATACTGCACAGGCATCTGTGGCACCGGCATTCACGCTACGGGCAAATTCGATGGCATGGGCAACCGTCTCGATGACGTAGGGGTCGGAAGGCGAACCTGTGCCTTTCATCTTCGTATCCTGTTCGTCGTGGGCTTCCAGCCCTTGTATCATCGTGCAGAGAGCCACGAGGCAGTCGTAGCGTTCGCTGTCGGTGTTGGCCGTCTCGAGGTCGTGAATGGCCTGCTGAAGCAGTTGTTGCTGCTCCACGGACGGGGTGATTGCCTTTGCCATCCTTGCCAGTTCTATGTATTTCGGCATAAGTTCGTGGAGGACAGCGCTGTTCTTCTCGCGATAGATGACTTCGATGTTGCCGAAGTATGCCGTTTCGTCGGAACCGACATTGCCATTCGAACAGAATCCGATGGTCAGCTTGCCGCCTGTCACCAGCCCGTAGGCACGCTGTTCGTGCTGCCCCAGGAGGAAGCTTGAACTGGCATCGTCTGCGTTACTGAGCGAGCCATCCTGACTGATAGGCGTAACGATTCCACAGACTTGGGCACAGATGTGGCTGCCAGTCTGCGTGCCGTTGTACCGCATCTCGTAGAAGCCGTCGCGCATCTGTCCTGCGGTTTGTGTCAAGGAGAACGAGCCTGCTCCGCTGATGGTCGTAACAGGAAGATGTACCGAACCTTGTCCGCTCTGCACGGAGACGCCTGCCTTCTCCAAGTCCCAATAGCGGCATGTGCTCCCGGCAAGGTCGAGGTTCAGGAAGCGATAGCACACTTTGGCTCCGTCGCCACTGTGGAAGACGGGAGCGGGCTTCTGGGTTGTGCTTGGCGAACCACCTTCCACGACGGGCCATCCGTCCTGCCAAGTGATGCGGTCGAGCATAAGCATACGCTCCGACTCGTTCTGCGTCAAGTCGTAGGCATGATAGAGAATCCAGTCCTGCCCTTCGTCGTCGGTCACAATCTCGCTGTTGTGCCCAGGGCCGACGAAACGGCTGTTGCGGTCGATGAGCACGTCGTAGGCATTCTTGAGCATCTTCTTCGACCAGAGCGTGCCGTTGTTGTTGCGTGCTTCGTAGTCGCCCATGAGCGACGTGCTGCGCCCGACAATTGCCTTGTACGTGGACTTCGCGCCTTCGCAACAAGAGCCAACACTGGCCAGCAGGTAGTAGTAGCCGCCGTGCTTGTGGAGCATTGCTCCCTCGAAGCCCGAGCCGGCTATCTGTTTCTTCGTGTTCCATTTGACGGTAAAACCATCGTCTTCAAGCTCGGCAATGTAGATGCCGTTGAAGCTTCCCCATGCCATGTACTTGCGGTCTCCTTCCTCAATGTAGCAAGGGTCAATGCTGTTCTTGACGCCGCTCTCGGCCGTGGCGAACATCTTGCCCAAGTCTGTGAAAGGACCTTCTGCCGTCTGCGACGTGGCAGCCCCGATGCCGGTGATGGTTTCGTCGCCCCATTTTGCCAAGGCATAGTGCATGATGTAGCCTTTGCCAAGGCGGGAGATGTCGGTTGCCCACACCACATAGCCTTCGTTCCACTGCGGGTAGTCCATGAAGGCACTGCCGAGGCTTGTCCAATGCACGAGGTCGGAGGAGCGGTACAAACCGCCGCCTGTTGCCACGCAATACCAGGCACCGTCTGTGCCACGCTGTACCGTCGGGTCGGCCACATCAAGGCTGATGACGGGATTCGTGTAAGTGTCTGCCAGGGCAGAAGTGCCAGCGGCAAGCAGCAGCAGCAGGAATACGATAGCTTTGTTCATGGGGAGGGGCTTTTACTTCAGTCTTGCGAGGGTTTCTTTGATGCGCTTCATGGCCTCGATGATGTTCTCGTCGCTGGTGGCATAGCTCATGCGGAAGCACTCGGGCGAGCCGAAAGCATCACCGCCAACAGTGGCAACGTGACCCACTTCGAGCAGGTACATGGCGAGGTCGGTGGAATTATTGACCATTGACCATTGACCATTGACCATTGCCTTCTTGCCGAAGAAGCTGCTGCACTTGGGGAAGAGATAGAAGGCTCCTTGCGGGTCGTTGACTTCGAGACCGGGAATCTCCTTAGCAAGCTTGACGATGAGGTTCTTGCGACGCTCGAAGGCCTGACGCATTTCTTCGACACACTCCTGCGGACCAGCAAAGGCGGCTTCTGCTGCCTTCTGGCTGACGGAGCACGGACCGCTGGTGTATTGTCCCTGCAGCTTGTTGCAACCTTTCACTATCCATTCGGGTGCTGCGATGAAGCCAATGCGCCAACCTGTCATGGCGTAGGCCTTGCTGACGCCGTTGATGACGACCACTCTCTCCTTGATTTCGGGGAACTGCGCCATGCTGGCATGCTCGCCGACGTAGTTGATGTGCTCGTAAATCTCGTCGGCAATGACGATGATGTCTTCGTGACGAAGCAGCACGTCCTTCAGTGCTTCGAGTTCCTTCTTGCTATAGACGGAGCCGGTCGGGTTGCTGGGCGAGCAGAGGATGAGTGCCTTCGTCTTGGGCGTGATGGCAGCTTCGAGCTGTTCTGGCGTTATCTTGAAGTCCTGTTCGATGGTTGCCTCGACGAAGACGGGCGTGCCTTCTGCCAGGAGTACCATCTGCGGGTAGCTCACCCAATAGGGCGCGGGGATGATAACTTCGTCGCCGGCATTGACAACAGCCATGATGGTGTTGCAGACGCTCTGCTTGGCGCCGTTGCTGCAAAGAATCTGACTGGGAGCGTAGTCCAAGCCGTTCTCGTTTTTTAGCTTAGCCACGATGGCTTTCTTCAGCTCGGGATAACCCGGAACTGGGCTGTAGCGGCTGTAGTTGTTCTCAACGGCTTTGATGGCAGCAGCCTTAATGTGGTCGGGCGTGTTGAAGTCAGGTTCGCCCACACTCATGTTGATGACATCAACGCCTTCTGCTTTGAGTTCGCTGCTGCGCTGGCTCATGGCAAGCGTTGCACTGGGTGAAAGGCGTTGTAGCCTCTCGGAAAGATTTGTTTTCATTGTGGTAGGTTTTTCTTGGGTTTTCTGGGTAATTATTGGGGGGCTAGGCTTTCCTAGGAGTTTCTAGGCTTTCCTAGGAGTTTCTAGGCTTTCCTAGGAGTTTCTAGGCTTTCCTAGGTATTCCTAGGCTTTCCTAGGTAATTTTCAACTTTCAATTTTCAATTTTCAACTCTCAAAGCTTATGCCCCATGCGTGTCCTCTTTGTCTCGAGGTAGCGACGGTTGTAGTCGTTTGGCTCCACGACGATGGGGACATTCTCTACGATGGTAAGGCCGTAGCTTTCGAGGCCGACGCGTTTGACGGGGTTGTTCGTAATGAGCCTCAGCTTGCCGACGCCCATTTCGCGAAGTATCTGGGCACCAACGCCGTACTCGCGTTCGTCGGGACGGAAGCCGAGGTGGATGTTGGCATCGACGGTATCGTCGCCTTGCTCCTGTAGCTTGTAGGCGGCTATCTTGTTCATCAGGCCGATGCCGCGTCCTTCCTGGCTGAGATAGACGATGAGACCTTTGCCTTCCTGCTCTATCATGCGCATCGACTTGTGGAGCTGTTCGCCGCAGTCGCAACGCTGGCTGCCGAAGATGTCGCCCGTCATGCAGCTCGAGTGCATGCGCACCAGCACGGGTTCGTCTTCTGTCCATGTGCCTTTGTAGAGGACGACGTGTTCCAGTCCGTTGCTCTTCTGGCGGAAGGGGATGATGTGGAAGTGTCCGTCGGCTGTCGGCATGTCGGCTTCTACGCCACGCTCCACGAGCGACTCTTGCTTGAGTCGATAGGCGATGAGGTCGCGGATGCTGATAATCTTTAGATTGTGCTCGCGAGCCACTTCCTTGAGCTGCGGCATACGCGCCATGGTGCCGTCCTCGTTGAGGATTTCAATCAAGGCAGCTGCCGGCTGCAAGCCGGAGAGGCGGGCAAGGTCAACTGCCGCTTCGGTGTGTCCTGCACGGCGAAGTACGCCCTTGTCCTGAGCATAGAGGGGATTGATGTGACCAGGACGACCGAAGTCTTCCGGCTTGCGTGTGGGGTCGGCAAGAGCGCGGATGGTGGCAGCGCGGTCGTGCGTGCTGACGCCTGTCGTGCAACCTTCTAGCAAATCGACTGTCACGGTGAACGGCGTGCCGAGCATGCTGGTGTTGTCTGCCACTTGATGGTCGAGTTCCAGTTCTGCAGCGCGTTGCATGGTGATGGGTGCACAGAGCACGCCACGCCCGTTGCGAAGCATGAAGTTGACCTTTTCGGGGGTTATCATTTCGGCTGCCGTGATGAAGTCGCCTTCGTTCTCGCGGTCCTCATCATCAACGACGATGACGAACTTTCCCTGGCGGAAGTCGTCGAGCGCCGCTTCGATGGAGCTTAAGGTTAATTCATAATTCATAATTGTTTCGTTATGACGTTATAACGTTATTTCGTTATGACGAGATGTCGTTATTTCTTTATAACGTTGTTTCGTTGTTTCGGGATGTCGTTATTTCGGGGTGTGTCTTTATGATTCTTTCTGAAATCAAGTTGTTGATGCGTTCTATGTTCCTGAGGTCGAGCCTAAGCCTGAGCCTGTAGCGCCAGATGCGAAGATACACGAGCAGTCCGAGGGGGAAGAAGATGCCGAAGGCCATGTTCAGGCGCTGACTGTCGAAAGGCCTGGTGTGGGCAGTCGGGTTGATGACCGGGTACTCGTTGATGTACATGATTATCACGTTGTCGCGACTGTTGTGGAGTTCCTCGACGAGTGCTTCCACCCGCTCGCTGAGCATGACTGCATGCTTGTCCTGACCTTCGCTGAAGAAGATGTCGATGTAGTTGGGAATGCGACGCAGATGCATTGTCTTTCGGCATTCGATGCAGAACTCCGACAGCTCGGCGAGGCGACGGGGTAGGGTAGCATAGTCGGGGTCGTCGATGATGACCTCCTTGCGGTTCAGCTTCCTGCTGGCTCGCAGACCGAGCAGTCGCATGAAGAAGTTCTTGTAGCCTTCGATGTTGAACACCACGCTGTCGCTGTTTGCCTTGTGCGTCAGGAAGACGCCTGTGGCGAGAAGCACGAGCGAGCTGAGCCAAGTGCCGCTTTCCACTGTCCAGACGTTCACCTTGGCATTGTTCTCGCCTGCCTGGTTGACGATGTAGTAAAAGATGAAGATGATGACACTGACCACGACCGGCACGCCCAGTCCGCCCTTGCGGATGATGGCTCCCAAGGGTGCTCCGATGAAGAAGAAGAGCAGGCAGGCCAGGCTCAGCGTGTACTTCTTGTACCACTCTATGCGGTGCTTGCGGAGGTTCAGGTTTCTGTCGCTCGTCTCGATGGAGCGGAACTCACACTCCGCCTGCATCGTCTGGGCGCGGCTCAAGGCAGTACGCCACGCCTTGACGCGTGCCTCGTCGTTCATAGCCATGTAGAGCGAGTCGAAGGGAGGCATCTGCTGCGCCTGTTCCACTATGCTGGCAGAGTCGGTACGTCCGGGAGGGATGTCCTTGCGCATGTGCCATTGCAGCAGACTCGCGTAGATGGCATGTCGCACACTGTCGGCCTTATGGTCGAGCGAGTCAATGCTGTGCTGAATGCCGTCAAGGTCTTTCGCCTGAGCGTTGTGCGAGAAGAGGTCGGCATCCATCAGGTTGAAGTTGCCGTCGAAGGGAATGAAGTCCTCCTCCTTGATGAACGACTCGCGCATGTAGGGCACACTGGCCCGGAGCATCGAGCCGTGCTGGGCGTCCATGTTGCGGAAGCGTTCGCCTCCCCAGAGCGTCAGCTTGAGGTGCATTTTGTCGGCAGTGCTCTGCATGCGTCCGCTGTCGGCCATCACTATCTGCGTGTCGTTGTAGCCGTTGGCATTGGTGTAGATCATCACGCCGTAGAGCATGCCCGTCTCGCGGTCCTTGTGCTCCACGTAGAGGTTGTAGCCGGGTATCTCGCTGTAGAACACCCCTTCGGGTATCTCCAGCTCGGGGCTTTTCTGCTTCATGCTCCATGCCAGTCGCGACAGCTCGCGCGTGGCGAACGGACTTACCATGTTCTGGAAGTAGAAGCTGCCTCCGCTGATGATGCCCGCCACGATGATGAGCGGCATGAGGATGCGGATGAGCGGAATGCCGGCGGACTTCATGCTGAGCAGCTCGAAGTTCTCGCCCAGATTGCCAAACGTGATGAGACTGGCCAGCAGGACTGCCAAGGGCACCGACCGCGGGATGAGCGTCAGGCTGCTATACCAGAAGAACTTTGCCAGGAGGTCTATCGTCAGTCCCTTGCCGATGAGGTTGTTCATCCACATCCACAGGAACTGCATGACGAAGATGAACAGGCAAATGAAGAACGTTCCAGCAAAAAGCAGCAGGAACTCCTTGATGATATAGATGTCGAGCTTCTTGATGACCTTCATCTTCGTGCGTATAATCGCGGACAAAGATACGACTTTTTTCCCTAACTGCAATGCAAAGTCGTGTTAATATATATATAATGTAGCAGCTTTTCACTGTCTTTGCACCATCTTTCGGAATTTATTCTTATCTTTGTGGCAAAAATCATTCTCTACATCCATGAAGACAGAGAAACAGATATCCCTCGCTGCTGCGGACTTTGCCGAGCGTTGGCAAGGCAAGGGCGACGAGAAGAGCGAGTCGCAGATGTTCTGGACAGATCTCCTGCAGAACGTCTTTGGCGTGGAGGACGTCACCGCGTTCATCCGCTACGAGGAGCGCGTGAAGGTGGACATCTGTTTTTAGGAGGGTACGGGGGTACGGTGGACGCTTTGCTGCACCCAATAGTCGGCAAAGTCCTTGCAGCCGTCGGGCAGGTCATGGCGGACGAGCTTGATGCCCATGTCGTTGGCGAACGCAAGCAATTCGTAATGAAGGTTCTCGCCAGCGGCATCCTTGTCGGGATAGATGTGGAGGCTGTTTCCGTTTTCGAGAATACGTGCCGCCTGCAATTCTTCCTTGAATTCCTTTTTGTTGAACAGTGTTGCCGAGGGGATTGCAATGGCTTTTCTACCAGCGGAGAGCATTGCCCAGCAGTCGCTGCTTCCTTCGGTGATGTAGAGGTCTTCCCCTGGGCGCAGCATCTTCAAGACGGGGAGGTCGTAGATGCGGCATCGGGAGGCGGCAGGGAAACGGAAGCGGGGAGAAGACTCTCTCCAAACTTCCCCAAGACCCCCTTCAAACTTCCCCGATGGGAGGCTTTCCTCGCCTGCTTTCTCCCCCTTTAAGGGGGAGTTAGAGGGGGCCTTTGAATTAGAGGGGGTCTCTAAGTTCCTATTCTGAACGCCTATGAGTTTTCCTTCCCTATTGTAATAAGGTATTTGGAGCCAAGGGATGCCATTCCTGTCGTGCCACGAATTGAGCCGGCACCAACGGACTACACGCTCATCCAGTTTCCTTTCCGCGAAGAGGAAATGACGTGCCTCCTCGTTCAAGAAAGGATGCTCGAAATACTTTTCATACTTCTTTGCATCAAACGGCTTGGGCGGCTTCGTTTCGCTCGGCTTGAATGTCGTCAGAATCACGTTGTGCTCGTCGGCAAGCCATCGGCAGGCTTCGAGGAAGGGCAGGTTCAGGAGCTTCATGGCGAGGTCGATGGTATTGCCGTGCGCTCCGCAGGCGTAGCAGTGGAAATTGTTCTTGGCAACGTTGAACGCGAGACTGGGTCTGTGGTCTTCGTGGAAGGGGCAGAGGCTGCGGTGACGCAGCACCGCAAGCCCCAGCCTTTCAGCTACGCTTTCTACCGGAAGACTTCTGAGTCTCTGAAGTTCGTAGTTTTCCATCGTTTTCTATGCTTTTTGATGTTCAAAAGTTTTTTTTTAGCCTCGGACAATAAAATGGCCTTTTTCGGGTGCTTTTAAGTTATCTTAACATACCGCCTTACACTTTTTTACACGGATATCCTTTTACTCGTAGATTTTCTCGTAGGTGTCGGGGTGTCCTTCCACTTCGAAGATCCACTTGCGCTCGGTCATCCATTTGTAGATGAACTTGCGCGGAGCGGAGTTGATGCCAAGTTCCGTAATCTTCTCTGCCAGTTCCTTCCGCGTGAAGCGTTTGCCCAGGGTGTCGTAGAGCGACGGGCGTGCAATGGCCGTTTCCTTCTCCTTCGGCATGGCTGCTTCGTACTGCTGCCCCCACTGCGCCATGAGGCCGTCGAGGATGAACTGCGCGAAGTAGTAGTAGCAACGGCGCACGTTCTTTTGCTTCGTCTTCTCCTCTCCCCAGAGATGGTAAAGCGCCGTGGCAAGGCGGAATGCAGAGGTGCTGGCACGGGAATAGAAGGAGTCGTGAGCGCGGCTGCCCGACTTGGTGATGATTTCGCGCTGGCGGTCGCACCAGTACTTCACGTCCTTGTCGAGCCACGACATATCCACTTCGTGCGTGGGCATGAGCTGGTCGTCGTCGGTGAAGGTCTCGCGCCAAAGGCGGCGGACGGTGTCGTCGATTGTCTGCTTCTGCTCTTGGGTGAAAGGCTTGAGCGTGGGCGCTGGGTCGCCAATGCCTTCGCCAATCTTGATGAGGATGTTGCGCGAAGGGTCGCCCGCAGTGATGCCTTCCTTGTCGATGAGTTTGGGCAGGACTGTCTCCTGTCCGCAGATGATGGAGAGCCAGTTGATGTCCACAGCAGCGTTGTGCCCGCCGTCGTAGAGCGTGTCGCGGCGATAGGTCTCGCCAAGGTCGTAGGCCGTGCGTGCCACTCCCTTGAAATCGGCGCTGCCCCTGCGGTTCTCGATGAACGAACCAAGCTCCGGAGCGAAAAGGAAGAAGGGCAGCACGTCGCCGTACTTCTTGTGAATCAGGTCGGCGTACTTCGTGATGATGGGCAGCGTGAACTTTTGTAGGCATCGTATTGCCACCGCAGGCTCTTCTTCGCCCTTCGCATTGCTGGCCCGACGCTTGTTCCGATCCTTCCACTTCGAGTAAATCTGACGCTCCTTGTCGTCTGCTTCGTAGAAGTACTTCATCAGCATGTTCACAATGAACCCGATGATGCGTTTGCCCTTACCGCTCGGTCCTATGCATAATGCGTTCAGCAGAAGCATGCTAAGACCAAAGTCGTAGTGGTACTTCACCCGAAGCCTCGGGGACAGTGCGCATAGGCACACTATCGCCACGATGGCAAGTTTCACACCAATGTTGACATCGCCAACCGATTGCGCATTGACGAAGAACGGACGGACGGAAACCGGGAAATCCGCTGCCGTCAGGTCCTTGACTTGAATCCAATTCTTTTTCATCTTTCGTAGTGATTAAAATGTTCGTTACACATCAAAATTGCTAAGCGAGAAGTCTCGCAGATGAGAAGTCGTGCAGCGGCAAGAATGCCTTTTACACGAGGGAAACGGAAGACTACGATGTACTCACGCTTCGTACGTCGGAGTTGAGTACATTCTGTTGAGAGAATATGCTCGTAACGCTTGCAACCTGTTTCTTGGTACGGTTGCACAACCATTGTGCCGCCGTCATACCTTGTGACTTTGGCACGGAAAGAATTGTTATGCATGATACTTAATTTTGCTTGTCTTTCGCGATTGACGGAGCAAATGTCGGAAGTTTTGGAATGCAGTGGAACGATTGGTAGGACGTTAGGCACGAAACTTCCTACTTGCTCTCGTTTGTTAGCTTCGGATAGTGCTGGTGGCAGAGCTCACAACCTATTGCCGCCATAGCATTTTTAATGAGCATTGCTTTCGTCGCTCCGTCCTCCTCAAAGCTCTCAACCATTGCTTTTGTCATTATTTCCATTAACACATCGAGGTAATGCTTTACAGGGCTATTCTTTCCAAGCTTTCCATCGCGTATCTTGCAAAGTGTTTTATAATCCCATCGCGTTTTTTCACGGAGTTGCTCGTGGGAATAGTTAAGTACTCGAGTTACAGTTTTGTAGGCAATCTTCAAGGCAGCTGCCTGTGCGGTCTTTTGATTTTTTACTTTCATGTTAGTGAAATTTTAAATTTGTTTCTACTATGCCTGCGCTTTTGGCTTACAGGTTTACCTTGCAAAGTTCGGTAACCTCACAGCAAGTAGGCGGACATAGTTTTCACCGACAAGAAAGCAGATCCTTTGTCTGAAATCAAGGGCAACACAAAAGGGCACCTCAGACGAAGAGACTGAGAGTGCCGAACACAAAAATCAAAAACGGAGAATAAGTGCCTGTAAAATGATAAAGCGTACCCCGTACCCCGTCTCCTGTCAGAAACAAGATACTGCACACCTATATCGTTTCAATTCTTATATTATATTTATATATAATATAAGGGTATAAAAAGAGATAATGGGGAAATGTATAAAACGGCCGAGGACAGTGGACAGTGGACACCCAGCCATCTTTCCTCTTGAAAGCAATAAAAAAACTTCCATTTCGGGTGAAAATAATTGCCGATTTGCTTGCGTAATTCGGGATTTTTTCGTACCTTTGTAGCGTGAATGAGAGGAAGGAAAGAGGCCAGCCACGGCAGCCGATTAGGTTAACCTAAGTGCGCAATTAGGCACGCCTAAATCACCAACGAGGCACAGCTAAATCCCGACTCCCGTCCGA
>CACYQI010000006.1 GCA_902776455.1 uncultured Bacteroidales bacterium | reverse complement strand
TCGCCACGAAGCAGGCTTTCGAAGATGTCCTGACAGACATCCTCGCTCTCCTGCACGTCGTAGAGCAGGGTGCGCGCCACCCTCTGCATCCGTGCGTAGTGCTGCATGAACAGCCTCTTTACGGCCTCGCGTTCCATCACGTCTTTACTAATAATACCCCTCAAAGGCAGAAAAAACTAACCCTGAAAGCAAAAATTTACACAAATGTACGAAATTATGGGCAATTTGACGTGCTTCGTCACCCTATTTCTGCTTCCCAGTAACGAAATTTAACAGCGGAGTTTGCCCAATTTGGGCAGATTAAGAACCCAACACAGCGAGCTAAGTTGTTTGCTTCTACATGTAGGAGCAATCGCTCTTACATGAAGGAGCAATTGCTCTTACATGTTGGAGCAACGAACTCGACTTGCCAAGTCAGACAACCAGACGGCATAAAAAGAGCGGCACAACGCTTCGGACGATGTGCCGCTCCCTGTCTCGCCAACCACTTTTTCTGGGCAAAACTATGGTTCCAACGCTTTGTCAATCTGTTTCCTGATGTCCTCGAGGACTGCTTCGCCGAAGCCACTCTGCTCCCAAACCTTGCGACCCTGGCGGTCGAAGAGGTAGTATTGTGGTATCCCGCTTAGTTCCGGAATCTCTCTCCACTGGCTGCTCGGCATGCGATAATGCAGGCCGGGAATCTTGATGACGTTTTCTCTCCACTCGGTCATGTTGCTGCTCTCGTCGGTGAGATACACAAAGACGACGTCCTTGTCCTTCAGTTCCTCCTTGAGCGGCTCCATTGCCTCGATGCCTTGCCTGCATGGGCCGCACCACGTGGCCCAAAGGTCGAAGAAAACCACCTTGCCGGGATGCTCCGCGACAATGGTTTCGAGGAGCTTCGAGCCAGGCACTTCGGGCGTCTGCTTTATGCGGTCTTTTGCCTCCAGACGCATGCGCTCGAGCTGCACGCGGTTGCTGTCGATGAACTCCTGCAGGACGCGCTGGAAGTAGGGATGCACCATCCGTATCGAGTCTTCTGGCATCACCTTGCCTTCGCTTATGGCATCGCACATCCTGCGTGCTTCCGCCAGAGCCTTCGTCATCTTGTACGGCTCCGTTTCCGTCATGCCGTTTGCCTCGAGATAAGGCAGGAACTCGGGCGAGAGAGGGAACCAGAAGCTGCGTCCGTCGCGGAGGAATTGGAGGTCGCGGGCATGAGGATCGACAAGCGTGTAAGTGCTCTTCAGGTGCCGGAGCGTGCTGTCGGGGTTCTGAACACGTTTCTGGAAGGCAATCATATCGATGCCTCCTACACAAGCACGCACATAGCACCGTTCAGCGAAAAGCGTCAGGAAGTCCCTCTGTCTGCGGGTATAGTTCCTGCGCTTCAGCACGCCTTGCTTCAAGGTGTCAAGGTTCTGCCACAACTTGTCGCGCCACTCGGGAAAGTCCTTCACGTCTTCGTGGTCCGGCAACGGTGACATGCCGAGATAGTATATGTTCAGGTTTTCCAACAGCACCTCGTTGAGGTCGGCAGCGGAACCGCCCAAGCGATAGCCTTTATGCTTTGGCTTGCCCGCCGCAAAGTCGTGAAGCCAGGCTTCGCAGGCGTCGGGGTCGGCATCCATGGTCAGCGTCTCGCCCGGAATCAAAAGCAAAGGGAACTGCCTGTTGGGTGTATTCTTCTCTATCTTGTAAAAGGTAAAGATGGGCAGGGTTGCTGTGTAGGCGGGATTGGAAAAGTGTTTCGACGTTCCCTCCGTGTGTGAATCGGCGCGATAGTTACCGGTAATGGGGTCGCAGCAAGGTTCATCAAACCACCCCAACTGGCAGATGCTGTCGCCAAAGGCTGTGGCTATGAAGGTCGCATCGCCGTATGTCAAGGTCAACGGCTCCAGCGGTTTGCCGTCGTCTTCACATGGCTTCGGAGCAGGAAGGAGTTCTGGGTAGAGTTTGCCATCCAGCCTAATGCCGTAGATTGTCCATGAGTTCGGGTCGTCGCCCTCAATGTAGTCGAACGTCTTTGTACCTTTCGGAAGCGGGTCGAAATAGAGGATAAGGGAGTCTCGCTGCGCGTTCCTGTCATAGGCTTTGCCCAGCTCAAGGGCATCATCTGCAAGGACTTGGGTGCCATCATGCGTCAGGATGCGTCCCTTCTGAAAGGCAAACTGCTGCCCATCCACTTCAAGGCGGCCTCCATCCGTGCTCCAACCGCCCCGAGAGGCACAGGCCACATGGAAATGCACGACTGTTGCCTGCTTCGTCAGCTCAACCTTGACGGGCCAGATGTTGGCATTGTAAAAGGAATTCTTCATTAGCGAACGGAACGCAGGACGCTCGATGACGACGTCCTTAGCCTGCCCTGCCATCGCAACAAGAGCAAGCAGAAAGAGGATAATTCGTTTCATGTCTTTGTCTGTTTAACGTGTCTGTTTAACGTGTGTCTTTTGCTTATAATACCCCTCAAAGGCAGAAAAAATTAACCCCGGAAGCAAAAATTTGCACAAAAATACGGTTTTTCGGTCAATTCTACCGCCTTCCCTACCCTTTTTCTGCTGGATGATAAGGAAATTTAACCAATGTTGTCCGCCAAATAAGCGCCGAAGGCGCGAGAGATCACAGACGGGGGTGTCAACCCCCGGCAAGGAACATGCATTTGTTTCGCACTACTACCGAGGGCTTGCGCCACGTCTGTGGTCTGTCGTCTCTTCGAGACTTTAGCCAAGACGGCAGGGAGAGTTGCTTGCTCCTTCATGTAGAAGCAATCGCTCCTTCATGTAGGAGCAATTGCTCTTACATGTAGGAGCAACGAACACAGCAGGCAGCGTCGGACAACGCAACAACAAAAGAAGGGCGACACACCGCTCCGAACGAAAAGCAACTTATAGGGACTTGCCCAAAGTCTCGAAGAGACGACAGAGCACAGACGGGGGTGCAAACCCCCGGTAGGAACGCAACAACAAAAGAAGCCCCGAAAGGGCGACAGAGACAGATGCAACTGGACATTAAACAAACACCATAATCTGTCGCCCTTTCAGGGCTTACTGTTGTTTGACGAACCTGTACCGGGGGTTTGCACCCCCGTCTGTGTTCTTTCGCACCTTCGGTGCTTTTCCCAAGACAGTAACAAAGGAATCCTATTCCAGGCCGATGATGATTTGGCGCCATGTTCGGGCGGATTTGCAATCCGACCGTATGGAGTATCGGGATTTGCAATCCAGACTTCGCCAAATCTCGGCATTACAAATGCCTAATCTCCATTCTAGCGGATTGCAAATCCGCCAGAACAAGCGGCGACACACCGCTCCGAACGATGTGCCGCCGCATGTCTTGTTGGTCTTTCACCTTGCCCGCAGGTCAGGCTTTGCCTGCTTTCATGGCCTCGTAGATCTTGGCTGTCACCTCTTCCTGGAGTTCCGGGTTGTCGCGCAGGACTGCCTTCGTGGCCTCCTTGCCCTGGCCGAGCTTCGAGCCTCCATAGCTGTACCACGAACCGCTCTTCTCGAGGATGCCGAAGTTGACGCCAAGGTCAACGACCTCGCCCACACGGCTGATGCCTTCGCCATACATGACTTCGAACTCGGCACGGCGGAAGGGAGGCGCCACTTTGTTCTTCACCACCTTCACTTTCACCTCGTTGCCCACCACTTCGTCGCCGTCCTTGATGGGCGACGACTTGCGGATGTCGAGGCGCACCGAAGCGTAGAACTTCAAGGCGTTGCCGCCCGTGGTGGTCTCCGGATTACCGAACATGACGCCTATCTTCTCGCGCAACTGGTTGATGAAGATGCAGGTGGTGTTCGTCTTGCTGATGGTGGAGGTGAGCTTTCGCAGGGCTTGGCTCATCAGGCGGGCTTGCAGGCCGACCTTGTTGTCGCCCATGTCGCCCTCGATCTCCGCTTTGGGCGTGAGGGCAGCCACAGAGTCGATGACGATGATATCGACGGCTGCGCTCCGAATCAGCTGGTCGGCGATGTCGAGAGCCTGTTCGCCGTTATCGGGCTGAGAGATAAGAAGTTCATCGACATTCACGCCGAGGTTGGCAGCATAGAAGCGGTCGAAGGCATGTTCGGCATCGATGAAGGCAGCGATGCCGCCTTGCTTCTGGGCTTCCGCAATGGCATGAATGGCCAGCGTCGTCTTGCCGGACGACTCGGGGCCGTATATCTCGACGATTCTTCCCCTCGGGTATCCGCCCACGCCCAACGCGTAGTCCAGCCCGATAGAACCCGTCGGGATGACCTTTATGTTATCGATCTTCTCCTCGCCAAGCTTCATGATCGACCCCTTGCCGAAGTCCTTCTCTATCTTCGCCATAGCCGCCTGCAGCGCCTTCAGCTTCTCGCTCTGCACAGAAGCACCAGTTTCATTTTCTTTCTTTGCCATAGTTTTGAGTCTTTTGGGGGCAAGGAGCAAGGGGCAAGGAGCAAGAGTTTTGCTCTCTATCCTTAATCTTTGCCTAATAATTATTACTATTTAATTTTTTCTTCTAATGATTTCTTTAATCCACTTAATAAGTGTGATAAACTGACCATATTGGTTTCATTGGTTTCTAACTCCTCGTCGGAGATGTAGGCAAGGAGGTGGGCAATCTCAAGCTGGCACATTGTTTCTGTAAGAGAACCGTTTGCAATCTCTAAGAAGTGAATCCTCTCTCTTATAGAACTCCTTCCCATGCCTTCTGCTATATTTGAAGGAATGGAGATGACAGCCCTTCGTAACTGGTCGGCCAAGGCATGTTGCTCATGTGCAGGGAACTTATGGATAAGCGCATATATGCTCTTTACCTGAAGCAAAGACTGTTGATAAACATTAAGTTTTCTATAAAAGAAATCGTTCATAATGATAATTCACAGACTAATTGCATTCCTCTTGCTCCTTGCCCCTTGCCCCTTGCTCCTACAGTTCGATATCAATATCGAACTGTTCCTGCCAAGGCAGTCCCTGCTTATTGAGTTGCTCCATGAAGGGATCGGGGTCGAATTCCTCGACGTTGTGCACGCCGGGTTTGCTCCAGAGGCCTTTGAGGAACATCATCGCGCCTATCATGGCGGGCACACCCGTCGTGTAGCTGACGCCCTGCATGCCTGTCTCCTCGTAGGCTGCCTGGTGCGAGCAGTTGTTATATACATAATAGGTATGCTCTTCGCCGCCTTTCATGCCGCGGATTCTGCAACCGATGCTCGTCTCGCCATCGTAGTTCTCTCCGAGGTCTTGGGGATTGGGAAGAACCGCTTTAAGGAACTGCAGGGGAACGATCTTCACTTTGACTGTCTTGGGGGAAGAGGTATCCTCTAACCTCTCACCACTAACCTCTAACCTCTCATCCTCTGCAAGCGGTGCCTCATACACCACCTCGTCGATGCGACTCATGCCGATGTTCTGAATGACGTCGAGGTAGGTGAGGTACTGCTGTCCGAAGGTCATCCAGAAACGCGCCCTTTTGATGGTGGGATAATTGATGACGAGCGACTCGATCTCCTCGTGGTGAAGCAGGTAGCTCTCCTTGGGACCGATGCCGGGATAGGTCAGGGGTTTGTGTATTTCCATTGGCTCCGTCTCGATGTAACGGCCGTTCTCCCAGTAGAGACCCTTCTGTGTAATCTCGCGGATATTGATTTCCGGATTGAAGTTCGTCGCGAAGGCTTTGTGGTGATTGCCAGCGTTGCAGTCCACGATATCGAGGTATTGAATCTCATCGAAATGGTGCTTTGCGGCGTAGGCGGTAAAGATGCTGGTCACTCCCGGGTCGAATCCGCAGCCGAGGATAGCGCAGAGTCCGGCCTTCTCGAAGCGTTCGCGATACGCCCATTGCCACGAGTACTCGAAATGCGCCTCGTCCTTCGGCTCGTAGTTGGCTGTATCGAGGTAGTTGCACCCTGTCTGCAGGCAGGCTTCCATAATGGTGAGGTCCTGATAGGGCAAGGCGAGGTTCATCACCAGGTCGGGCTTGTAGCTGCCGAGAAGCTCGACGAGTTGCTCCACGCTGTCGGCATCCACCTGCGCCGTCTTGACCTGTGTGCCGTATTTCTTCTTGAGGACTTCGGCCAGAGCGATGCATTTCTTCTCCGTCCGGCTTGCAATCATGACTTCCTTGAACGTGTCAGGATTCTGACACACCTTGTGGGCAGCAACGGTGGCCACACCGCCTGCACCTATTATCAGTACTTTTCCCATAGTGATTATTAGTTTAGTTAGCGAATGCAAACTTACGAAAAAAAGTCCAAAGCGGCAAGACTTTGGACCTTTTTCTTTGTTTGTTCGGGATATTTGGAGCAAGGAGCAAGGGGCAAGGGGCAAGAGGATAGCTGTGGCGTTGGTATTCTCTTGCCCCTTGCCCCTTGCTCCTTGCTCCTAACCTCAAAGTTAGAACCCACCTCCGAAGCCACCTCGGGGGCCTCCTCCGAAGCCGCCACGCGGACCGCCTTCGCCGAAGCCGCCGCGACGTTCACCGTTGCCCTGGCCGCGCTGCTGCCCTTGGCCGCGACCGTTTCCGCCACGTTGGGGAGTGAGCACCTTCAGCACCTGCTGGGGAGTAAGCACTTTCGAGAACTCTTCGGCATACTTCTTCTGCACTTCCAGACGCTTCTGCATCGTTGCTATCTGCTGTTCCTGACGGTCGAAGTTCTCCTTGATCTTGGCTGTTGCCTCTTCCTCGGTCAGCTCTTTCTTCTCGTCGCCTTGGCCGGCACGCTCAGGGCGCTGGCCTTGAATCTGGTTGGTGGCGAACATCTCCTTCTGGTAGGCTGTGTAGGTTTCTACAAAGGACTTCTGCGAGTCGTCCTTGAGGTTGAAGTCCTTCGCCAAGCGGGTGGCTGTCTGCTCGATGCGTTCGGCGATTGCTTTCTGACGTTCTTCCATGCTCATGCGCTCTTGGGCGCTAACGGCAGCGCTGCCCATGAGGACCAGAACTGCCATGATGATTGATTTTCTCATTTTGCTTTAATTTTAGTTATTGTTGTTTGTTAACTGTCACACTCCTTTGACCATCGGAACGGTCGAGAAGTTTAATCGGGCAAAGCAACAGTAACTTTTTTTAACTATCGCACGGTAATGTGGAAGCAGCCCTGCTTCCTTTCGTACTTGATGTAGCAGCGTCCCTGCTCGCGAATGTCGCGAAGCACTTCGGAAAGCACCCACTTCAGGGTGTCGTTCTGCACAGTCCGACGCTCGGGTTCGCCCGGCGGAGAGACGGTGGAATAGCGGTTATAGCAGATGTCGAACGTGGTGCCGAAGCGATGGCAGCTCTGTTCGGAAGCGTTGCCGTTACGCTGTTTGAGGCGGTTGACGTCGTCTTCTGTCCGCAGGACGCTCGAGACGATGATGCGATGCAAAGGGATACCTTTTACATATAGGCTGTCGAGATAGCTGCGGCCGATGGCCGTGAGAAGCTCCGAGGCACGCGGAACGAGGTAGGGAATGCTGTGCGTCATGCCGCTGTCGATGCAGAAGAAGGGGCAGGCTCCCACATAGACAAGCTCTCTTCTGCGGTGCTCAGCCTCCTGACGGTCGCGGACGGGACGCACGCCCCACTTCCGGGCGGCCACGATCTGCACGTCCTGCACGTCGGGAAAGCACTCGGCATACGACGGGACGCTGCGGACGGGATGCCACTTGACGTTGCCCGCCGAGTCCTGCTCCAGCGAGGGGAATTTCACACAACGTGCTGTGTCGCCAGTACCACCGTGGGAGTACTGGAGTTTTCCCGTGGGAGTACTGGAGTTTTCCCGTGGTGGTACTGGCTCCTCTACAGGGAGCGTCGGTTCAGCCTCTTCGCCACCCGTCACTTCGGGAAAGGCGAGACGCACCAATCCGAGCAGGGCTACCGTCCCACCGAACAGGCCAAGGAATATCTTCTTCTTTAGTCTTCTCATTGCTTTTTGCTGTACAAATGTACAACAAAAAAGTGAAAAGTGAAAAGTGAAAAGTGAAAAATTATCATAATAACGAAATATCTTTAATCTCTAATCCTTAATCTCTAATCTTTTTCTTACTTTTGCACTTAAAATCCTGACGAATGATAGAAAAGCACATCCTCATCGAGGACATCGACCCCTTGCTGCTGTATGGCGTTCAGAATGCCAACATGCAGATGCTGAAGGCACTCTATCCGAAGCTCCGCATCGTGGCGCGCGGCAACGTCATCCACGTCATTGGCGACGAGCTGGAGATGTGTGCCTTCGAAGAAATCATAGAGAAACTGCAGAAGCACATCCTCAAGTACAACAGTCTGACTGAAGAAGAGTTGCTCCACATCACGCGGGGCGAACGCTCGGAGCGCGACGGCGTGGAAGGCGTCATTGTCTATAGCGTCACGGGCCGCCCGATTTGTGCCCGCACCACGAACCAGCAGGCGCTCGTCAAAGCGTACCAGGAGAACGACCTCGTCTTTGCCACCGGCCCCGCAGGCTCAGGCAAGACGTACACCAGCATTGCCCTCGCCGTGCGCGCCCTCAAGAACAAGGAGATAAGGCGCATCGTGCTGTCGCGCCCCGCAGTAGAAGCCGGCGAGAAACTCGGCTTCCTGCCGGGCGACATGAAGGAGAAGATAGACCCCTACCTTCAGCCGCTGTATGATGCCCTGGAGGACATGATTCCGACGCAGAAGCTGCGCGAAATGATGGAACAGAACATCATTCAGATTGCGCCGCTGGCCTTCATGCGAGGCCGTACGCTGAGCGACGCCGTCGTCATCCTCGACGAGGCGCAGAACACGACCAGCGCTCAGTTGAAGATGTTCCTCACCCGCATGGGCATGAACACCAAGATGATAGTGACGGGAGACACTACGCAGATCGACCTCCCCCACAGCGTCCGCTCCGGACTCATCGAGGCGCTCGGCATCCTTCGCGACGTCAAAGGCATCGGCTTCATCGAGCTGACAAAGAAGGACATCGTGCGCCATAAGCTCGTGACCCGCATCGTGGAAGCCTACGAAAAGACCCTCCCCCCTGCCCCTCCCTTGCAGGGCGGGGAGTAAGTACCTTTTGGGAATCAAGTACAGAACAAGATAACACACTTAACTTTTTACCTTATTTATAATGAGCAATCCATCTTCACAAGTAACTACTCCCCGCCCTGCAAGGGAGGGGAAAGGGGGAGGGTCCCTTACAAGAACTGACTTCCACCTGCCCGGACAGGTGAGTGTGTATCACGGCAAAGTGCGCGACGTCTATAACATCAACGACGATCTCATGGTGATGGTCGCTACGGACCGCATCTCGGCCTTCGACGTCATCCTGCCCAAAGGCATTCCCTTCAAGGGACAGGTGCTTAACCAAATCGCCGCTTCGTTCCTCGACGCCACAGCCGACATCGTGCCTAACTGGAAACTCGCTACGCCCGACCCGATGGTGACGGTAGGCCTCAAGGCAGAAGGCTTCCGCGTGGAGATGATTATCCGCGGCTACCTGACTGGCTCAGCTTGGCGCGAGTACAAAGCCGGCTGCCGCGAACTCTGCGGAGTGAAGCTTCCGGAAGGCATGAAGGAAAACCAGAAGTTCCCCGAACCCATCATTACGCCGACCACAAAGGCTGAGGAAGGACACGACGAGAACATTTCGGCCGAGGAGATTATCAAGCAGGGATTGGTCAGCAAGGAAGACTGGGAGACGATGGTCCGCTACACGCGTGCCCTCTTCCAGCGCGGTACGGAGATTGCTGCCGCTAAGGGTCTCATCCTCGTCGATACGAAGTACGAGTTCGGCAAGCGTGACGGAAAGGTCATCCTCATCGACGAAATCCACACACCCGACAGCAGCCGCTACTTCTATGCCGACGGCTACGAGGAGAAGTTCGCGAAGGGCGAGCCGCAGAAACAGCTGTCGAAGGAGTTCGTGCGCCAGTGGCTCATCGAGCACAACTTTATGAATCAGCCCGGACAGGTCATGCCGGAGATTACCGACGAGTACGCTCAGAGCGTGGCCGACCGCTACATCGAGCTTTACGAGCACATCGTGGGCCAGAAGTTCGTGCCTGCCGACAGCGAAGGCGACCTTGCCCGCCGCATCGAGAGGAACGTTACGGAATGGCTGAATTCAATTCACAATTCATAATTCATAATTCACAATTGGGCTACGCCCTAAGTCTTAGCGAAGGAAATAATTATGAATTGTGAATTATGAATTATGAATTAAACAAGCAGGGTGTTCGGCAGATGTTCGACCGCATCGCGCCGACCTACGACAAGCTGAACCACTTGATGTCGCTCGGCATCGACCGTCGTTGGCGACGCACAGCCGTGGATGCTCTCGGCAAACACAAGCCGCAGCACATCCTCGACATCGCAACAGGAACGGGCGACTTTGCTTTGCTCATGGCCGACCGCATCAAGCCGCAACACATCATCGGGGCTGACATTAGCGAAGGTATGATGGCCGTGGGGCGCGAGAAGGTGAAGGAAGCAAGCCTGCAAGACACGATATCTTTCCAGAAAGAGGACTGCATGAAGCTCTCCTTCCCCGACGGAACGTTCGATGCCGTCACGTCGGCCTATGGCGTGCGCAACTTCCTGGACCTCGACAAGGGATTGCGCGAGATGCTGCGCGTCCTGCGCCCCGGCGGACACCTGCTCATCGTGGAACTCACGCCCCCGCCTCGCTTCCCAATGAAGCAACTGTTCTGGCTCTACGCTCACGTCGTGATGCCCCTGCTCGGACGCATCATCAGCCACGACGACAGCGCCTATACTTACCTGCCTGCTTCGATGGAAGCCTTCCCGCAGGCAGAAGAGATGGAAGGCATCCTAAAGCGTGCCGGCTTCGCAGAGGTGCTGTGGAAACGCTTCACCTTCGGCATCAGCACGATGTACTTATGTAGGAAAATGAAGAATGAAGAATGAAGAATTTGCTACCGCGCTGAGTGCTTCTAGTTCTACTAGTACTTCTAGTTCTACTAGTTCTACTAGCACTCCCCCTAGAGGGGGAGTTAGAGAGGGTCTTGAGGGGGGTCTGTTCGGCCTTATAGGTTTCCCCTTGGGACACAGTTTCAGCAGAGGCTTCTTCACGGAAAAGTTCGCCCGTGAAGGCATCGACGCACAATACCTCAACTTCGAGATACCCGATGCGACGATGCTATTTGACGTTCTCCGCGAGAATCCAGAACTCAAAGGACTAAACGTGACACTTCCACACAAGCAGGCTGTCATCCCTCTTCTCGATGAGTTGAGCGACGAGGCACGCGAGATTGGGGCGGTCAATGTCATCAAGATAGACCCACCCCAGCCCTCCCTTAAAGGGAGGGAGAAAGGCGACGTGGCTGGGCATCGCTCCCTCCCTTTAAGGGAGGGCTGGGGAGGGTCTCTTAAGGGCTTCAACAGCGACATCATCGGCTTCATGGAGAGCATCAAGCCGCTCTTGCAGCCCTGGCACAAGAAAGCCCTCGTCCTCGGCACCGGCGGCGCAAGCAAAGCCATCTGCGTCGGACTGAAGCGTTTGGGAATAGAGTGGAGATATGTGAGCCGAAACGGGGGGCAAGGAGCAAGGAGCAAGGAGCAAGAGAATACTTCCTGCCCCAACAATCCTCTTGCCCCTTGCCCCTTGCCCCTTGTCCCCTTGAATTACTCCGACCTCACGCCCGAGGTGATGGCGGAATACACTGTCATCGTCAACTGCACGCCCGTCGGGATGTTCCCAAAGGTGGATGCTGCTCCGGCCATTCCCTACGAGCTGCTCACCCCGCAGCACCTCCTCTTCGACTGTGTCTATAATCCCGAGGACACGCTCTTCCTCAAAAGGGGCAGGGAGCAGGGAGCGACGGGCAAGAACGGCCTGGAGATGCTCCACCTGCAAGCCGAAGCCAGTTGGAAGTTCTGGAACGAGTAAAGGGACGGGGCGATGCTCCGTGGAGCGTAGGCCGATACTCCGTGGAGCGTAGGCCGATTCTCCGTGGAGTGTAAGCCGATGCTCCACGGAGTGTGAACCGACCCTCCGTAGAGTGTGAGTTTCTGGCCTGCTTTACATCGTTCAAACCCCTTCACGCGCGCGCACGCATCCTAATGAATTTTTCCTAAAAAATCTGCCAATCTGCCACAGATATACCTTATTGCATTGAAGCACAATAGGATATATCTGTGGCAGATTTGTTGCAGATTGAGGCAGATTGAGGCAGATTGTAGCAGACTATGGGAGATTGTTGTCTCTCAGCGGCCTTCCCCTCCCCTCCAAGGGGAGGGGTTAGGGGTGGGGTCTGTGTTACCTGCGTTGCACTTGACGCAAGAAGTCCTTCCCTTTAGGGGAGGATTTAGGAGAGGCTTTGGAGGGGTTAGGGGTGGGGTCTGTACTCTGCTGGGGAGAGCAGTTGAAGGGGGCTTACTCTAAAGTCCCGAACCAAAGGTCGACGAAGTCAAGGGACGACAGACCACAGACGGGGGCATACTTTCGTCTCCTCGATACTTTAGGCAACAACAACGGCCTGGAGATGCTGTATCTCCAAGCCGTTGCTTGCTGACGTTTCTGAAACCACGGATAGTTCGGACTATTGCTGTCCACTAATGCAGGATTTGAGGATTCAGCAATAGTCCGAAACTATCCGGTCTCACTTCACCAATATCTTTTTGCCGTTACCTATGTAAACGCCTTTTGCGGGAACTTTGCTGAGGCGGCGGCCATCGATGGAATAGAGGCCAAGGACTTGTCCTGTGCCCTTGCTTGGAATCTCGCCTATGCCGAGGGCTGTCGCATCATCCACAATATAGACCTCTATGGTAGGGTCGTTCAGGTTGGCATCAGCTGTGGAGAAGGAAGTAGATTTCGTGTTCAAGTTCAAGATTGTCAGGGTCTGCTCGCCACTAAAGACAGCCGACTCGCCGGCTTCCGTTGTCACCGTTGTTCCCCAGCCCGCTGGCGTGTAAATCTTGTAGCCGACAATGAAATAATCATCCGCTACGCTGATGGTGAACGTCCTGTCGCGGGCCAGATTAAAATTTGTGGTGTTGAAGCCGTTGTTGGCATTGTTTGATATGGTAACTATCGGAGGAAAACCATTCGGCTGCTGCCCAACCCTGGCCAAGTGCCACTGCGCTTCCGCCTTGATAGAAGGTTCCGTCCACATTCTTTTTATAAGTGACGGTGCAGGTATCGCCTCCTTCTCCCGGATCGGGTGTCGAGCCAGGTGTGAAGAGTCCCTCTATGCGCACCTCGCCGTCGATGTAAGCGGCAGGAATGGTGTATTCGTGCGTTGCCTTGTCGAATGAGGAAGCAGGAATGGTGACGCTCTTGTATTGACGGTTGTCGCGGACATACTCCGGACCGTCGAGGTTGTATCCGTGGGTTAAGACGATGCCCGTATAGGTGAAGTCCGGTGCGGGAGCCATCTTTATCTTGACTGACTGACCAAAAGCAATTGGTGCATCACTCAGGGCTGCACTCTCAGGAGTCAGCACGTCGCCGTTGAGCTGATTGGCAGAGATGCTCACATTGTCCTCGTGAACATTCAGCAGGACGTCCACCACTGCACCGCCATTGGCTGTGAGGAGGTTGTTGGCATTGTCGTTACCACCTGCATCGGCATTGTCCCAATCCACTTTGAGACGAATACGGTAAACACCGGGCTGTGTGCCCTCGGGAATGGTGAAGGCAGGGCAGGTGATGGCACCATCCACCACGCTGTTGCCGTTGGCTTGACTCGCACCGTTGCTGTTGTAGCCGCTGAGGAAGGTATAGCTCACCAGCTCACTGCCCTCGGCAGGCTTGTGGTCCTCGATGACAGGCGTAAACTGTCCGTCGTTGTTCCAATCGACATAGACATAGCCGCTCATCCAAGCGCCTCTGTAGGTCATCTTCACCGTCACATCGCTGCCAGCCTTTGCAAAGACCATCGCTGTTTCCGTAAGGTTGTTATAGACGGTTGTGGTCGGGACGGTCACGTCCTTCACACCTTCGCCCATGAATGTCAGCTTGGTAAGTGCACGGTCGGTACGTGTAGGTTTCTGATTGGAATCGAAGTTCAGCGGATAGTTGATGACCTGATAGCGAGGTCTGGGGCTGTCATTAAGTTCGATGTCGTCGATGTAGGCCACGAAGTCCGACGTACGAAGATGTGGCGAAGCCAAGTCGGGTACGACAACAAGGCTGTGGATATCAACCGACTCGTTGGTGGTGACGGGGAAGACGAGGTCGTTCCACTGCCCCTGAGTTGACAGAGAAGCCGTCACCCAGAACTGCTCGGTCTCGGGCTTCTGTCCTTCCCAGTCGTGACGCTTGCCCAAGCCAATCAGCATGACGACGCCTCCTTCGCCCACAGGCTTGTTGACCAACACGTGGACATACCGCTTGCTGGTGCCGAGGCAGAAGGGTTCGTTGAGGTCGATGCGTGCTCCAAAGGTATTGCTGCCATAGCGTGAGCGCTGCACGGCCAGCACATTCTCGCTGGCGTTGGTGGCTACGCCCGGAGCATCTTTTTCCTCCATATCGGGGTTGGCCACTAAGGCCACGTAATTGCTGCCATTGAGCACTCCTGTACGGAAAGGCGACTGCTCCCAAGTGTCATAGGCACCAAGGCTGCGGTACTCCTCTGTACTCTCGAATGTGACACGCTGTGCGAATGCCAAAGAAGGCAGCAGGGCACACACTATGAAAAGAAGGAAATGAAAAGTGAAAAATCTATAATTTGTTTTCATGATGCTTTCTCTTTAACTTATTAACATTTAAACCTTTCAACTTTTCAATACACCGACAGGGTATGCAGCGTGGGGCAGGAACGGCTGTCCTCGATGGTGATACGCAGATAGCGTGCCTGCAGGCCGCTGTAGGTGCTGGTGCTGTTATTCAGAGGAATGATGCGCTTGTAGCCCACAGTAGTGGTTGTGGTGGCGCATTTGGTCCATGAACTGCCGTCGAGACTGGTCTCAACAGAGAACTTGCGGATGCGCTGCCCCAGCTTGATGTACTCCATGAGCATCACATAGTGGAGTGTCTGCGGCTCTGCCCATTCCACATTGATGGTGGCAGAGTGCTCGCCGTCGTTGGTGGCCCAATAGGTATCCTTGTCGCCGTCGGTCAGGTTGCCGGCATCGTAGTTACGAGCAGCACTGGCGGTACGGGTGGCAGATGCTGTAACTGTAGCTCCCGGTATGAGGTCTGTACCGAGCCTCTGCTGAAGCATCGTTCCAAGCTGCTGTAGCACAGTGACGTCGGCCTGTGGCAGCTCGCCGCTTTGGTCGGGAGGGAAGTTGAGGATGAGTGTAGCGTTGCGGCCCACCGTCTCCAAGTAGATTTTGAAGAGTTCCGATGCGCTCTTGGGGCTTTCGCCGCTGTGCCAGAACCAACCTTTGTTTGTTGCCTTGGCATCACTCTCGCCGGCACGCCATTTCCAGTTGTGTTCGTTGCCGCTCTCGCCATAGCCCATCGACCAGTTGGTCTCACCGGCCCAGCCTGCTTCATTGCCTATCCATCGGGCTTCGTCGCCCACACCCCAGATGACACAGTTGGGGGCGATGGCATGAACGGTGTCGCGAAGGTTGGGGATGTCGTAGTAGGTAGAGGCATCGGAGATGGTGCGAGTGCCTTTGTTTCCACCATAGTACCCGGCATGGTCGCCGCCTGTTGCTCCGTCGAACCACATCTCAAACTGGTCGCTGCCGTACTTAGCCAATTCGAGGCACTGCGGCAGGAAGACCTTGTTGACATAGTTGCTGGTGCCGTCGCCCCAGTAGCCGCTGTTCAGGTCCCAGGGCGAAACATAGAAGCCGTACTTCATGCCCAGCTCGCGGGCTGCTTCGGAGAAATCCCTCGGAATGTTGGTATCGCGTCCGTTCTGATTGCCTGCGTTCACGATGCTGTGCGTAGTCGTAGCTGTTGGCCAAAGGCAGAAGCCGTCGTGATGCTTCACCACAGCGATGCCGCCCTTCATGCCTGCCGCCTTCACGGCTTCGAGCCACTGACGCGGATTGGGAACTTTGGTCGGAGCAAACCTACTTTCAGCCTCACTGCCGTCACCCCACTCGGCATTCGTGAACGTATTCATGCCGAAGTGGAAGAAGGCATAAAACTCCGTTTCCTGCCACAGCAGCTGTCGCTGGCTCGGCACAGGATGGACAGGCGCTGGCTCGTTGTCGGGATTCGGCAACGTTTCGTTGCTAATCTGCCCATTGGCAGCAACGCTGACTGCCAGCATCGCCATCATAAAGAAAACATTTCTTCTCATGGTCAATAATTGTTGTTGAATTATTTGTATAGGGAATAATCGCCATTTCTGCAGCATCTCATGCACAGGAGACTTATATGTCTTGCGAGGCTCTGCGGTAAGGGTTGCGAAACACAGCCTGAAGTGGGAGTGTTTTATGCTCCGTGGAGCGTAAGCCGATGCTCCGTGGAGCGTAAGCCGATACTCCGTGGAGCGTAAGCCGATGCTCCGTGGAGCGTGAGACCGTCCCCCTTTTCCTGTTTCCGCAGAAGGCTCACATGAATATCTTCCCTTTCTTGATAGCTCGGGATGCCGCCGGAATAGCATTGTCCTTACCGGGTCGCCGCTCTATTTGCCATTCAGAGATAGCGAGTGTAACAAATGTACTTTATTCTTCCCAAATGTCATTTCAATCATCTTGGGACTCTTTTGTTAGAACGATATCCGGGTCTGCACCTGTATCGCTCTTTCCTAATGATACTGCAAGCATCTGCGTAGCCTGAGCTGTTTCTAAGCTAACAACCGGCGTCTTATATGTCTTTTTCATAATCTTAAATTTAGATATTAAGAGAATTAGAAAATAAGAAAAGGATGCGTATCGCTATTTCACAAGCTGCCTGCGCAGCCCTTTCTTATTATCTTATTTTCTACATTTTTATTTTCCCATTATCTTCTTTCCATTCACGATATAGATACCCTTCTGCAATTTACCGTTTACCATTTGACCGGCAAGGTTGTAGATGGAAGATTCTTCATTTTTAATTCTTAATTCTTCATTTATTCCTGTTGCATCATCGTCGAAGCGGAATGTCTTTACATCACCACCTGCCGATGCAGGCAGATATGCCTTGAAGCCGGGTATCGTCGTTGCACCATCCTTGTAGAAGCCCACACCAGAGGTACCAGTAGCCAGAATGTAACTGTTTTCGGGACGGCTTATAGCAGTAATTGTACCTGTCAGGACGTTTCCTTCCACACTACCGCCTGTAGTAAGAGCGAAGCTGTAGTTGCCAGCATCGCCTGCCAGGATGACACCCGTATTAGCAGGAATGACACCACTCTCGATTGCCGTCAGAAGCAGGTTGTCGCCATTGTCGGAAGCAATATATGCAGTAACTTTTTGTAACAACGTGCATTTCAACGAAAAAAATGTAGGAAAATGCGTCAGAACGGATAGCCGATGGCGAAATGATAGCCAAGGGACTTGCCGAAGGTGGGCATATTGTAGTAGCCCCGCTTGCCGGTGTCGTAGGGGGCATGTATGCCGATGCCGAGGTCGAAGCGGATGACGAGGAAGCCGAGGTCGTAGCGCAGGCCGACCCCTGTGCCGAGGGCTATCTGCTTGCCAAGGTTCTTGAAGCTGAACTTGCCCCCTTGCTGGCTTTCGCTTTCGCGCAGCAGCCAGACATTGCCTGCATCGAGGAAGGCTGCGCCTTGCAGTTGGCCGACGATGGGGAAGCGATACTCCACGTTGGCTTCGAGCTTGAAGTCGCCCATCTGGTCAACGTACGAGTACTGAGACTTGACGGGATGGTACGAACCGGGGCCAATGGTGCGCATGCCGAAAGCGCGGATGCTGTTGGCACCGCCTACGGAGAAGAGTTCGCCGTAGGGGGCTGCCTTGGCGTTCCCATAGCTATAGACGATGCCGCCGAAGGCTCTCATAGCCAGCACACTACGCTTCGTCAGGGGGAACTGCCGCGTGTATTGCACGGTTCCCTTCACGAACTGGGCGAAAGGCACGTCGAGGAGCTGTTTTCCCTCCTCGCTGAAGGGTCTGCCGGCGATGGCGTAGATGCTCGAAAGGATGGCCGACGCCTCCTTCACGGACACGGTGAGCGAGGAGGGATGCTTGGGGCTGCCGGCCCACGAGAAGGTGTACGACATGCTGGGCACGAACTGGTTGCGCATGGAGACGTAGAGGGCGGGATTGGCCGAGACGATGGAGTCGAAGCGAGTCGTGCTGTGGAGCAGATGGTCGTAGGTGATGGTGAGGGGCGAGAACTCGTGCTTGATGTTCTGCCTCCGCTGCAGGGTGTAGTTGACGCCTCCGCTCCAGGAGACGCGACCGAAGAAGCCTGCACGGTTCATCCAACGTGCCTGAAGGTCGATGGCGGTGGTGGAGATGAACTTCCTGCCCAGCTTCCTGCCCAGTCCGAAGAAGCGGAAACGCGGATAGGACAACGAGCCGCTCAGCCCGTACTCGTAGGAGTTGAGCAGCGAACTGCTGCCTTTGACGTTTGCGCCCGTCTGCCATTCGTAGCTTCCCCACACCTTGAGTGTCAGCGTCTCTGCGGCCTTGAAGGCGTTGCGCTTGGAGAAGGAGAAGCTTGCTCCAGGGCCTATCTGCCCGCCCGTCTTGCCGGTGATGTTTCCCTGGAACTCAGCATCATAGGGTTTGTCAAGGGTGGCGTTGACCACGATGTCGAGGGTGTCGGCGTCTTCACGAGGCACATAGTTGATGCGGAGCGAGGAGAAGACGTTTGTGGCTGCAAGGCCTTCCTGCATGAGGTCGCTGAGGCTTTGCTTGTAGAGGTCGCCTTTGCGGAAGAGCATGGAGCGCCAGACGGCTCGCGGCTTCAGCAGCGGAGCCTGTCCCCTGACGGCTTTGGGCGGACGGCCGTCCTTGGCGGGCTTGAACTCGACGGGCCTACTGTAGCCGAAGGAGAAGCCGCCACGCATGGAGAGACTATCGACTATCTTCCGCTCGCCATATTTATAAATGTTTACGCGCGTGTTACCTATATAATAAGGCCGCGTAGCTTCGGGCGGTACCGTTGGCGACGGCAGCACGCGCAGCTTCACCATCATGGGCTTCTGGAGTGTGTCGGCCTGGAAATGGATGTAGTCATTCCGCTGATAGTAGTAGCCTTGTTCGCGCAAGGCGCCGACGATGCGCGTCCGTTCCTCCTCGAGCGTGACCACGCTGAACGGGTCGCCTCGGTGCAGAAGACTGCCTTCCTCCAAGCCTCCCCCTTCCCCGCCAAGGGAGGAGGTAATCTTTCCGTCACCTCGTCCTTCACCCTTCCTTTGGTGGAAAAAGGGGAGGCTGTAGCTTATGCTGTCCAGGTGATAGACGGGCCCCGGGTGTATGCTGTAGCGCACACGCTCTTTGAGCGAGTCGCGTGCATTGGGCAGTATCTCGAAGGACGTCTGTGCGCGGAAGTATCCGCGGCTGCGGAGGGTGTTCTTCGCCACGTTGGCCCTGAGGCGCGGATTGACGCTGGTCATCAGCACGGGCGAGGCGGCGAAGTGGTTGAACATCCAGCGGCCGAAGCGATGCTTGCTGCCGGCATAGCGGTTGTAGATGAGGAGTTTGAGGGGGAAGGGATGCGTCACGAAGCTGCTCCCCATCAAGGCTCCGTTGGGCGCATAGGAGAGCACGGCCTCCACTTCGGCCTTGGCGGATTCGTAGGCCGCCTTGTCTTTCTCGGAAGCATGGCGGAGGCTGTCGCGCACGGCGGCTGTCAGTTCTTCCTTCGACGGCTGGAGGGAGCCATCGCCCTTGAGCAGTCCTTCCACCGTAGTATAGGCATCAGCCAGGGCCGTAATGACGCCTTCCTCCTGCTTGCTCTCCGTAACTATCTGTTTGTCATAGTCTATGCTCTTGATGCCACGGTAGAGCGTCTCGCCTTCGGGCAGATGTTTCGTGAGCGAACAGGCAGAGGTGAGCAGACACAGCAGGAGGGTCGTCAGGACGCTCCACAGGGCATCGGTCCACGCTCCACGGAGTATCGGCTTACGCTCCACGGAGCATCGGCTTACGCTCCACGGAGCATCGGCCCACGCTCCACGGAGCATCGGCTCACGCTCCACGGAGCATCGGCTCAGGCTCCACGACGTGCCTGTCTGACTTCCTTTTCCTTTTCTCATAATCCCTATTTCTTCTCTCTTTCTTCTTCATGTTTCGGGGGCTGATTCTCCTCGTCTTTCTTCTTGAAAATGAAGAGTTCGCCCAGTCGGTCGGCCTTCTTTCGGAGCACAATGCCGCCACCCATCTTCGTCACCTGCCCTTCGAGGAGCGACTCGTAGTTGCGGTCGTAGAAGATGTTGACGTAGCGCGAGGCACTCTTGTCGAGGCGGTACTCGATGGAGATGTTGTCGATGATGGTCTGTCCGGTGTTGACGGCGTCGCGCCCCGTGCTGACCTTGCCGCCTACGATGACGCTGATGCGGTTGCCCCAGAAGCGTTTGGCAAAGCTGAAACTGTAGTCGGTGGTCTTCGTTCCTGCATCGGATGTACCCTCGGCTATGCCGAAGTTGACATCGACGGTGCTGATGGCTTTGCCCGCTATCTCGTTGATGGCGCCCTGCAGGTAGGCGTTGAGGGTGTTGGCATAGTTGTAGCCGCCATTCGTCTCGGCATCGTCGGTGACGTACATTCCCGTGACGAGCATCGTGACGGCCACTCGGCCGCGCTCCTCGGCTGTCATGGCCGAGAGCTGGTTCTGCACGGACATGTCCTCGGGAGCCTGCAGGGTGAACTCCAGCCCCATGTCGTCGAGCGTGCGGCTCAGGGCAAGTCCGACGTCGAAGGCCACGTTGCGCGGCACGCTGTTCTCCGTGACGGTGGAACGGACGCGCTCGCTGGCATTGATGCTCAGCCGCGGGTTCATCACGTTCCCCTGAAACTCGACGTAGCTTCCCTGCGCTATCACGAAGTCGTTCAGCGGGATGGCCATCAGCGAATAGCGCATGATGCCCTTGCCGATGGTGTAGCGTCCCCAGAGCTTCATGTCGTTCTGCAGGTCGTAGGTCAGCGTCATGTCGCCCCCGCCCTGGAGGTCGATGTAGTCGCTTCCGTTGTCGCTCAGGAAGCAGTGAATCTGTGCGGTCTCGGCAATGCCGACGTTCATCTGGAGGTCGATGCTCTGCCGCACGATTTCTACAGGCTCGACGGTGATGGTGTCGCTGAAGTCGGTGAAGGTGACGATGTCGGAGAGATGGTCCTTGTTGGACAGCGGTGTGTCGGTGATGACGCAGCTGACGTCGGTGTTGCCCAGCACGTCGAGACGGCCGCGCATCTTGAGGTCGGAGAGCATGCCCCACAGCCTTCCGCCGAGATTGACGAACACCTTGCCGTAGGCCAGCGAGCCTTGTCGCTTCGGAGCGTTGATGAGCTGATAGTTGTCGGCCTTGACATTCAGGTCGAGCCGCACACGCTCGAGGTTGCTGAAGTCTATGTTTCCGTCGAGCACAAGCGGCGTCTTGCCCGCAGCATACGCTTCGATGCGGCCCAGGTCGAGGCGGCTGTCCTTGACCGTAATGGTGTGGTCGGGTATCTGCAGCTGCACGTTGTAGCTGTCGGCCTTGATGAAGAGGGAGTCCGTCCGCAGCTCTCCGTTCAGGACCGGATTGTCGGTGCTGCCACTCACTATGAAGTCGCCCCACGCATAGCCGTTCATCGCTATGGGAGCCTCCGGCATGAAGGCGTCGAGGAGGGAGAAGGGGACGCGCTGAAGCGAAGCCTCGCCGTCCATCCGGCCCTGCCCGCGCACCTCGTGGTACTTGCCGTTGAGCAGGAGAATCTCTGCCCCGTCCTTCGTGACGATGCCGTCAACGTAGTGCGAGCCGTCGGCGTTGGGGAAATAGACACCGTTCAGCCCCATGTCGCCCAGCAGGACGCCGTTGTACTTCATCTGCCTTACGAGCATCTCGGCCGAGACGGTCGCCGTGCTGTCCGCCTGCATGTAGTGGAAGTCGCCGTGTAGAAGGCCGCTGATGTCAGGCATGAAGGGGATGACTTGCGTCAGCTCGCCCACGTTGAACTGGTTCACGCTGAGCGAGATGTCCTGCTGTGCCTCGTCGTTGGGCGTCGTGTAAAGTTTCAGGCCGGTGCCGTCGTCGGCAAGGAGGTCAACGAGTGCATCGAGCTTTCCGCTGCGGGTGAGGGAGACGAAGTTGTCTTCGTTGAGGGCGAACCGACGGTAGGCTATGATGGGATTGAGCGGCGAGAAGTGGACGCGTACGCCGTCGGCAAGGAGGTTGAGCACCAGTCCGAAATCGACGCTCTTCTGCCCGTTGGCGTCGATGAAGTACATGCCCATCTGCGCTCCCGTTGCCGTCAGGGAGGCATGCGCCTCGCTCTGGAAGGTCACGATGCGGTTCTTCGGACCGTTTGCCACACGGGCATCGAGCGAGATTCCGCTTGCTTCCTGGCGGATGCGCCACTGGATGCTGTCGAGCAGAATAGCCCCCGTGTTGAGGGCATGCATGTGGCCGTTGCCGCTCAAGCCTTCTTGGGGCGAGGCAACAAGGTGGAAGGAGAGGTCGCGGAAGCTGTAGCCCGTGGCGTGGCGGAGTATGCCGGTGATGGGATTCCGCTGCCCGCATTCGAGTTCCATGCGGAGGTGAGGAAGCAAGGTGCGAAGGGTGTCTTGGTCAAGACGCAGGCTGTCGGTCTGTCGCCACAGCTCGCGATTGAAGTTGTCGAAGCAAGAGAGCAGGGAGTCAAGCCCCTGGTCGGACGAAAGCGACAGGGAGAGGTCGCCGGCAAGGGCTTTCATGTGGATGATTTCGGGCGTAAGGTTGGCATCCAAATAAAGGTCGAGGGGGTGCAAGACGCTGTCGGCCGTGGTCAGCTCCACTGCCTCTATGCGGGCCGAAAGGCTGTGTGTCTGGCGGAAGTCGGACGCGCCGTCGAGGTGCGTCACCATGCTCACGGTCAAGGGCTTCCTTGCGAGACGAAGCGCATAAAGGTCGATGTGGCGCAAGTCCATGTTGAATGTCGTGCTTTGCAGCTTGCGTTCGCTGATGGAAGCATCTATGCATCCTTGCAGTTGAAGCAGGTCGTTCCGGCTGCTCACCTCAGCCATTGCCTTGCCGGCAGCCAGTTGGCAGTCGGCATGGATGCTGTCGAGGTCCCACGAGCCGTAGCCGAGGTGGTCGATATCGACGAGTGCCTGGAGCTTTGTCTGCTGGCTGAGGAAGTCGGTGCCGCGTCCTGCGAGGCGGGCGCTGGCCGTGAGGAGATAGAGCGAATCGTGGGGGAGGAAGTCGTGGAGCTGTAGGCCGGCGATGCGTGCATTGAGCTGATAGGTCATTGCCTGCAGGTCGATGTCGCCTTTGAGGTGAGCTTTGCCGCTGCCTTCGGCGAGGAGCGCGTCGGCCGAGAGCCGCGAGGCTTGGCGCAGACGGGTGTCGGCATGGAGCGTCATCTTAGGGAATCGGACCTTGTCGAGGCCGAGGTAGCGATTGAGGCAACGTAGGTCCATCGTCGTGACGTCCCACTTGAGGTCGGCCCCCCGCTGCAAGCTGTCGGTCAGGTGCTGTAGGGAGCCATTGACGCGGACGTCGAGTACGCTGGGCATCACCACGTTGCATTTCTGCAAGGCAAGGCTGTCGAGGCTTCCTTCGGCAAGGAGGTCGATGTCGAGCGGCTGCGAGGGATAGCAGGCGGCCAAGTCTTTCGGCATGTAGGCAGCCGAGAGCAGAAGCACATCCTCGCTGCCGAGCGACGCTTGCAGGGAGCTGTTGAAGTCTCCCTTCGCAGGGCTTTCTTTCCAATCAAGGTCGATGTGGCCGTTGGCAAAGCTGTGAGGCGTCTTGAGGTCGAGTCCCCGTGCCGACAGATGATGCGGGTCGAACGAGACGTTGACGGCAAGGTTGTCGAGCTGGAAGCCACTCCGCTCGCGGAAGGCAAGCTTGCTGAGTTGAACGTTGAACGTTGAAGAAAGGCCGTTAAGGGCAAGCTTGTCGAGCCTCAGCTCCGCGTCGTAGAAGGCAAGAGAGCTGCCAGAAGTCCCTTCCTCCGGAGAGGGGGTTGGGGCGAGTGGCGAGGGGGCGAGGCTGATGCTGTCGGCCAGGAGACTGACTTTGCCTGCACGATAGGTGCCGCCCGCCAGGTTGATGTCGCCTGCATTGAGGCTTGCTTCGCGGATGGCGGCACGGACCGCGAAGTCCAAAGGCTTGCCTTGCAGGCTGATACTTGATTTTAGAATCTTGATTTGTCTGATGTCTATCTGCCAATCAAGCGGTTGGCTCTCGGTCGTGTCCTCAGGCGTTTCGCGGAGGCAGATGTCGAGCTGACAGCCGTCGAGCATGGCTTCCGACACGATGGCCTTCTTTCCGCGCAGGTCAACATCGTCGGCTTCGAGGCGAAGACTGCCGAGGCTTCCCTCCATCCGCAACGACTCGATGAGTTCGGTCAAACGGACGCTGCCGCCCTTCAACTCGATGGCTTCCACGCCGACGTGCAGGGAAAGGAGCCGCGAAAGGTCGAGATCGAGGAGGGCATGCTCTACGTCGATGACGTCGGTAGGCGGCTTGGCGATGCGCACCTGCCCGAGGCTGAGGTCGAGCAAGGGAGCGAGATGTACGCTGCCGACGGTCACTTCGAGGCCCGTCTCCTCTTCGAGCCACGCAGTAAGCCTGTCCACCGCCCACCTTTGCACAGGCGGCAGGTAGAGACTCGCAGCAAGCAGCACGATGAGCAAAAGCAATGCGGCAAGCGACTTGAAGAAGATTTTCAGCGCACGTTTCATCCTTATTTACGTCGTTCTCACTTCTATGTAACTAAACGTTACTTGTCCGTTTTGCCGTAGGAGCCAAGGCTTCGAGCGTCGGAACGGTGGACTGCCTGATTCCGACGCTTGGAAGCGTCGGCTCCTATTAGGACGCTGCAAAGTTACGAAGAAGCGCGAACAAAACAAAATAAAAGAAGCCATTTCTTTTATTTTTATGGTGCAGTCCGACAAAAAAGGCTGATTAGGTCATTTAGCCGACAGCCAGGAACATCAATAAAACGCTAAATGCAGGGCGATTCAGCCTGTTCTGCCGGATTGGGAAGCAGCCCGGACGGAGTTCAACTGCCTGTTCTGCCGGATTTGAAATCCGGCAGGATTGAGTATGAGCATTTGTAATGCTATTAAGCCCTTTCGGGATTACAAATCCCCTTTCTCAATGCGGGCGGATTATAAATCCGCCCGAACGGAGTTGAGGACCCCACCCCTGACCCCTCCCCTCGGAGGAGGAAAGCCCCCTCCCAGCCTCCCTCTTTGGGGGAGGAGCTTGGAGCAGCAGAGGACGGACCACAGGGGGTCGTTTTACACTCCACGAAGCATCGGCTTACGCTCCACGGAGCATCGGCTTACGCTCCACGGAGCATCGGCCCACGCTCCACGGAGCGTAGAACTCCCCTCTCGGAGGCTGCGAAAAGAAGAGCACTCCGATGCCCTTCCGACAAAGGTTTCTGCGGGTTCTTCCGTCTGCCTATCCGGCTATCTCCTGCCAGAGACGTTCCTTGGGCAAGGGCGCTTCGATGGTGATGGTCTGGTGCGAGACGGGATGCTCCAGCTCGAGACGCCAGGCGTGGAGGCTGATGCTGCCATCGGGATTACTGCGCGGAGCACCATACTTCAGGTCGCCGCGAATGGGGCAGCCTATCTTGGCAAGCTGGCATCGTATCTGGTGATGGCGGCCGGTATGCAGTTCCACTTCGAGCAGGAAGTAGCGGTCCGACTCCCCTACGAGACGGTAAGTGAGCACGGCCTTCTTGCTGCCCGGCACCTCGCGGTCGTAGGCACGGGCCGTGTTCTGCTTCTCGTTGCGCGTCAGCCAATGGGTGAGCGTGCCTTCGGGCTGCGGCGGACGCGTCGCGACGATGGCAAGGTAAGTCTTGCGCACACCTTTGTGCTCGGCAAACATCTTGTTGAGCCGGGGCAACGCCTTGCTCGTCTTGGCAAAAAGCACCACGCCGCTCACGGGACGATCCAGTCGGTGGACGACGCCCAGATAGACGTTTCCGGGCTTCTGGTACTTGTCCTTCAGGTAAGCCTTCACCATATCGGACAAGGGGACATCGCCGGTCTTGTCGCCCTGCACGATGTCCCCTGCTTCCTTTGCTACTGCTATCAGGTGGTTGTCCTCAAAAAGAAGCCTCTCCCCTAACCCCTCTCCGAGGAGAGGGGAACTGTAGGTCTCACCTCCAGGAGAAGAGGGGAACTGATGTTCTATCATAAAGTTCTCAAAAACATTCAAGCCTCAAGTCCCTTCCAACCTCTCCCTGAGGAGAGAGGTTTTCTGCCGCTAACTCCCCTCTCCTCGGAGAGGGGCTGGGGGAGAGGCTTTTTACATATTCATCCCGCCATCAACCTGGATGACCTGACCACTGACGTAGCTGCTCATGTCGCTTGCGAGGAAGGTAGCCACGTTGGCTATGTCCTCCACCTGACCACCACGGCGCAAGGGGATGCGCTTCTTCCACTCCTCGCGTATCTCCTCGCTGAGCTGAGCCGTCATGGCTGTCTCGATGAAGCCGGGAGCAATGGCGTTGGCACGTATGCCCTTCGGTCCCATCTCCTGTGCGATGCTCTTGGCGAGGGCTATCATGCCGGCCTTCGAGGCGGCATAGTTGGCTTGTCCGGCGTTTCCATGCACGCCTACGACGCTGGCCATATTGATGATGCTGCCACCACGCTGCCGCATCATGATGGGCACACAAGCATGGGTGAAGTTGAAAGTGCTTTTGAGGTTGACGTTGATGACTGCATCCCACTGCTGTTCGGTCATGCGGAGCATCAGTCCGTCCTTGGTGATGCCGGCGTTGTTGACAAGGATGTCGATGGTTCCGAAGTCCTCTTTGATCTTCTTCACCACTTCTTCTGTGGCTGCAAAGTCGGCTGCATTGCCTGCATAGGCACGGCAGGTGACGCCCACAGCCTCTATCTCTTGGCGCGTAGCCTCCATGCCGGCAGCCATCTCGTCGTTGAGCACGAGGTCGGTGAATGCTATGTTAGCGCCTTCCGAGGCAAACTTAAGGGCAATCGCTTTACCGATGCCCCTTGCTGCACCCGTGATGAGTGCAGTCTTTCCTTCAAGTAATTTCATGTCTGTTATCTATTTTTATATATTAGGAGTCAGTGGTTAGAGGTGAATGGTGAGAGGAATGTTTGGGTTGCCGATTAGGGACGAAAGGTGTTCCCTAAGCTCCAACCCCCAACCTCTCGCCTCTTTCTAAAGGTATTGGCTCAGGTGCTTGTCCTGCCGCCCAAAGGCTTTGTGGATGAGTTTCTGCACGATGCCACGTCGCATGCCGTGCGGCATTCCTTCGGCCAGGCGGCCGTAGATGTAGGGTATCTCCAGTCCCTTGATGCAATAGTGCAGGATGTCGGAGCTGAGGGGAATGCTGTCGATGTCGAAACACCCTTGCTGTACGCCTTCCGAAAGGATGGACGCGAAGAGGCACCGCTCGCTGCGGTCGAAGTTCTTGCGCACCTTTTCCACCATGATGATGTTGCGGAAGAACTCGGCCCGCAGGTTGCCATTGCGCTGAACGGCTTCCTTTATCATGTTCAGATGCGTGTAGATGACCTCCACCAGCTTGTCCTCCGGCTCCATCTGCTGCCGCGCCACCTCGCTCATCTTCTCGTTGATGCGCTCCAGCTCGCCTTCGATGACCGCCCAGTAAATCTCCTCCTTATTCTTGAAATAAGTATAAAGCGTCCGCCGACCCTTGCCCGAAGCCTGGGCAATGTCGTTCATCGTGGTGTTCTCCAGCCCGTTCTTGGCGAACAGACGACGTGCCACGTCAACAAACTTAACTCGTGTATTTACTACTGTCATTGCAGCGCAAAGTTAGAACAAAAACTTTATTTATGCAATTCTGAAGTGTTAAAAATGCACAAATGGGGGTATTTTGTGCCGAAAACGACACAAATGGGTGTTCTTAAACACATATTTTTAAGGAAAGATTTGGCAGTTTGCGAAAATCGTCTTACCTTTGCACCGCGTTTGAGAGAACGCATTCATAGAACATCGCGGGGTAGAGCAGTTGGTAGCTCGTCAGGCTCATAACCTGGAGGTCGCCCGTTCGAGTCGGGCTCCCGCAACAAGGGTGGTTGCAATCCGGTGGCATTCGTGCCCCGGGTTGTTTTTTTGTATCTGCCGATGAACCCTGCTGCGACCCCACACCTCCTTCAGTCTGCAATCGGACAGCCCACGCGGCAGCACATCGCTCGGAGCATTGAGTCGCCGCGTCTTGGCAGTCAGGCGGCACAACACGGCCTGCTGGGTTCGTTGCTCCTACATGTAGAAGCAAACAACTCTGCCTGCAGTATCAGACTTCGCTCCTGCCAAAGCGATACGATTTCCTATGCTCCGAACCCTGTCGCCCTGTCGAGGCTTCGTTTGTTTCGCACTTCTACCGGGGGCTTGTGCCACAGTCTATGGCCTTTCGTCCCTTCGAGACTTTAGCCAAGCCTCTATGAACAGCTTTTCGTCAGAAACGCCGACGGATAAGAGCCTTAATAGAAGATAAAAAAGTTTTCAACGGTTGCCAATAACTATAACATAACGTGAATTCGACGAAAAAATGATTAATGGGAACTTACGGCCAATGATGTGTTAAGCAAACACAAAGACACTAAGGCACTAAGTAACAGCCCATGTTGTAAAGACACAAAGGTTCTGGGCGGGGGAATCTTTGTGTCTTCAGTTCAGCGGCGTAGCTCTCCGTGTCTTCGTGTCTTTGTGTTTGATTGTACTTTTGTTTTCATCGAACTCACGTTAACATAACGGAAACCGACGTCGAATTGCCTTGCAGGAAGGGTCTCTTAGTGAGGACGCGACTCAGATGTCGTCCCGCCAAAGCTTGTACGGGTAGTGGCGCATGTGGCTGTTGTAGTAGCGGCGGTCGCCTGTTACCTCCTTTCCGATGAAGTCCGGCTTGCTGAAGGAGTCGTCCTCGCTGCTCAGTTCTATCTCCGCCATGACGAGGCCTTCGTTGTCTCCCTCGAAGACATCGACCTCCCAGGTGTGCCTGCCGTCGTCCGAAGGCACGAGCCAGCGTGTCTTCCGTATGATGCCCGGCTCGCAGATGCCCATCAGCGCCTCGGCTTCTGCCAGGGGGATTTCCTTTTCCCACTCGAAGCGGGCCAGCCCGGCCTGATTGCTGGGACCCTTGATGGTAAGGTAGCCTTTGTCGCCACGTATGCGGACGCGGACGGTCCGGCCGTTGCCCGAGGCGATGTAGCCCTGGGCGATGTGGGTGGAACTTGTGGCTTTGTCACGGAACTCGCCTGTGACGAGGAACTTGCGCTCTATTTCGAGAAGGGGCATAGGCTATTGTTTTGGGGGCTATAAAAGCTATTGGAACTTAAAAGCTATAGAGCCTATAGCAACTATAGAACCTATAGAATCTATAGAAACTATAGCAACTATAGAGACTATAGCAACTATAATCGGTCATTCAACTTCAGAGAACTCCATGAGATAAGCTTTGATGAAGGCGTCGATCTTGCCGTCCATGACGCCGCCAACGTCGCTTGTCTGGTAGTTTGTACGATGGTCCTTGACGCGACGGTCGTCGAAGACGTAGCTCCTTATCTGGCTTCCCCACTCTATCTTCTTCTTGCCTGCCTCCACCTTCGCCTGCTCGGCCATGCGATGCTGCAACTCTTTGTCGTAGAGGATGGAACGGAGCAGGCGCATAGCGTTCTCTTTGTTCTTGGGCTGGTCGCGTGTCTCGGTGTTCTCGATAAGGATTTCTTCCTCCTCGCCCGTATAGGGGTCTTTGTACTGATAGCGCAGACGGACGCCCGACTCCACCTTGTTCACGTTCTGCCCACCTGCGCCGGAGCTGCGGAAAGTGTCCCAAGAGATGCGTGCCTGTTCGATGTTCACCTCGATGGTATCATCGACGAGCGGGGTGACGAAGACTGAAGCGAAGCTCGTCATACGCTTTCCCTGGGCATTATACGGCGAGACACGGACGAGGCGATGGACGCCGTTCTCGCTCTTGAGATAACCGTAGGCGAACTCGCCCTGTATTTCGAGTGTGCACGACTTGATGCCTGCGTCGTCGCCTTCGAGCAGGTTGCTGACCACGCACTTGTAGCCGTGGGTCTCGGCATAGCGCATGTACATTCGCATCAGCATCTGTGCCCAGTCCTGAGCCTCCGTGCCGCCGGCGCCCGAGTTTATCTTCAGCACGGCGTCCATCGAGTCCTCTTCGCGGCGAAGCATATTCTTGAGTTCGAGCGCTTCGATGGCTTCGATGGCTTTGGCATAGAGGGCATCGACCTCTTCCTCCGTGACGAGTTCCTCCTTGTAGAAGTCGAAAGCCGTGTCCAGCTCGTCGCAAAGCGTCTTGACCTCAGCGTAGCCCTTGAGCCACTTCTCCAGTCCTTTGACGAGTTTCATCTGCTGCTCGGCGCGTTTCTGGTCGTCCCAGAAGCCCGGAGCTTGTGTGCGCAGCTGTTCTTCTTCGTATTGTATCTTCTTGCCTTCGATGTCGAGGTAGCGGTTGAGCTGTTCGGTGCGCTCCTTGACTTCCTTGAGTTGTTCTTGGGTTATCATTTTACGATTTGAAGTTATAAGAGGAAGTAAAAGGGGGAAGTTACATCGCTTCGCTCGTGGAAGTTAATTCGCTTGTGCTCATGGACAATAGCTTTGGAAGGCTGTGGTATTGTCCTGTACGAAGTACTTAACTTCCTATTTAACTCCCATTTCTACTTCCATTTAAATTCCTTTACTATTCTTCGTACATCTTATCTATCTGTTCTTTGTAATGCTGGTTGAGGACGGGCCGCTTCACCTTAAGCGTGTTGGTCAGTTCTCCACGCTCGAGGCTGAAAGGCTCCGGCAGGAGGGTGATGCGCTTCACTTGCTCGTAGGAGGCAAGGTCCTGCTGGATGGTCTCGATACGCTCCATGACGAAGTCCACGATGGCGGGGTTGGCACAGAGTTCGGCACGGTTGCTGTAGGCGATGCCCCTTTTCTGCGCCACTTCCTCGAGCAGTTTGTACTCGGGAATGACGAGCGCCGAAACGAATTTGTGCTGGTCGGCGATGATGACAATCTGGTCGATGTAGCGATCGACACAGAACTTCGACTCGAGCATCTGCGGGGCGATGTACTTGCCGTTGCTCGTCTTGAAGAGGTCCTTGATGCGTTCCGTCATGTAAAGCTCGCCGTTCTTCATGTAGCCGGCATCGCCTGTGTGGAACCATCCTTCGTCGTCTATCGCCATGGCCGTTATTTCGGCTTTGCGGTAATAGCCTTTTGTGATGGTGTCGCCCTTGAGGAGTATCTCGCCGCTCTCGCTGAACTTCACCTGCACGCCGTCAAGCGGACGACCGATGGAACCGAGCGAGATGGGCTTGTTCCAGCGGTCGCAGGAGACGGTGGCGGTGCTTTCGGTGAGTCCGTAGCCAGTAATCATCATGATGCCTGCCGAGCGGACGAACCCCTCGATGACAGGCGGAATGGCTGCTCCGGCTGTGGGGAAGAAGTTGTGCCGCTCAAGGCCCAAGGTCTTCAAGAGCAGGGCGATGACGGTCTTCTCGTAGAAGACGTAGCGCATCTTCAGGGCGAGGGGCGGCACGAGGCCGCGCATCTTGTAATCGACGTTGTAGGCCTTGCCGATGCGCAACGCGTCCTCGAGCATCCTTCTCTGTATAGGCGAGGACGAGTTTATCTTCTCCTGGACGCCGGCATACACTTTTTCCCAGAAGCGAGGCACAGCACACATGCAGGTGGGATGCACTTCGCGCAGGCTCTGCAGGATGTCGGCGGGACGTCGGTTGACAGCCAGCGTGCAGCCAGTCTTCAGGCAGAGATAGGACCATCCGCGCTCGAAGACGTGGGTGAAGGGCAGGAAGTTCATGACGAGGTCGCTGTGGGTGAGCGGCAAAGCCCCAACGTGTCCGCGGAAGGCGGCGTTGTACATGCGGTGGGTGAGCATGACGCCCTTGCTGATGCCCGTCGTGCCGCTGGTGTAGAGGATGTTGGCCAGGTCGTCCTCCTGCACTTCGGCCGTGAGCCTGGCTATCTCTTCGGCGTGGTCCTTACCGTCGGAAAGGGCAAGGAACTCATCGAAATAGAGGCTCACATTGTCCTGCGAATCCTTCTCGACGGAAGGGTCGAAGATGATGAGCCGCTGCATGGAGTGCTCTATCTTGAGTATGCGGTAGGCCGTGTCGTACTGGTACTGTTCGCCGACGAAGATGTAGTGTATCTTGGCGTCGCTCACCATGTACTTCACTTGCATCTCGCTTGCTGTGGCATAGAACGGGATGGTGACGGCTCGGATGCCGTAGGCGCCGAAATCGACATACATGCATTCGGGCATGTTCTGCGAGAAGGTGGCGATGTTCTCCTGCACCCCGACGCCCAGTTCGAGCAGCGAGGCCGACACGCGGCTCACGGTCCGGGCAAAGTTCTCCCACGATATTTCCTTCCACTTTTGCAGTTCATCATCACGATAAAGCATGGCGGCACGGTTGCCATAAACGGCGGCTTGGCTCTGGATGAGCGACGGGAGTGGACTGGGGTTCTGCATTAGAAATTCAAAATTATTAAATTCAAAATTCAAAACGATTTAGGCCGTAATTCTCTTTTTAGTACGACAAAGGTACGAAAAAAAGTGAAAAGTGGAAAGAGAAACGTGAAAAAATCTTCATTCTTCGCTGTTCATTTTTCATTTTTCCTTAACTTTGCGCTATCAAATGGTATGGAATGATGGTCAATCTTCAATGGTCAATGGTCAATGAGAAAGCGGTGGGGCTGCTGTGTCGGCTCATCGAGGTGCCGCGCGTAAGCAGGGAGGAGAAGGCGGCTGCCGACCTCCTGCAGAACTATATGCAGGGCGAACTCGGCCTTGAGGTACAGCGAATGGGCAACAACATCTGGTCGGTACAGCCGGGGTTCGACGCCGCAAAGCAGACGTTGCTGCTGAACGCACACATCGACACGGTGAAGCCCGTAGACGGATGGCAGCGCGACCCGTTCCGCGCCACTCGCGAAGGAAGCCGCATCTACGGCCTCGGAGCCAACGACGACGGTGCCAGCCTAGTCTCTCTCCTGCATGTCTTCGCCCTTCTCAAAGAAGGCGGAAGCCTCTACAACCTCGTCTTCCTGGCCAGCGCCGAAGAGGAAGTGAGCGGAAAAGGCGGCATAGAGAGCGTTCTGCCCCTGTTGCCGAAGATTGACGTCGCACTCGTCGGAGAGCCGACCGGCATGCAGCCGGCCATCGCCGAGAAGGGGCTGATGGTGATCGACGTCACGGCTCACGGCAAGGCGGGACACGCAGCCCGCGACGAAGGCGACAACGCCATCTACCACGCCATCGACGACATCGAATGGTTCCGCCACTACAAGTTCGAAAGGGTATCGCCCCTGCTCGGACCGGTCAAGATGTCGGTGACGATTGTCAATGCCGGCACACAGCACAACGTGGTGCCCGACGTCTGCACGTTCACCGTTGATGTGCGGTCCAACGAGTGCTACACCAACCGCGAACTCCTCAAGCTCATCAGCCTGAACGTCAAGTCGGAAGTCAAGGCCCGCAGCACGCGACTCAGCTCGTCGGGCATCGACGCGAAGCATCCGCTCGTGCAGCGCATCGTCGCGCTTGGCGGCAAGCCCTTCGGTTCGCCTACGCTCAGCGACCAGGCCCTCATGCCCTTCCCCAGCCTGAAGATGGGACCGGGACAGAGCAGTCGCAGCCACTCCGCCGACGAGTTCGTGGAGGACTACGAAATAAAGCAGGCCATCGGGACCTACCTCAAACTGCTCGCTTGTCAAGAAAGTTCGCATTCGGACGCGCTCTGACGGCATTTCTCCGTCGCGGTGGCACTTTGTAGCCCCCGACGCAAGAAATGGCCTTAAATCGAATGGGCGTTGATTTTCAACTATTTACAAGGTAGCTTTTTTCGACGCGATGTAAAGAAAATACCATCGCAGTACGTTGGCTCGGTAAAATCGGCATAGTTTTCCGTCAAAAAGGGCGTGAAGGGATAGTGAACAAAGCGAGGGGCATCGGCCAACACTACGTGGAGAATCGGCCGACACTACGTGGAGTGTTGACCGACACCCCACGCTACGCACCTCCGAACACCTGCAAACAACGGATTTTCCTGTAAACAATTTTCGGCGACACAAACGGCGATTCGCCACCGCGGATTGACCCTTCCCACACCACGGATTGAACGGAACAAACGGACTAAGACTAGAATTTAAAACAACGGATTGAACGGATTAGACGGATTAAGACTGGAGAATTAAACCACAGATTAAGCTGATTAAACAGATTTTGACTATAAATTATAACAACGGATTGAACGGATTGGACGGATTAAGACTGGACTAAAAAACCACAGATTAAGCAGATTAAACAGATTTTGACTAGAAATTATAACCACGGATTGAACGGATTAGACGGATTAAGGCTGGACTAAAAAACCACAGATTGAGCTGATTAAACAGATTTTGACTAGAATTTAAAACAACGGATTGAACGGATTGGACGGATTAAGGCTGGACTAAAAAACCACAGATTAAGCTGATTAAACAGATTTTAAGTAGAATTAAAAACAACGGATTTAACGGATTAGACGGATTGGCTCTATCATCAGTTGGCAAGAATAATCCGTTAAATCCGTTAAATCCGTGGTTTTATAAGTCAATCTCCGTGGTTTTATAAGTCAATCTCCGTTAGTATGATTTGGGCAATCCGCGGTGAAAGTATTCACTCGAAATCCGTCTAATCCGTTAAATCCGTTGTTATAATTTCTACTCTTAATCTGTTTAATCTGCTTAATCTGTGGTTTAAAATTCTAGTCGTAATCCGTCCAATCCGTTAAATCCGTTGTTATAATTTCTACTCTTAATCTGTTTAATCTGCTCAATCTGTGGTTTAAAATTCTAGTCGTAATCCGTCCAATCCGTTAAATCCGTTGTTCTAATTTCTACTCTTAATCTGTTTAATCTGCTCAATCTGTGGTTTAAAGTTCTCATCTACGTCGGGTTATCGTTTTTCCCTGAAGAAGCGTTGCATGAGTGCGGTGCATTCGTCGGCCATTACGCCAGCAGTCACTTGCGTCCGAGGGTGCAAGGCAGCGGGCGCAAAGCGGGAGTAGCCGCGCTTCTCGTCGGGTGCTCCATAGACGATACGGCTGATTTGCGACCATCCGAGGGCACCGGCACACATCACACAAGGCTCCACCGTGACGTAGAGCGTGCAGTCGTTCAGGTACTTGCCGCCAAGGTGCTCCGCCGACGACGTGATGGCCTGCATCTCGGCATGCGCGGTGACATCGTGCAGCAACTCAGTCAGATTGTGACTCTTGGCGATGATTCGGTCCCTGCACACCACGACGGCACCCACCGGAACCTCGCCCTGCCGGTACGCCTCCTTCGCCTCCACCAAAGCCTGCTTCATGAAGAAAACATCAACTTCATTTACCATTTTATCATTTACCATTTACCATTTAATACTTTGCCGCATCTTTTTTCTGCTTTTCTGCTGCAAAGTTAAGGAAATTTCGTAACTTTGCGAAGGAAAAAGCAATAAATGTCATTTGCCTATAAAATAGTAAATGGCAAGGACCCCCTAACCCCCTTTAGGGGGAACAAATGGTAAATGGTAAGGACCCCCTTACCCCCTTTAGGGGGAACAAATGGTAAATGGTAAATGATTAAATGGTAAATGTAAGATGATTAAATGGTAAATGTAAGATGAACAACACAGAATACCTCGTCATCAGCCGCAGTAACGGCACGACGAAGACCGGGTCGCCTTACGCTTCGCTGAAGGTGGCGAACCTCCTCGAAGCCATCAATGTGGCCGTTTGGGACATGCCGCCCACGGCCGAACCGCAGGTGGGACAACTCGTTGTCTTCTATAATCTGAAGGACAACGACGGCAAGAAGTCGTGCGACCTGCGCGACCTCAAGCCCCTGGGCGAACCGCTACTCGACCATCCGCTCTACAATCTGTTGCCACGACCTGTGCGCCGCGACGTCTGGGACGCTACGATAACGAAGCTCCTCAGCTACTGCTCGGACAAGACCTTGACGAGCATCATCGAGGAATTTGCCAGCCGTTTCTACGAGCCGTTCAGTCAGTATCCGGCCGCCACAGCCATGCATCACGCCTATCCCGGCGGCCTCTTGAACCACACGCACCAGATGCTGCGGATGCTCGAAGGACTCTATCCCTGCCTGCCCTACGAGGTGAAGGTGGAACATTGCATCCTTGCGATTCTCTTCCACGACTGCGGCAAGATGAACGAGTACAGCAAGCAAGGCGAAAGCCAGCCCGACATGTACCTGCTCGGCCACATCTACATCGGGGCGCACTGGCTGCAGAACATCCTCGACAGCAAGGGCATAGACAAGGAGGAGACGAAGCGCATCGTCCACTGCGTACTGGCGCATCACGGCCAGCGCGAGTTCGGCAGCCCCGTCGTGCCCTGCACCCAGGAGGCCATCGTCGTGAGCCATATTGACAACCTCAGTGCCAAGACCGACACCTGGGAAGGCGCCGGCGACATGGAGTACATGAATGCCCTGGGAACAAAGAAGGTGAAAAAGCTATAGCAACTATAGAATCTATAGAATCTATAGCTACTATAGAGACTATAGCATCTATAGCAACTATCGCAACTATAACAGAAAATGAACTACCGCGGGCAGGAACTTCAGCAGCTTCAGGCAGCGCTCTACGAGACGCTCGCCGAGGTGGACCGCATCTGCCGGAAGCATGGCATCCGCTACTTCGTGACAGGCGGAACGGCCATCGGCGCGTACTTCTGGCAGAAGATACTGCCGTGGGACGACGACGTCGATGTGGGCATGATGCGGCACGACTATGAGCGTTTCGCCCAGATGGCGCAAGAGGAATTCGGCGACCGCTTCTTCCTCCAGACACCCGACACGGAGCCGCACACGCCATTCTACTTCATGAAAGTCCGCATGAACGGCTCCCGCTTCTCGGAGTCCACGTTCCGACACATCCGTATGCACCAAGGCATCTACGTCGATATATTCCCCTTCGACAAGATACCTCGGCAGCAATGGCTCGGACGACTGCAACAGAAAGCCGTCTTCTTCCTCAACGGACTCTTCATCGCCACGGAGATCTGGCAGTGGAAGCATTGCGGCAAGTGCGACATCCCTGAGCCAAGGAAGCGAGGCTGGCTGCCCTGTCTGTTCACGCGGCTGCTCGTCACGCTCCTCGGCAAACGCCATATATATAATATAATGTATAGGGTGCAGACGATGTTCAACGGGTCGCGGCTCGACGAGGTGAAGAACATCATCACCCGAAGCGAGCATCTGCCCATCAAGGACATCGAGGAAGCGCAGACCGTCACCTTAGGGCCGCTCCAAGTCAAAGCGCCACGCGACCTCCTGCTCTACCTGAACAACCACTACGGCTCTGTCCGCAAAGACATCCCCGACGAGATGAAAGTCAGCCATCGGCCTGCGGAACTTGCCTTTCCCGAAGTGAAAAGTGAAAAGTGAAGCCTATGAAACAACGAAACCACGCCTTCGACATCCTTTGCGGCATCTGCATCATTCGCATGGTGACGCTACACATCATGGCCTTCTGCGGCTTGGACAAGCAGGATTGGTGGCTCGAGGTGATGAAGTGGAGCTTCTTCTTTATGAGCTTCTTCTTCTTTAAGGCCGGCTACTTCAACAAGGGGACGTCCGCCGGCTCCGACTTCGACTACCTGAAGGACAGAAGCAAGCGCCTGCTCGTGCCCTACTTGATGAGCGGCATCATCGGCGCCGTTGTCTATTTCAGCTTCTATTTCCCTCTGACGGAACGCTACCATAAGTTCGTCGAACCTCTTGAGTGGGAACACCTTTGGATGAAGAGTGGTTTCTACGGAAACTCGCCTATCTGGTTCCTCTTCTCGTTCTTCACGGTCTATATGATGGTGCGGTACATTGACAAGGTGAAGCATCTGTGCTGGCTCACGCTACTCTTCCCTGCCGTCAGCTACTGGGCATTCCGGACGGGCAACAACGTGCCGATGAGCCTTGGCAACGTCTTCATCGCCTGCTACTTCTTTTATCTCGGACGGTTGTGGCACTGGGTGATGCAGCACTTCAGCAGCCGGCAAGTGATGACCGCCTCGTGGCTCATGGTAGCGGCCTTCGTCGTGCTCGGCTTTGTGGCACCCGGGACGTACAACATGAGCCAGAACTTCTTCACGGGCAATGCTTTGATGGCGGTCGTCAACGCCACCTTGGTGCTTTGCGGCCTTGCGGGTGTGCTGCTGACGCTCCAAGTGCCGCGAATCCCGTTGCTATGCTTCATCGGCGAGCACAGCATGGTCTTCTTCATTTCCCACTACCCGATGCTCTACTTCTACAAGTTCACGCACCTCTGTTTCGGCAGGAGCATCTACGGCCGCACCGACGATGTGCTCATCCTGCTGCCCGTCGTGTTCTGCCTTTGCGCATGGCTTGTGCCCTACATCGAGCGCATTCCGTGGCTCAGCGGGCGTTGGCCGAGCCAGGAGCCAGCATCCCGAGCAGCCGACGCACGCCAAGGCTGATGGACTTCAAGCCGAAGTATTCGGGCCTGACCTCCTGCCAGGGGAGCCACAGCACCTCTGCCGCATCGTCCATCGCCGTTGCCCCTTTCGTGCTCTTCACACGGCAGAGGAAGAAGAGGTCGATGGTGTGAATGTCCAGTCCTCCATAGGGATAGACGTTGGGAACAGAGAAGAGGAACTCCACGCTCTCCACGTCCAGCCCCGTCTCCTCCTTCACTTCGCGCCGCACGCCCTCTTCGCCTGTCTCGTAGCAGTCGCAGAAGCCGCCGGGAAGGTCGAGCGTCCCGAGGGCCGGCTCCTTGGCGCGTCGCACGGCAAGGAGTTGGTTCTCGTCGTTCACGATGACGGCTACGGTCGAGGAACTTGGGTTGAAATAATAGACGAAGCCGCAGTCTTCGCACCGCTTGCTCTTGAAGTTGTTCTCGACGAACCTGCTGGAGCCGCAAACGGGGCAGTAGCGGAATTTAGATAAAGGATGTTGTGCCATATTGCTTCTTATTTGTCGTGCATTTGTCATTTTCGTTTTGCAAACTTACAAAAAAAGGAAGAATAAACAAACATTCGAGTGGCGTTTTGTCGTATGATAGCGCAAAAAAGCTTATCTTTGTAGCGAAGAAACATGTCAAACCGTAAATTATCTGCTTATGAACGACCTTTCGGAGTGGTTTAACCAGTTAGACCCGATGCTCAAGCTCTATTGGGGCATTGCCGTCTTTGCTTCTGTTGTTGTGCTCATGCAAACCTTCATGTCCTTCCTCGGCACGGGGGATGTGGTGACAGGCGACGTGGATGTCGATTTCGATGCCGACACCGATGCCGATGCCGACAGCCTGGATCATGCCGGAACCATGCATTTGTTCTCCATCCGCAACGTGTTCTATTTCCTGCTTGGCTTCGGTTGGACAGGGGTCAGCCTGTGGGACACGATTCCCGACCACGGCCTTCTCTGCCTGGCTGCCGTGCTGGTGGGATGCCTCTTTGTCGGCATCTTCCTGGTTATCTTCCGGCAGATGATGAAGTTGCAGAGCAACGGAGCCTTCGACATCAACGATGCCGTGGGCCGAGTCTGCGACGTCTATCTGCGCATTCCGGCTGGCAATCAGGGCTTGGGAAAGGTGCAGATCAGCTTCGGCGGCTCGGTGCAGGAGCTGGACGCGCGTACTGCCGGGGAGATGATTCCCTCGGGGGCGAAGGTCCGCGTCGTGCGGGTGATAGACAAGAAGGTGCTCGAAGTGGAGCCTGCATAAGTGGTCATACATTAATTAACAACATATAAATTCGAAATCACTATGGTCTTTGGAGATTCTTTAATTCTAATTGTGGTGCTTGCCATCCTGTTTGTGGCTATCTTTGCCTTCTTTGCCAATCGTTATCGCAAGTGTCCTGCCGACAAGATTCTCGTGGTGTACGGCAGCGGCAACGGCGACAAGAAGTCGGCCAAATGCATTCATGGCGGCGGCACTTTCGTGTGGCCTGTCTTTCAGGACTATGCCTACATGAGCCTGACGCCCATAGGCATCGACGCCAACTTGACGAATGCCCTCTCGCGACAGAACATTCGAGTGGATGTGCCTTGCCGCTTCACCGTCGGCATCAGCACGGACCCCGAGTACATGACTGCTGCTGCTGAGCGTCTGCTCGGGCAGAATGCCAACCAGATACAAGAGATGGCGCGCGACATCCTCTTCGGCCAGCTGCGTCTCGTCATCGCTACGATGAGCATCGAAGAGCTGAACTCCGACCGCGACAAGTTCCTCGAAGCCATCACTTCCAACGTGGAGGTGGAGCTGAAGAAGATAGGTCTGAAGCTCATCAACGTCAACGTGACGGACATCAACGACGAGAGTGGCTACATCGAGGCCCTCGGACAGGAGGCTGCTGCCAAAGCCATCAACGAGGCCAAGGTGCGCGTGGCTGAGCAGGAGAAGATGGGCGAGATAGGCAAGGCCGAAGCAGTCCGCGAGACCCGCATCCGTACGGCTGCCGCCAATGCCGAAGCCGTCAAGGGCGAGAACGAAGCGAAGATTGAGATTGCCAACTCCGATGCCGTCCGCCGCGAACGCGAGGCGGAAGCACAACGCAAGGCTACGGCAGCCGAGAAGGTGGCCAACGCTCAGGCCCTGGAAGAAGCCTATGCAGCTGAGCAGAAGGCAGAGAACGCACGTGCCGAGCGCGAGCGTGCCAGCCAGCAGGCCAACGTCATCGTGGCACAGGAGATAGAGAAGAAGCGCATCGTCATCGAGGCTGAAGCCGAGGCCGAGCAGAAGCGCGTGAATGCCAAGGGCGAGGCCGACGCCATCTATGCCAAGATGGAGGCCGAGGCAAAAGGCTTGTTCCAGATTCTGACCAAGCAGGCAGAGGGCTACGACAAGATGATACAGGCTGCCGGAGGCGATGCCACGAAGGCCTACACGCTGCTCCTGCTGGAGAAGCTCCCCGAACTTGTCAAGACACAAGTAGAGGCCATCAAGGGCATCAACATCGACAAGGTGACTGTCTGGGACAATGGCGGCGGAGGCGACAGCAAGACGAGCACGGCCAACTTCCTTGCCGGACTGATGAAGAGCGTGCCTCCCCTCGCCGAACTCTTCGACCAGGCGGGCATGTCGCTCCCCGAGTATCTGGCCAAGAAAAAAGAGGAGAAAAGCGAGGCTCCCGAGGAGGCGGAAGAATAACGGCTAAGGGGTCGGTTTCACGCTCCGTGGAGCGTAGCCCGATGCTCCGTGGAGCGTAAGCTGATGCTCCGTGGAGTGTAAGCCGATGCTCCGTGGAGTGTGAAACCCTCCCCCTTGCGGCATCGCCATTAGCCTCATTGGCCCCATTAGCCCCATGAGGCCCATTAGCCCCATTCGCCTCATTAGCCCCATTAGCCCCATGAGGCCCATTAGCCCCATTCGCCTCATTGGCCCCATTCGGCCCATTGGCTCCAAGCCTTTGCCCGCCAGGGCAATCACCATTTTTAAGTATTTTTCCCCTCTCAGAGGCACATGGTTGTTGGTCATGTGCCTCTTTTTTTGTATCTTTGCAGAGCGAATAGCCTTAAACGACATAGCAATGACTCTAAGAGAACTCAATAAAGGACAGTCGGCCATCATCCTCAAGGTTGGCGGCGAAGGCGCACTCCGTCAGCATTTCCTCGACATGGGCGTGATTCCCGGCACACAGGTGACGCTGCAGAAGTTCGCACCCCTCGGCGACCCGATGGAACTGCGCATCCACGGCTACGAACTGACCCTGCGACTCGCCGACGCTGAGAAGATAGAGGTAAGCCCCACGACTACCCTCCAGACCCACCCCCAACCCCTCCCTTGTAGGGAGGGGAGTGATTACCATACTCAAAGCAATTTCGACAAAAGTACTATCAGCTCCTTTCCCTACAAGGGAGAGGTTGGGAGAGGGTCTGGTGGGTATAGGGATGAGGGCTACCCTCATCCTGGCTTCGGCGAGGAAGGCCGTTACCACGAAGAAGACGCATTTCACCCCATTTCATCGGCAAAAAAGGGTCCGCTCTCCTTTGCCCTCGTCGGCAATCAGAACTGCGGAAAGACGACTCTCTTCAACCAACTGACAGGCAGCAAGCAGCACGTCGGCAACTTCCCCGGCGTGACCATCGACCGCAAGGACGGCATCATCAAGGGACACCCCGATGCCACCGTCACCGACCTCCCCGGCATCTACAGCCTCAGCCCATACACGAGCGAGGAAATCATCAGCCGACGGTTCATCCTGGAAAGCCACCCCGACGGCATCATCAACATCGTGGATGCCAGCAACATCGAACGAAACCTCTACCTCACCATGCAGCTCATGGAACTGGGCATCCCTATGGTGCTCGCCCTCAACATGATGGACGAGGTGAGAGGCAACGGCGGAACCATACGCATCAACCAGATGGAACGGCTGCTCGGCATTCCCGTCATCCCCATCAGCGCCATGAAGAACGAGGGCGTAGATGAGGTGGTAAGCCACGCCATCCATGTGGCTCGCTACAACGAAGGCCCGGCGCGTCAGGACTTCTGCAGTCCTACGGAGCACGGAGGCGCTGTGCATCGGTGCCTGCACGCCATCATGCACTTCATCGAAGACCACGCACAAGATGCCGGCATCCCTGTCCGATTCGCTGCAAGCAAGCTGATAGAAGGCGACAAACTCGTGGCAGAAGCGTTGCATCTCACTCAGAATGAGCAGGAAACCATCGAGCACATCATCTGCCAGATGGAGGAGGAACGAGGCCTCGACCGCTGTGCCGCACTCGCCGACATGCGCTTCCACTTCATCCTGCAGGTCAGCCAGCAGACCGTCGTACACCCCGAGGAAAGCCAGGAACACAGGCGGAGCGTCAGCATCGACAAGGTCCTGACAGGCCGCTATACTGCCATTCCAGCCTTCCTCCTCATCATGGCGACGGTCTTCTACCTCACGTTCAACACGATAGGCGCTTGGCTGCAAGACCTCTTCCAGGAGGGCATCGACCGCTTCACGGCCTTCTCCGACGCTCTTCTGACGCAGTGGAACATCGCTCCGCCCGTCCATTCGCTCATCATCGACGGCATCTATTCCGGCGTAGGCACCGTGCTGGTCTTCCTGCCGCTCATCGTCTGCCTCTTCTTCTTCCTCAGCATGCTCGAGGACACCGGCTATATGGCTCGCATCGCTTTCGTCATGGACCGGATGCTCAGAGGCTTGGGACTCTCCGGACGCAGCATTGTGCCGCTGCTCATCGGATTCGGATGTTCGGTGCCCGGCATCATGGCCAGCCGCACCCTCCCCAGCGAGCGCGACCGCCGTCTCACCATCATGCTCACGCCCTTCATGTCCTGCACGGCCAAGATTCCCATTTATGCCTTCTTCGCGGCAGCTTTCTTCCCGAAGCACGCGGCGTGGGTGATGATGTCACTCTACGTGATTGGCATCCTTGTGGGCATCGTCGTGGCGCTCGTCATGAAGCGCACTCTCTTCCGAGGCGAAGCGGTGCCCTTCGTCATGGAGCTGCCCAACTACCGGCTGCCGGCCTTGATGAACGTCTGGCATCTGCTGTGGGACAAGGCCAGAGACTTCCTTACGCGAGCCTTCACGGTCATCTTCCTGGCCAGCATCATCGTGTGGCTGCTGCAGACTTTCGACTTTCACTTGAAGATGGTGACTGAGGCCAACGTCTCGCAAAGCATGCTGGCACAGATGTCGGGCCTTGTTGCGCCGCTCTTCGAACCGCTTGGCTGCGGCGACTGGCGCATTGTGACGGCCCTCGTATGCGGTTTGCTGGCGAAGGAAGTGGTAGTGAGCACGCTCAGCACCCTCTTTGCGGGAGTGGCCATCACCAGCATCTTCTCGCCCGCCGTGGCCTACACATTGCTCGTCTTCTGCCTGCTCTACACGCCCTGCATGGCAACGATGGCAACCATCCGACGCGAGCTTGGAAGCCGATGGATGCTGTTCATCATGGTCGGACAATGCGCCATAGCATGGCTCGCCGCATTCGTCGTACACCTGATAATCACCTAATCTCAGCCCACTCTCCTAATAATCCGAATACTCAGAACACTCAGAATCCTCCGAAACTCCCAATACTCAGAATACTCAGAACACTCATAATCCTCCGAAAACTCAGATTTCTCCTACTATGAACACACAAAGCATCCTTCTCCTTGCCGCTGTGATTGTCATCGCGGCTTACGTCATGTACCGCTATCTCCGCAGCGACAACAAGTGCAGCTGCTGCGACGGTTGCAACAAGAACAACTGTACTCTTCACATCCTCCTGTTCCTGTTTTTCTCGATGAAATGGGCGTTTTCTTACGCACAGAACGTCGATGCCACCACAGGTGCCTCGGAGGTTCAGCCGATGCAGTACAGCGAAAAACAAATCCTGGCACATAGCAACGACAGCACACGCGATGTCTATCGCATCCCGGCCATAGCGAAGAACCGGAAAGGCGAACTGGTGGCCATCTACGACTACCGCGTCTGTGGCTTCGACATCGGTTTCGGCGAGGTCGATCAGGTGATGCGCATCTCGAAGAACAACGGCCGTAAGTGGTCGGAAGAGACCAAAATTGCCGATGGAATGGGCGGAAATGACAACGTCTTCGGCGTGGGCTTCGGCGACCCGGCCCTGTGCTTCGACCGCGAAAGCAACCGTGGCGTGCTCATCTCCGTCAGCGGAAAATGCATCTATGGCTACGCCAAAGCGGACTATCGTCCCTTCATCGCACGTCAGGTCACTACGGATGGCGGACACACATGGAGCACGCCGGAGGACATCACACAACAGTTCTGGGGAAAGCAGGGCTCGCTCTTCCAGACAAGCGAAACTGACGATGGAATGGGCGTTTTTGCGTGGGCAGGCTTCTTCGGCAGCGGTAAGATACTGCAGAGCCGCTTGACGAAGGTCGGCAAATACTATCGTCTCTATGCCGCCCTGCTGGTGAAGGGCACGGGGCTGAAGGGCGCCTACGTGGTCTATAGCGACGACATGGGCATGACGTGGCAGCTTTTGGGCGGCGACCCGACGTTCCAGCCCGCTCCCGACAGCGACGAGCCAAAGGTGGAGGAACTGCCCTCGGGACAAATCGTGCTGAGCGGCAGAAAGTGGTACGGCCGCACGTTCAACATCTGGACCTTCGCCGAAGGCAGCACCACGGAAGGCTCTTGGGACACGCCCATCAACAGTCACGACGTGCCGACGGGCATCAAGGTGGGTGCTAACAGCTGCAACGGCGAGATACTCATCGTCCGGGGTCGTCGCACGTCCGACGGCAAGCGCGTTTACGTAGTTCTCCAAAGCCTCCCGAAAGCCGATACGCGTGCCGACGTGACTATTTATTATAAGGTGCTTGAGGAACAGGCCGAGGGAAAAAAGGGAAGACGGGGCAAGCACTACACCTCTGCTGCCTTTGCCGAAGACTGGAAGCAAGGCCTGCAAGTCACCAGCAAGCGTTCCGCCTACTCCACTATGTGCCAGCAGAAAGACGGCCGCATCGCCTTCTTCTACGAAGAGGAGCCTTACATCTACAACATGGTCTATGTGCCCCTCACTCTCAGCCAGATAACCAACGGCAACATCCGATAAACAGCCCCGCTGCACATAGCATCGACCTCGTCAACATGGGCCAACGGTTGACGCCCCACGTAGCATTCCTTTTTCTCACTGGTGAGAAATCAATTTATCACCAGTGAGAAATCGTTTTATCACGTGTGAGAAAATCATTTATCACGTGTGAGAATTTGCTTTCCCCCATGCCGAATGAGCTGCGCCCGCATGGCTACTGATGGCCAAAACAAAAAGTAACCGAAATGTAACCACGTATTTCATACTCGCACGGCTTTTTATGCGTACCTTTGCAGCTGAAATCTCAAACATTCTACTTTATGGCTATCGAAATTGTTGTTAGGCTTCTCGGCTCGCTGGCATTGCTCATCTACGGCATGAAGACGATGAGCGACGCCTTACAGAAAATGGCGGGGTCCGGACTGCGACATATTCTCAAGAGGATGACATCGAACCGCTTCAGCGGGATGCTTACGGGAACTTTTGTGACGTGTGCTGTGCAATCGTCCTCGGCCACGACCGTCATGACCGTCTCCTTCGTGTCGGCTGGGCTTCTGACGTTGGCTCAGGCCATTTCGGTCATCATGGGAGCGAACATCGGCACCACGCTGACTGCGTGGATTATGTCGCTGGGATACAATGTTGACCTGACGAGCGTGGTGTTTCCCGCCTTCCTTATTGGCATGGTGCTCATTTACAAGAAGCACCACCGCTACGTGGGCGACTTCCTGTTCGGAATGGCGTTCATGTTCTGGTCGCTCGTCATGTTGAGCAGCGTGGGCAGGGACATGGACCTCGAACACAATGCCGATGTGGTGGCGTTCTTTGCCTCGTTCGACACAAGCAGCTACCTCACCATCCTTGCCTTCCTTGCTGTCGGCACGCTCATCACCTGCATCGTGCAGTCGTCGGCTGCCGTGATGGCCATCACCATTCTGCTCTGTTCCACTGGCGTACTGCCCATCTACATGGGTATCGCGCTGGTGATGGGAGAGAACATCGGCACAACGGCGACGGCCAACCTTGCCGCCCTCGGCGCTGGCATCACGGCACGGAGGGCAGCACTGGCTCATCTGCTCTTCAACGTCTTCGGCGTCGTATGGGTGCTCAGCGTGTTCTATCCCTTCGTCAACACAGTATGCGAAGTGGCTGGCTACGACCCGACCATGAGCGGACAGGCAGAGCGACTGCCCATCGTGCTTGCCCTTTTCCACACAGGCTTCAATGTTCTCAACACCGCCCTCCTCATAGGATTCATCCCTCAGATGGCAAAAATCGTCTGTCGCCTGCTGCCCGAAGGAAAGCAGACGAAAGCGAAATCGTCGCTCCGCTTCATCACCGGAGGACTCATGACCACGCCGGAAATCTCTGTACTGCAGGCACAAAAGGAGATTGTACTCTTTGCCGAACGCATGCAACGCATGTTCGGAATGGCTCGCGTCATGCTCGACGAGAAGGACCGCAAAGAGTTCGACCGCCAGTACGACCGCATAGCCAAGTACGAAGCCATTGCCGACAACATGGAAAGCGAGATAGCCAACTACCTGGAACAAGTGAGCAACGAGCACCTTTCGGATGACACAAAACGAAAGATACGCGACATGCTGCGGCAGATTGGCGAGCTGGAATCCATCGGCGACACCTGCTTCAAAATAGCCCGCACCATACAGAATCGACGCAACAACGGCGAAGATTTCACCACCAAGCAGTACGACAACCTCCACGACATGCTGCAACTGGTCAACGAAGCTCTGACACAAATGATGGTGGTCGTGAGCGGACGACGCGAAAACTACAGCATCGACACCTCGCAAGACATAGAGCGCGACATCAACGCCCTGCGCGACAACCTCAAGACAGAGAACGCGAAAGAGGTGAACAATCACGCTTATTCCTACGCACTTGGCTCCATCTACAACGACCTCATCCGGGAATGTGAACATCTTGGCGACTACATAATGAACGTCGTCGAATGCCGTTTGGGCAAACACTACCTCAACTTCCGCACCCTTCAGGTCAACCTCGACCACAAGACCGTCAGCATCGACGGCCAACCCGTCAGCCTAACTCGCACCGAATTTGACTTGCTCGCACTTCTGATGAAGAACCGAGGGCACGTCCTTAGCCGCCAGCAAATCATGGACACGGTGTGGGCAGGGGTCATCGTGGCAGAACGAACCGTCAATGTCCACATCACACGTCTCCGCAAGAAGCTCGGTCCCTATGCCAACAACATAGTCAGCCGTCAAGGCTTTGGCTATAAGTTCGAAGAAACAGCGGCAGAAGAATGACCATGAAAAACATCGCGGAAAAGGTCATCTTGCCATAGGCCAAGGCTTGAAATACAGCCAGAAATACCACCCATCACACAGCCCGCAGCCTCGTCCCGAACGGAGGGCTGAGCGACGTACCGAGCCACAAACGTCGAAGCAAAACAGCGAGCCACCAAAAATTATCATATTTATGATTATCAAACTTATGATAATTTTCCCTTTGCCAAATGAAGAAAATGTCGTACCTTTGCGGTGTGATTGTGAAAAAAGGAATAAATATGATTAATCCGTTCGTAACAAAAGGCTATGCTGGAGCAGCATATTTCTGCGACCGCGAAAGAGAGACAAAGGACTTGGTCAGGCTTCTCACAAACGAGAACAACATGGCGCTCATTTCCCCTCGACGTTTGGGAAAGACAGACTTGATACACCACTGCTTCTCCCAACCTGCTATCGTAGGGAAGTACTACACCTTTATCATAGACATTTATGCCACATGTTCACTTGCCGACTTCGTGGATGTGCTTGGCCAGGCCATATTTGAGGAACTGAAACCTCTGGGGCGCAAGGTGTGGGAACACTTTTACAATTGCCTGCACTCGGTACAGCAGCAGATTTCGTTCGACATAAACGGCAACCCCGTCTGGGGCATCGGTTTAGGGGCTTACGTTAACCCTTCGACGACACTTGAAGAAATCTTCGGCTATCTTGCCACAGCCGACAAGCCCTGCCTCGTTGCGATTGACGAATTTCAGAAAGTGATGGATTATCCCAATGGACAGAACGTGGAGGCAGCCTTGCGTACCCACATCCAGCGTTGCCCCAATGCCACATTCCTGTTCTCCGGCTCCAAGCGCCACCTGATGAACGAGATATTCATGTCGCCATCACGTCCCTTCTATCAATCTGTCATAACGATGGGGCTGAGCCCGATTGCAGAGGAGAAGTATGCCGCATTTGCCGAGCGTTTGTTCTCCGAAGGCGGGAAGGCACTTGCCCCTGAAGTTGTGCATGAAGTCTATTCGCATTTCGACGGCGTCACCTTCTGCCTGCAAAGAGTTATGAACGTCCTGTATATGACGACAGAGAGAGGAGGGCTGTGCAGCACCAACATGATAGAGGATGCCATCAATTATATCCTCGACCTGGGTTCCGAACATTACGAGATGCTCTACAGCCAGATGTCAGAGAAACAGCGTAGCGTCTTTCTCGCCATCGCAACGGAGCGCAGGGTTAAAAGCATAGCAGCTGGCAAGTTCGTGCATAAGTATCGTCTGCCTTCTGTGAGCAGCGTCGTTTCGGCCGCCAAGGGGCTATTGGAGAAAGACTTCATCACGAAGGAGAACGAAGAGTTTTTTGTCTATGACCACTTCTTCCTGTTATGGCTGCGAAAGCAGGGGTATGTGAAATAATCCCAACTTCCACAAAACCACAGACGGCAGCAGCCTGAGCATCCGCAGGAGCGTAAGAGCGCACAGGCGGCAATCAAGTGGCAACGTTTCGCACGGTAAGAGCAAAAGCATCATACAGACTATATAACGTAGGCTCATTATTCAAATTCCGCAAGCCACGTACAGCAACAAACACCCCTCTATGGAGTATTGCCAGTACTACCATGGGGAAACTCCAGTACTACCACGGTGGTACTGCAGTCTCCCCATGGTAGGACTGGCGACACGGCAGTAGGGCGTCTCTACTCCCCCTAAAGGGAAATCCAAGTGGACTCAACCATTGACTATTTTCAACCACGAATTACCCGAACTGGCTACGCCTTTGATGTCTGAAGGATATTCGTGCGATTCGTGCAATTCGTGGTTTGAAAAGACATTGCCGTATAATTGGCAACGTTACCTATTATAGTACATTCTACTTGACTACAACCTTCTTGCCGCCTACGATGTTCACACCGCGTTGGATCTGACCAAGGCGTCGGCCTGCTGGGTCGTAGATGGCAGAGGCAGGATGGCTCTTTGCTGCAGAGAGGCGGACGGCTGTAGCACCCGACTCATCAAGGTAGAGACTACCTTCGTAAGCATCCGGGCATACAGCATTGAGTGCATCTTTAGCCAGTTTGATGCCGGATATCGTCAATGGATATTCACCAGGCAGCATGTCGGGCGACAGTTGGAAGTGTAACTTCACCAGTTCCTCATCGTTAACCATTGAACCTTTCAGGCTCAAGTCGTAGGCAAGGATAAGGTAATGGCCGCTGCCCAAATCGAAGAAACGAAGCGTATGGTCAGCAAGGTTATTGCATAGTTCTACAGGATTGCCCGCCGCAAGCGTCATGCCATCAGGCAGAAACAGCTCCATCTGTAAGCCCATTACCTGCTGCCCTTCCGCCAAGCTGATGCTGATTGTGTGCGCTTCTTCGGAAGCCACCTTCAGCTCGTATGCCTTGATGCTGCCAAGTGAAAGGACAAAGGAGAGTACCAAACAGAAGATATTTTTATTATTTTCCATGGCTATTTACTTTAACGGATTCTATTATAGCCTCAATTATAAATTCTATGTCATTCTCATCAATTGTACCGTCCTTGTTTACATCCGACAACTCCCTGTCGAAAGTCTCGTTATCCGACTCCATAATGAGGGTTGCCTCTGAAAGTATATCAAGCACATCAATGTCGTTGTCACAATTGATATCACACAATCTATATACAGAGATGCGTCCATTGCGAGTAGCAGCGGCAACTGTCGTGCCATCTGTTTCTGTCACACTCACCTGATTAATCTTCACAGGATAGTTTTGATCTGTAGCAATGTTGGTGGGAATGGGGACAGTAAGCACAAGGATGGGGGTGTTGCCATCAGGCACCGTCCCACCTGTTAATGTAAACGAATAGATTGTGTCATTAACTGCTGTGGCAGAGATTTCGTAACCAACAGCCTTGGGTGAGAGCTTAACACTATTCAGATCAGGCGGTAGCTCTTTTGGGAAAAAGAGCTGAAAGGCCATATCGGTCAACTTATCAAGAGATGACAGATAGATGGGGAATTGAGCGGTTGTCCCAGGCTTCGTTGCCATATTCAGGAGATAGAAGGCATATTTCTTCGAATCAGGCTTCGACGGATCGTTGGGTGAATTGGGGTTAAACATAAAGCGAGCCACAATTGCAATATCTGCCGTACCCATGGTAAAAGAAAAACTGCGCGAAGATTCGTAAAGCACACCATTTACATACCATCCATCGAACACATAGCCAACATTGACAGTTGCCGTCAGGGTGGTTTTGTCACCCTCCCTCATCGTAACATTGCCCATATTCACCGTACCTCCCTCCTCTGCTGTAACCGTCAAGGTATGCTTGGGCTTAATGACTGGTTCCGACGGTTCATCAGGACTATCAGGGTTGAAAGTAAAGCGAGCTGTCAGCGTCTCAGACTCGGCTGTGGTAACATAATAGAAAGAGGGTTCCGACGACACCAACTCGTCAATGTCATTATACCAACCGCTAAACAAATAATGATTATCGGCCGATGACGACAGGTAGACACGCGTGTTTGGCAAATACCTGCCGCCCCCACTTGCAGTACCACCCTCCTCTGCTTTTACCGTCAACAGATAATGAATCATCTGCGCTATCTCCATAGGTTCTTCGGGATTGCCAGGCGAGAAGCAAAAGAAGGCCGTCAAAGTCTCATCGCCTTCCTGCTTTGTATATTCGAACTTTGCATCGGTTGAAATCGTTTCTCCATCGGCATTAGCCCATCGTTCAAACACATAGTTTTGTTTGTTGGCAGCTCTCAGTGTCATCTTCGCACCTGTGCTATACCAGCCTGCACCTGTCACAGTACCCCCCTCCTCAGGCTCGGCTTTGAGTGTCAACATAGAAACAACTTCTTTATCACCCGGCGGGCCTGGCTCATCTGGGCTATTGGGATTGAATATATCATCCTGCGCCCAGAGGCTGGTGCTACCCACTAAGAGTAGCATCAGCAGGGTTAGATCTCTTACTCGTATCATAATTCAGCAACCAATTATTTCAACACTTTCTTTCCGTTCACAATGTAAATACCATGTGTGTAGTTGGAATTTACACGCTGACCGGCAGTGTTGTAGGTGGTAGTTCCCTCATTCTTCTCACGAGGAGAGACGATAACATCTGGGCCATCCTCGGCATCAAAGACAAGTTCAAAACGGTCCTTAAAAAGGCCAGCATCAGTACTGAAGGTGTATTTACCATAGGAAAGGTCTATGGCCTCACCCGTCAGATTGTCAACGAGCATAATCTTCTCCATATCGCAGCGACCAATACTGATAGTGTATGTGCCACTTTGTGCAACATACAGACCTATCTTCACGATACCATCGGCAAACGGACGTTCGTTGATAGCATATTGTATACCCTCTGCGTCCAGCGTGAAGAGCTGTGGGACACTGTTGTCCATGCTCATGAACTTGCTGGCATCGCAACTGATTTCATAAGATGTGCTTGATTTTTCGTTTAGGACGACGCGAGTCTGGTCGTAGATCTCATCGTCTGAAATCAGCATAACGTTGACAAGTCTGCGTTCCTTCGTAGTGGGATTCATTGGATGAACACCGTTTTGACTCGTAATTTCTTTAGTTATCTGTCGTCCGCTCACGGGGAACGAAATAGAGTTCACCTCTGAGGGGCATTGCACGAAAAATGCCTGGTTGGGCAGGATAGCATAGTCGTCGTCAATCATCGAATATGCCGTATAACTACGTTTGTATCCGTCATATACGGTGATTGGGCCGGTGAAGTTCATCTTATGGATGTTGTAGTAGCACAGCCAGGGATTACCTACTAAGTTCCACCCCTTATCGCTGGTTTGAGTTGAAGAGTTAGCCTTCAATGCCGTTGTGAATGTCTTGTTCGACACCACATTCTGCTTCGATGCGTTGTTGAGGGCACGGAAATAGAATTCAGTCTCTTTATTGGCCTGAATAATAAAGCCCGTGCCAGCTGTGATGGTGGCATCGGAAGCGTAGTCTTTCCAGTTACCACCAGCACCATTTTGTGCGCGACTTGCGCCGTCATAATAGCGAATTGCGAAGCGAGCATCGTTGCTGGTAGTTATTTCATTTACCTTAATGTCAAAGGGCAGGCAGATGAAATGCCAACGGCCTTTATAATCTGAATAGTAATCATTATTTGCATTATAAGCATAATAACTGTGGCTGTAAGTGCCATTTATCTTGACATTGTTACCGTTACTTATAAGTCCGGATGAAGACCCCACACCACCACCATTACTTACCGTGTAGTAATAGGTAGTTAAGTTTCCTATATTTTGTGCAGCATCGCCGTTGATAGTCCAAGCACCGCTGGGTTTAAGATTGACATTTGGCGTTCCCTCAAAACGGTCTCGTGAAGAGAAAGTCAAAGTATCGATGATAGTCCAATCGGCCACATCAGCTGTGCTAAAGCCCATTATGTTATAGTTATACCAGTAAGGATCCAGTTTGTAGGCATTAACGAGATAGGATGGCACATAAACATAGATGTCTGTACCAAGGCCAGCGAAGAACTGATTGTAATCTATTCCTCCTATCAAGGTAGGCGACTTAAACGTTACTTTTTTCAATGATTTGCATTGGGAAAGCATTCCTGGATTAGCCCAATTATCGTCTATATTCGGTATTCTGTAGAATGTGGTCGGAAAAACTACTTCTTCCAGCATCTCACATCCATAGAATGTTTCATTATAATAATATCTGGAACTTGAATGATACATATCGTTAAAAGTCGCTCCTTCTCCAATGTTCACAGACTTTAGTTTCGAGCAATAACGAAAAGCAAAGGCTCTTACGGTACAGTTGGCAGGAATATACAAGGACTCTAATGAGTTTGCTTTCTCAAAAGCATATCTCCCAATGCTGGTAACAGAGGAAGGAAGTTGATAATTGCAGGAATAATTGTTACGGAATGCGTTTTCTCCAATGGTGGTAACACCCTCTGGCAGTTCGAAAGATGAAATCATATTGTCACCGTTGAAACAATCGCTGCTGACATTGGCACATGCTGCCGGCCAAACAACCTTTGTGAGTGATTGGTTGTAAACAAAGGCACCCACACCAATGTTGGTTACCGTTTCAGGCAGGACAGCTTCTTTTATACGCGTGTATCGAAAGGCATAAGAACCAATGGAGGTTAGTGTCGAGGGGAATACAATCTCTTCTATATAGTTGCTGGAAAGTGCCTCATCCTCAATCAACTTCAATCCTTTTGGCAACTTCAGCTTGTGGAAGAAGCCACCGGGCAACAAACGGGGAAGTGTCTCGGCAGTGGTCTCGGTAAGGTCAAGCTCGAAGAGTCCTGTCATCATGTTGATGCGTTCCCAGTCATCGTTGTTCAGGTCACCTTTCACCACTAATTTGCGCACTTCCTTTATATGATCCACATATGAAAGTACTTCATATCCTAAACTACCAGCCTCTTTTATATCCACAGTTATAGTAGGTGTCTTATAGGCAGCAATACCATTGAGATAGAAAGTTGTGGAATTGCTTACATTGTCACTCTTGGCCACCCATTCTATAGTATGTCTGCCTGGTGTTAATTCCACAAAAAAACGCTGTGAATAATCACTTAAATAGTAGTCTTTGCGATTCTCGTTGTATCCTTCATAGTTGTTGATGTTCTGGTATAGTTTACCATCAAGATAGACATTCAAACTATAATCATACCATTGATTATTCAGGTGGTAGTTATACACAAGCGTGGCATTCTGATCGACCTCAACAACTGCTTTCAGGCCACCTTCTCCATTTATAATTCTTGTGTTACTATATTTGCCAGAACTATACTCCCAATTGGCTTTGCCTGTCAGTTCTGTATAGATAAGGTATTCCGATTCTCCACTGGTTAGCATGTCCTTCCATAACAAGGCTTTATTGACAGTTTCTGCCGCAGCAATTAATTCTTCGTTGGTAGCACTCTCATTGGCATAGAGAGCATCGTATGCTTCCACTGCGAATGAGAGGGAATAATCGTCAGCAGAGACAAGCGCATCGTAGAGCGCCTTCTTTGCGCGGTAACGAAGAATGGCTGCAACGCCATTTGTATCATAAAACTGCCAAACAATGTTACCCTCCGTGACATTGGAGTACAAATTCTTGTTTCCGGTAGCGTTACCTACATAGTAGGTCTCATTGTAATTATAGTCGCGCTGAATGGTATAACCACCATCCGTTGCATCAATTCGAAACTTTATGCAGCTACTGCTGGTAGAGGAACTCACTTCTACATTGCTTCCGCTGGAATAAAGGTAATAGCTGGTGCCGTCAAACTTCAGGTTATAGACATTGCCTTCGACGTTAGTAACAGTGAGAGCAGAACAGGAAGAGGGATCAGCATAAACGCTGCTGCCATTAAGAAATACAAACTGATCGCTGCCTGGATTATAAAGGTAATATGTCTTTCCGCTTTTCATTGTTTGTGCTTTTGGGAAAGTCGGAGCTGTTCGTGCCCAGGCACTCTGCATTGAACACATACTTGCCACAAGGGCAAGGACTAAAGAAGTAAGTTTTTTCATCTCGGTTTGTGTATTTAGGTTGAACATATAAGATAATGTACGCGCGCAGGGCGAGTACCCTTAACACAAACCAGAAAGAGACACACGAATACGAAAAAACGTGGAGACTGGCTGTTGCCCGTTCTACGAAGTGAGGCCCTGAGATTGCCCTGCAGTCAAGAACGAGCAACCATAGACCCCACGCCGATATGTACAGCACACCCTACGAAAGTAAGGAGCATGCATATATACATACCCATGAGCATCTACCGTTGCTGTGTTTTATGACTGCAAATTGAAATTTCTCAGGTTTCACTCCGTCAAGAACAAAGCGTAAGGTAAACGCCTTTTTTATGTCCCGTCGTCCCGCCCATCCGCATCAAGGCTTGTCACCCTGACTTTACCATCGGTCACTTGGCCGTTGGTTCTGCTCGGCGTGGATGCATGGCCGTCACTACGGCCACAACGGGAAATCATGTGCAAAGATAGCGATTTCTTCAATATCAACAAAGAAATGAAGAAGAAAAATGAATGAAGTTGTTTAATTTTGAGTGTGAGTAGCATCGTTTCGTCCGCTACGGGCATCTACAAACGCCCCAGTGGAGTGTGGCCAGTCCTACCATGGGGAAACTCCAGTCCTACCACGGTGGTACTGCAGTCCCCCCATGGTAGGACTGGCGACACGGCAGTAGGGCGGAAATGAATAAGTATGGGACAAGGGATTTCTCTTTAAGCCTTGTCGCTTTCAACTTCCTCTAAATCTCCCTCTGAAGGGATATACTTCAGGCTCCCCATCCAGCCCTTTAGGGGGAAGTACACACTCTCCTGATAGAGGAATAGGGAGCGGCTTCTTCCTTCAGAACATGGATGGGAAGAGGCTCTCACTGGCGAGAAAAGCGTTTGCCACTTTTCATGTTGCAGAAAAAGGGCGGCCACCGTTACCGATGGCCGCCCTTGGCTTATTTCACTCTACTGCTGTTATTTTCAGTAGAGCTGTGTTGTTCTTTTCTGAGATTACTTTACCAGAACCTTCTTACCGTTGACGATGTAGATGCCACCCTTAGCGTTCTTAGCGCTTACGCGACGGCCGTCGAGCGTGAAGTAGTCAGACTGTGCGCCGTCAACAGCGATAGTCTCGATAGCGTCGGCGTCGTCCTCAGTAGTGCCATTGTATCTGATGGGAGAGCTACTGCTGGCGTTGGTGAGCAGCCAGAGCTGTCCGCCGAAGAAGGAGTTGCTGGTGCCGATGTAGAGGCCGTCCTTTGTAGTTACGAAGCTGGGGCATCCGAAGTTGAACTTGTCGCCGAAGCCGTCACGAGTGATGTACTCAAACTCGTATCCATTGCCTGTACGCATGAGGTCGAAGCCCATCTTGTTGGTGGCCATGCGGTTGAAGATGAATACATAGTTGCTGATAGCATTTGTCTCAAGGCTACCGAGGAGACCGAGGACATTCTCTCTCAAAGTCTCCAGGAGAGCTGCGAGAATCTTGTCAGCAGATGCGTCGTCGCCGATAACGAAGTCGGGACCGAGCTTCTCCTTAATGAGGTCGAGGATTTGGTTGAGCAGTTCCTGATAGTCGCCAAGGGCAGACATATCGATGTCGGGAAGACTGGAGATGTCACCTTCGAAACCGAATCTTTCCTGAAGAATCTTGAAGATGATGGTGTCGATGAACTCCTTCCACTCAGAGAGAGGCATGTTAGCGATGTCTTCAATCTTGGTAATGCCGGGGAAGAGGTCAGAGAGACCGAGGGCCTTGAGAAGCTCAACCCAGTTGATTATGTTACCAAAGTAGCTTGAGCCAGCAGGAGTTGTTGCGCTGCTGTTGCCACAGAAGAGCTTGAGGATGTTGGAAATAAGCTCGGAAGTAACAGCGCTGGACGAAGTGCTTGTTTCGCTTACGCCAAGCATCTTAATCAGGTTGATGATGTCTTCCACGCTGATGATGTCAGTTACGCAGGCAACTTCGGCTGTCTTGTCAACGTTGTCCTTGAGGAGCTGCAGCAGGAAGGCTTCCAGCTGTTCGAGCTTTTCAACGTAAACTTGAGCCTGCGGGTCTTGTGCTCTTCTCTTGGTGATAGCCTTGAGAATATCTTCCAAACCGGTGAGCTTGCCAACGATCTCAGCGGGAGTCATGTGGATGAAGTCGTCGATGGCAATCTGAGAGAGCCAGCTGTAAGCATAACCTGCGTCGAGAGTAGCAACGTAGAGCTGGTTGTCATAAACGCCAACACGGCCGTTGAGCGTGCTCAGCATGTGCTGTGTGAAGTGAGGCATCAGTTCGAACTTGCCAGTCAAGTCGTTCAGGCACCATACCTTCTGGGGGTTCTGGAGCAGGCTGTACATGAAGTTGAGATAGTTGACAGCGTTGAAGGGCTGCTCGGTGAGGGCCTTAATACCGCCAACGAATACAGAAAGCTCACCCATGATGGAGTGGTCGAAGTTGCAAGCATAGAGCTTGTTATCGAACACGAACAGAGAGCCGCTGAGCATGTTGAGGCCAGGCACGCCGCCTGCTACTTCGCTCAGAGCGGGGTTGTTCACGCCGTTGTTCAAGCCGGCAACCTCTTCCCAGTGCCAGCCTGCCTTGTTCTTGCTTTCAGTACCTACAGCGGGATGACCACGGAAGATAACGAAACCTGCGCTGCTGGGCAGAGTAACATAGATGTAGCCGTTGTACGAAACAATGCTCCAAATGGGAGAATCATTCCAGTTCTTGAAGATCTCGTCGAAGGCAAGTGTACCAAAGTCCTTATAGTCGGCAACATTCAGGCAAGAGCCGCTGTGCATTTCCAGCACGGCCAGCTTAGCGGGCTTGTTGCCACCAATCAGAGAAGTTGCATCCTCGCGCTCGTCGGCACCGGCGAAGTACAATCTGCCATTGTACTCGCAGAAGCCACGCAGAGCCACGCAGTCCTTTGTCTCGAACACCTTTGTGCAGTTGCCATGCTTGTCAACCTTCAGGACGTAAGGCAACACTCTGGAGTCGGCTGTGTAGGCTGTGAAATAAGCGCAACTTCCGTCGGGAGCAGTAGCAGCCGTGCGGTAGCCTACGCCGTTCTCGCCTTCATAGACAACCTTAAACTCCTTCGTCTTTGTGTCGTAGGAAATAATCCTGGCACCATCGTAACGGTCGGCATCTTCGGGATCATAGAAGGGGAAGCGGCCGTTGTAGAGTTCTTCTGCGATGAACCAGAAGTTCCAGTTGGGGTTGTACCTCCTGGTAAATGCATAGCCGAGATTAGCGCATGTAGCGATAAAAACCTTATCACCAACAGCAGCCATACTCTGTGTGTAGTCGTTACCGTGCATGCCACCGGCGATGTAGCCGTCAAGTTGGGCAGAACCCAGAGTGGGGTTGGAAAGTCTTGTGATAGTGTAATCGCTTTCAGCATAAACACTCATTGCGCCGCATACTGTCAGGATGGCGACGAGCATCCATTTGAAATTACTTTTCATGACTTAATTATTTATTTAATAATTCGTTTTTTGTTATCTTTCTTTACTTTATGACTCATGCAAAATCGCATTTCGACACGTTTCCGCCGCAAAATTATGAAGAATTTGCATTCCTGCCAAGAAAAAATTAAAAAAAAATGCTTTTATGCATCAAAATTCTTTAAATAAATCAAAAAAACAGCTTTTATCAACTAATTATTCGACGATTATGCGCCCAATTGGCTGTTTTTGGAGGTTCGCAACTTATTTTTCATCAAGCAGAGCCGCCGGCACGGCATTTTCGCGCCTTATTTTAAGGAAAATCGACAGACTTTTTGCTTTTCCAGCCTCTTCAAGGGACGTTTTCGGGAGGTCTGAGGAGGGTCGGTTCACACTCCACGGAGAATCGGCTTACACTCCACGGAGAATCGGGCTACGCTCCACGGAGCGTGAAACCACCCCCTATATGGCAGGAAGGAACACACGCTTCCTCGCCCCTCCCATCGAAGGGGAGGGGTTGGGGGTGGGGTTGCTAAGTTGAGTGCTTGCTGTGGATGATAGACCCCACCCCTACCCCCTCCCCTCGGAGGGGAGGGGAAGGGCCGCTGAGCAACTTTGCCGAAGGACAAACCTGAACCTGCACGTCCCGTCAGCGATAGTGACCGAAGGTCAAACTTGTACCTGCTCATACCGTCAGCAATAGTGGCCGAAGGTGGGACGCCTACATACTTAGGAAATTCGTCCGACACTCTATGGCAGGAAGGAAAGCATGCTTCCTCGCCCCTCCCTTCGAAGGGGAGGGGTTGGGGGTGGGGGTGCTAAGTTGAGTGCTTGCTGTGTATGATAGACCCCACCCCTACCCCCTCCCCTCGAAGGGGAGGGGAAAGGCCGCTGAGCAACTTTGCCGAAGGACAAACCTGAACCTGCACGTCCCGTCAGCGATAGTGGCCGAAGGTCAAACTTGTTCCTGCTCATACCGTCAGCGATAGTGGCCGAGGGTTAAATTCGGGAACCTATGGCTGACGAGCCTGAAACCTGTGGATATCAAGCCGGACATCTGTGCTTTGCGAGGAGGAAACCTACGGGGCATGTAGGCATGGTGTTGAGGATGTTATTTCCCGGCCCTATATATAATATATAATGTATAGGGGAGCAAACGGCGAAATCCTGTTGCAAATTAGGGCAAGAAATGAGGCGAAAATTTGTCCATCTCGGAATATCTTCTTAATTTTGCCTGCGGATAACGGCAAGTTTTCCATTTCGAACAAGAACAAACAAAGTGTCAATCAAGATGAGGAACTTTATTTTAGCAGCACTTGCTTTAGCATTCTGTGCAAGTGCAAACGCTCAACGCAAGACGGAAATCGTTGAGCCGGTGAATGTGCCGTCGGCCGACGACGGTCTGGTATTGAAGCGGAAGGTAGCGATAGGGCGTTTCTCCAACGAGACGCAATACGCCAAGGGCATCTTCTACGACAAGGAGAACGACCCGATGGGGAAGCAGGCACTGGACATTCTCTCCGCCAAGCTTGCGGCCTCCGGCAAGTTCTTGCTCTTAGAAAGGAGCGACTTGGCTTCGCTCTTAGAGGAGTGCCAGAGGAACGGCGGCGGCTCGGCTGCCATCGGAGCGGACTATATGATTATCGGTTCCATCACCGAGTTCGGCCGTAAGAACACGGGGAAGAACAAGGTGTTCTCTTCCGAGAAGTCGCAGACGGTAGAGGCTGCCGTGTCGATCCGGCTGGTGGATGTCTCCACGGGCGTCATCATCTATTCCGACGAAGGCAAGGGCTATGCCGAACTGACCACCAAGACGACGATGGGACTGGGCGGCCAGGCCAGCTACGACGCCACGCTGAGCGACAAGGCCATCTCAGAGGCGATAGGCCAACTGGTGGAGAACATCATCAACAAGTGTACGGACAGTCCGTGGAAGACCTACTTCCTTTCGTGCGACGACGATGCCGTGCTCGTGGCCGGAGGCAAGAGCCAGGGGCTGAAGGAGGGCATGGTCTTCGACGTCAAGACACAGGGCAAGAAGGTGAAGAACCCGCAGACGGGCATCATGATTACCTTGCCCGGCAAGACCGTCGGCACGGCCACCATCGTATCGTGCGGCGGAGATACGCCCGAGACGGAGTACTCCTTCGTCGAAGTTTCCACGTCGGAGAAAATCAATGCCGACAACATGTCGAACTACATCATTGAGCAGAAGAAATGAAGAAGACAGCATTTGCATTCGCAGCACTGGCATTGGTGATGTCCGGCTGCAAGGCTCCCGTAGCCCAGCAGGGCGGAAAGGAGGACATAGCCTACTTGCTCTTCGTCAGTCCCTCGCAGTATTCGGGGCAGACGGTACAGGTGTCTGTTGACGATGCCACCACCTTCAGCGCCGAAGTCATCAAGGAGAAGAAGGCCAAGAGGAAAGGGCGTCAGTACGGCGTCGCCACGGGTACTCGCAGTATCAAGGTAAGCAGCCAAGGAAAGGTGCTCTATCAGAAGAAGCTCTTCCTCTCGGCTCAGGAAGTCAAACAAATACTCTTACCGTGATGAAAAACACATTGTTATCCCTGGCAACCCTGGCCTTTGCCGCCCTGGTCGCCACCTCCTGCGTCTCCACCCCCCAGCTCTATTCGTGGTACGGCTACGAGGACGCCGTCTATAACAACTACAAGAAGCCGACAGACAAGTCGCAGGAGCACGTCCTGCAGCAGTACCGTGCCGTCATCGAGAAGCAGAAGGGCACGCGTGCCACCGTGCCTCCCGGACTGTATGCCGAGTACGGCTTCCTGCTCTACAAGACAGGGAAGAAGGAAGAAGGACTGAACTACATGAAGCAGGAGAAAGCCCTTTATCCCGAGTCGGACGCTTATATATCAAGAATCATCAAACAGCTCGAAAAATGAAGAACGCCATAGCAATCCTTGCCGTCGCAGCCTGCCTGGCATCCTGCGGCTCGTCGGCCTCGTTCACCACGCTGGCAGACAAATACCCCGGCATGTACGAGGAGCAGCCCGTCTCCATCGTCATCATGCCTCCCATCAATCAGACCAATCACGCCGAAGCCAAGGACTACTTCTACACCACGCTCTATACGCCGCTCTGCGAAAAGGGCTACTACGTCTATTCCCCTTACCTCACCATGGAACTCTTCCAGCAGGAAAGTGCCTACGACTCAGAGCTTTTCATCGAAGGCGACCTCTCGAAGTTCCGCGAAGTGCTGGGTGCCGATGCCGCCATGTTTACCGTCATCAGGGACTGGAGGCGCAACAACGTGGGAGGTTCGCTGACAGTTGACATCCAATACCTGCTCCGCTCCACCAAGACAGGGCAGACGCTCTACTCGCGGGAAGGCACCATCACGGTCGATACAAGCATCCATTCCGGTGCGGGCGGATGGGTAGGGGCTTTGGCAGACCTGGCTGCTACGGCCATCGCTACTGCCGCCACCGACAAAATCGTGGCAGGAAGGCGTTGCAACAACTACGTTCTCTCCGACTTCCCCGCAGGCAAGTACTCCTCTCTCTTCGGCAAGGACCAGAAGAGAGCCGCAGGGAAGGACCACGTCACAGCCACGGTGAGATAGCCTATACGCCTGAAAGGACTAAGGGCTGTAACATATTTACGACAACGGATTGCACGGATTTCAAGGATTCTCTTCATGCTGACTGTCAGCGAGGCATGAATCCTTGAAATCCGTGCAATGCGTTGTTTCTCTTTTATGTCAACGGCAACTGATGCGAGTTCTTCACCTCTCCGAGGACGAAGAACGAGTTGAGCGAACCGATGCAGTCAAGGTCGCCGAGTATCCTAAGCACGAATTCCTGATAAGCCTTCATGTCGGAAAAGTAAATCATGAGCATGAAGCCGTAGTTGCCACGCCCGCATAAGAAGGAAACAAAGCCGCTTTGATTTTTACAGACAAAGTGGCTTCACTTTTTGTTGTATGTGTCATTCAGCGTTGAGTATTCCACCTCACAGGATGGAAAGAGGATGGAAAATAGCTGTGAAACGCTTTGATTATCACAGCGTAATAGGCGGAATAGCGATTTCCATCCCTTTCTCTTGTGGAGACCAAAGAATTGCCGTACCTTTGCAGCCGACAAAACAAAAAACGACATGAAAAGGAAGACAATTGGAATCATCGTTGCAGTGCTGTTGCTGGCCTTGGCGGGCGGCATCAGTTGGAACTTGCGCGACCTGCCGCAGAAGCGCTTGCTCCGTGCGGCAGAGAACATTGTGTTCGCGGATGCGGACAGCACGGAACGGCTGCTGGCGCAGGTCGATACGACGCGGCTGACGGAAAGCTCGCGGATGCTCTACGACCTGCTGCGGGCCCTGGTGTACGAGGAACGATGGTACTTGCTCCGCGCCGACACAGCCTCCTGCCTCTCGTCGGATGCCGAAGCATGGACCTTCGCACGCCAGTCGGACGACCAGAACAAGGACGGCCAGGCCGTGCCGGATGACAGCTGTCGCCTGCGCATATACCGTTATTATGAAGAGAAGAGCCTCGGAGGAACAGCCGGCGACGCAGACGATTTGCGCCGCTTCGGGCGTGTCTGCTTTGCGCTCAGCCGTCGGCAGAACGACAGCATCGTGCCCGTGCAGATCAACCAGCTCTTCCTCCTGGCCATCCATTGTGCCGAAACGACCGAGGACCACGCCTTGGCCTACCGCGCCTACGACAAGTACTTCAATCGCCAGCCCTTCCACAATACGGCTTACCCCGAGTTCTACCTGCACCGTGCCTTGGAGCACTATCGCCTGTCGCCCGACCAGCCGCGCTGGCTGCTGACGATGCTCAACGACTACGGCTTCACCGTGCTCCTCCGCGCTCCCTTCGACCTGCACCATTTCGGCTCGCTGGAACGCATCGCAGCCCTCGCGGCGCGGCACCTCGAAGCGCCTCCCTCGCCTGCGGTCTGCGACAGCGTCTTTCTCTGCCTCGACTCGCTCTGGGCTTTGCCCCACGACGACTTTGGCTACACATGTACCTTGCGCATATCAAAATCCACGTTCACCTTCGGAGAGGTCACCGTGCCTGTCGGCATGTACGAGGAAGCCCAGCAGGAGCACCACGAAGACAGCACGAACCATTGGCGGCCATCTTATGAAAGCGAGACGAAGAAGGAGGAGCAGAACTTCGCCGTCAACCGCGACACATACCTTGCGCCAGGCTACGTGAAGAAGTCGGCCATGCTGCAGCGAAGGCTTATGACGGCTGTCATCGTCATGCTGGTGCTGGCTGTGCTCGTCCTCATCCTCCTCTTTTGGAACTGGCGCAATAGGGTTGGGCAACGTCACGAACAAGAGCGCGAGAGCCACCGGCGCGAGGCGGAGCAGCTGGCGGAACGTCTGCGCCAGAAGGATGCCGTGATTGCCATGCTGCGCGGTCACATCATGGACAAGAGCAAGATACTCGACATGCTGGAGCCTACGGCAGGCAAGCGCACCATCATAAACGCCCGCAACTGGCGCGAGATAGAGATGACGTTGGACACGATGGACGGCAATTTCGTTAGCCGTCTGCGAGCAGAGCACCCGCTGTTCACCGAGGAGGACATCCGCCTGTGCATGCTCACGCGGCTGCGGTTATCAAACACAGCTCTTTCTGCCATCTACGTCATCTCCGTCTCTGCCGTGCAGCACCGCAAACAGAAACTGAAGAAGGAAGGTTTCGGGGTGACTGACCCGAGCATGAATCTCGACCAGTTGATAGCTAACTACTAAACAATAATCTTATGAAAAAGAAAAGTTTTCGATGCGGAAGCCTCCGCATCCTGCTACTGCTGTGCCTTATTGTAAGCACGCAAACAGAGGCTATGGCGGACATCGTCAAGGGACGTGTGGTGGATGCCGAGACAAAAGAAGCATTGCCAGATGCTATGGTGAAACACACTCAGCGTTTTGGAGACAGTGGTTATTCGATGAAGAGCACAAAGACTGACTCGTTGGGGATGTTCGCCTTCTCAGCCAACGGACGAGGCAGCATCGAGGTATCCATGCTTGGTTACTATACAAAGTCGAAGCCCGTGTTGGCCTTCAGCGACAGCAACAAGGACACGCTCGACATAGGTACGATAGAACTGAAGATGTCGCCGCAAATGATGAAGATGGTGGAGGTGACAGGTCGCGCACGCCGCTTCACCGTCAAGGGCGATACGATAGTATTCCATCCCGAGGCGTTCCATTTGCAGGAGGGCGCAAGACTGGACGAACTGATTAAGAAGTTGCCTGGCGTTGAGGTCGATGACGAGGGCAAACTCTCATGGAATGGCAAGCCCATCCGCATCACGATGGATGGCGAGAGTCTCTTTGGCGGCGATGACTTGGTGAAGCAACTGCCCGCAGAAGCCGTGCAAGACATCAAGGCATACAACAAGCAGTCGGAGCTAAGCGAGCGCACGGGCAAGGACGA
>CACYQI010000005.1 GCA_902776455.1 uncultured Bacteroidales bacterium | reverse complement strand
CGTGGAGCATCGCCAGTCCTCCCGTGGGGGGACTGCAGTACTACCACGGGAAAACTCCAGTACTACCACGGTGGTACTGGGACGGACTAAGCAGGCGAGACCCCCGGAGGAACACTCAGAACACTCAGACCATTCAGATATCATTAATTATAAACCCTATGAAAAAACTATTTCTTTCTGCGCTCATGGCAGTAGCTACCACAGCTTGCGCTCAGACTGCCGACTTCTTCAAGCCCTACATGGCAACCGACCTCCGTCTGCCCTCTGTACCCTTGATTGTCAACGACCCTTATTTCTCCATCTGGAGCCCGTACGACAAGCTCACCGACGGCACGACGCGCCACTGGACAAACGACGAGAAGCCCATCCTCGGCCTGCTCCGCGTTGACGGACAAACCTACCGCTTCATGGGCGCTCAGCAGGACTACATCCTTTCCTCCATTGCCCCGATGTCCGACGAAGAGGCATGGGAAGGCAAGGTGAGCCGCGACAAGCAGAGCGGCGAAGGCTGGACAAAACCCTCGTTCGACGACAGTTCTTGGAAGACTGAGAAGGCCGCTTGGGGCAGCGAAGGCGAGAACATCAACAGCCGCTGGGGGCGTCAGGGCAGCGACATCTACATCCGTCGCGACGTCAAACTCAGCGACTTCGACCTTCAGGAAGACCTCTATCTCAAGTACAGCCACGACGATGTGTTCGAACTCTACGTCAACGGCACCAAGGTGGCCGATACGGGCGAGACTTGGGTCAACGGCGTGGTGCTCCATGCCGACGGCGACATCAAGAAACTCCTGCATAGCGGCAGCAACACCATCGCAGCCCATTGCCACAACACGACAGGCGGCGCCTACGCCGACTTCGGCCTCTACAAGAACATCAAGCCTAAGGGACAGGACGTCAAAGTTGCCGAGCAGAAGAGCATCGACGTGCTTGCCACCAACACCTACTACACCTTCTCGTGCGGCCCCGTTGAGCTTGACCTCGTCTTCACAGCACCCATGCTCATCGACGACTACGACCTCATCTCCATGCCCATCAACTACATCTCCTATCAGGTAAGGGCTACCGACCAGAAGAAGCACGACGTGCAGATCTTCTTCGGCGCCTCTCCCCTGCTGGCCGTCAATAAGGACACGCAGGCAACCCTCACCACGATGGGCAACGAGGAAGGCGTGCGCTACGTCCGCACCGGCACCATCGAGCAGCCCATCCTCGCCAAGACGGGCGACGGCATCTGCATCGACTGGGGCTACTTCTACATCCCCGCCATCAACGGACAGGTGATGATGGGTACGCCCTCTGAGATAGAAGACGCCTTTGCCCAAAGCGGAAGAATCCTCCCGCAACGCGTACAGGGCGGACGCGGCCAGGGCGGACGCGGCGGCATGAACTGGTTCCGCGGCATCACGGCCCGCAAGGCGGCCGACATGCCCGTGCTTGCCTACACCCACGACTTCGGTTCCGTTGAGACTGCCACCAGCTTCATGATGATGGGCTACGACGAGATAGAGGACATCGAGTACTTCTACAACCGCTACAAAGGCTACTGGGCACATGGCGGAAGCGTCAGCATCTTCCAGGCTTTCAAGAGCATGCAGAGCCGCTACGCAGGCATCATGAACCGCTGCCGCCAGTTCGACAAGATGATCTACGACGACGGCATGAAGTCCGGTGGCAAGGAGTATGCCGAGATTCTCTCCGGTTCTTACCGTCACATGATGGCTGCCCACAAGCTCTTCGAAGACAAGGACGGCAACCTGCTTTGGTTCTCAAAGGAGAACAACTCCAACGGTTGCGTCAACACCGTTGACCTGACTTATCCCGAAGCACCTATCTTCTTGGCTTACAATCCTGAGCTTCAGAAGGCCATGATGACGTCTATCTTCGACTACAGCCTCTCCGGACGCTGGACCAAGCCCTTCGCCGCACACGACCTCGGCCAGTATCCGCGTGCCAACGGACAGGTTTATGGTGGCGACATGCCGCTCGAGGAAGCCGGCAACATGATTACCCTCGCTGCCACTATCTGCATGCTGGACGGCAACACGTCGTACGTCGATAAGTACTTCGACATTATGACTAACTGGGCAGACTACCTCGTGGAGAACGGCCTGCACCCCGCCAACCAGCTCTGCACCGACGACTTCGCAGGTCACTGGGCAGGCAACTGTAACCTCGCCATCAAGGCCATCATGGGCGTCGCCGGCTATGCCGAGATTGCCAAGCTGATGGGTAAGGACGACGTTTACAGCCGTTACAACGCCAAGGCCAAGGAGATGGCTGCCGCTTGGGAGAAGGAAACAAAGGTGAAGGACCACTACGAACTCGCTTACGGCGCTGGTGCCGACACTTGGAGCCAGAAGTACAACATGGTTTGGGACAAGCTCTGGAAGACGAACATCATTCCGAACGGTGCCATGCAGACTGAGGTGAAGTACTACCTCAAGAAGCAGAACAAGTACGGCCTGCCGCTTGATGTCCGCAAGGACTACACGAAGAGCGACTGGATCATGTGGAGCGCAGCCATGGCCGACACAGACAAGGACTTCCAGGCCTTCGTCGCTCCGCTCTACAAGTACATCAACGAAACCCCGAGCCGCGTGCCCATCTCCGACTGGCACGACACGAAGACCGGCCGCATGACAGGCTTCAAGGCCCGCTCCGTCATTGGCGGCTACTGGATGAAGGTGCTGGCAGACAAGATGAAGTAATCTTCTTTTAGGATACAATAAGCCCCTTCCCTCGTGACAGAGAGAAGGGGCTTTTTGTTTTTCCTACAGGTCGATTGTCACACCGCCCATGAAGGTGGCCTTGGGCATCGGGTAGCCGAGGTTGATTTCGTACTTCTGGGCAAGGAGGTTTTCACCCTTTGCCCAGATTTTCAACTGCTTGCAGATGCGGTAGCCGAGCGTCATGTGGAGCAGAGAGGCGTTCTCCTGCACCGGTTTCGCGCCATTTTGCGTGTAGAGGCCTACCAGTTGCTGGAAGCCTGCTGCTGCCGTGAACTTGCCATAGACGCAGTCGGCACCGATGTAGCCCTTGTAGTCGGGAGCGCCAACGATGGGGTTATCCATGTGCAGATAGCTGTGGTTCGTGCTGATACGCCAGTGGTCATCGACCTTCCAGGCTGCCTCCACCTCCACGCCCTTATTGCGGAACTCGCCGACATTCTGTGCCGGAGTTCTGGGCACAACGACCTGAATCATGTTCTTCCCATCGATGAGGAAGAGGTTGATGCCGTAGGTCAGACGGCCTTCCAGCAGGCGCTGACGCCAACTCAGCTCGTAGTTGAGCATGCTTTCGGCACGGAGGTCGGCATTGGCTGTGCCATAGAGATACAGGTCTTTATACGTCGGATTGCGGAAGCCCTTGCTGAACATGAACTTGAACTCGCCTGTTTCGATGGGTCGTACCACGAGTCCTGCCTGCGGAATCCACTCGCCGCCTGCTTTTGTATGGTAGTCGTAGCGAAGTCCTGCGCTGAGAGTGACGTACTTAGTTATCTCTTGGCGGACGTCGGCATAGCCAGCCACCTCGTCCTCATGGCCACGGGTGCTCTGCATCTTTCGCGAGCCGGTCGCGATGGTTGCGCCTGTCAGCTTGTCCTCATACCAAGCATGTCCGTAGATGTGCTGGTAGTCGAATCCGGCCGTGATGCGGGTTGAGGGGGTAGCCATCACGCTCTGATAGAGTGAGATACCTGCTACGGCATCGCGCGAACGGAAGTAGTCGATCTGCGGAGCCTTACCCGCTTCGTAGCCATCATCTATGCTGTGGTTGCCGTAGTTGTTGTAGATGCTGACGGCGCCGCTTGTCGTTGCGTAGTTGTTCTCCACGACGAGGTTGGCCGAACCGCGTGTGATGCTCTGGTCGTTATCGTACTTCGGGGCTGTGACAAGGCCGGGGTTGCTGGCGTTGAAGTGCGTGACGTCGGCCATCGCGCTTGCCTTCCAATGGTCGGACAACTTGTAGCCAAGGCTCAGGAAGCCGCCGTACTGCTCGAAGCCCATACGGGGACGATGGTTGTCCGAGCGTTGATACTGGGCTGCCACGGTGCTTGTGAAGCGGCCGATGCGCAGTTGGTTGCTGCCTTCCACCTGTACCGTTCCCCAACTTCCGGCACCAGCATTGATGGTGGTATGCTGCGAGAACTTGGAGCCGGGGGCAGGGGTCAAAGCACGTGTGACGATGTTCACGACGCCGCCCATCGCGTTGGAGCCGTAGAGCAGGCTGGCTGGACCACGAAGCACCTCTACCCTCTCGGCAATCATCGTCTGGTAGGCGTCGGCAATGCCGTGCCCGAAGATGCCCTGATACTGCGGATGTCCGTCGATGAGCACCAGCATCTGTCCTGTTCCGGAACTGAGTCCGCGGACGTTGATGCTGCCCGAGCCGCCCGTGCTGACGCCGTAGCCCATCATGCCTCGGCTGGTCAGGACGACTCCCGGCACTTCCTCCATGATGGTGGGCAGCACGCTGGTCCGCTCGTTGGCCAAGAGCCTGTCGCGACCGATGGTGTTGACCGTCATGGGCAGATGGCGGATGTCTGTGGCAGCACGACTGCCGGTGACGACCACTTCGGCCATGCGGGTGGTGTCTTGAATGCTTTCGTCTTGGTCGTTAGCCTGCAGAGAAAGGCTCATGATGCCTGCCCCTAATAATAATAATGTACGGTGGGTCATGTTTGGATTGAGTGTTAATGTAACAAAGTTAATACCTTATAATTTCGGGCACAAAGGTATTAATAATGTAAGAATGCAGCATAACCCAGATTTCGCAGCGTGTTACCGATTTTTCCCTAACGGCCGACATAGCGGCTGAAGTGCGAGGCGTTGTCGAAGTTCAGCTTGGCCGCCACCTCCTTTGCTGTGAGCTTGCCGTGCATCATCAAGTGTCTGATTTCCATCATGGTGAACTGTCTAATCCAATGGCTTGGGGTATGTCCGCTCACTTGGGTAGAGACTTTGTGGAGGTGCTTAGGCGAGACGCAGAGTTCGGCCGCATAGTAAGCTACGTCGCGATGTTTCCGGTAGGTTCCCGCTTCGAGCATGCGGATGAAGCGCGACATGATGTCGGCCGACCTCAAGCTTGCCTCTTCGTGCTCGAAGAGCGCGGCGTGGGCGTTCATGACGTCGAGATAAAGTGCCCGCATCCCTTGCAGCACGGCCTCTTCCCTATAGGCTGCGGGGGTGTGATGGCTGCGGAAGGCGACGTCCTTGAAGTCGTGTTCCACCACGGCCAGCGCGTCGCCCTGCAACTGGAAGATGGGGTGCATGAACAAATGAAGCCATCCGCAGACGCCATAGCTGCTGCCGGGCATGCAGCTGGCCTGCAGTTCGGAAGGCAGAAGGAGCTGGAGAAGCTGGCAGTCCGGCGAGGGGTCGAGGCGACCCACATGGCTTGCCATCGCTATCATGCAACAGCCCGCCGTGAGCTGATGCTCGCGGCCCGAGAAGTGGAGCCTGCACGTTCCTGCCGTACAGAGCAGATGGAGAATCTGTTGTTGCATGCTGTGGTTCAACGCTTTTGCCGCTGCAAAAGTACGAAAAAAATGGCATCTGAGCAAGCAAAAAACGAAGAAAATGATAAAGGTCTATGGGGCTTCGAAAAACACTCCGTGGAGCATCGGCTCACGCTCCGTGGAGTATCGGGCTTCGCTCCGTGGAGTGTAGGCTTACACAGCACGCGGCGTTTTTTCTCGCGGAAATGTTTGTGACTTCTCGCATTTCTTCGTACCTTTGCACCCGAAAAGAAATCGTAAGTCGAAAATCACTAAATAGTCAACCCCTTTATGCCACAGATTTCCGTTCGAGGCGTTGAGATGCCCGAGTCGCCCATCCGTAAACTGGCTCCCTTGGCCTACGCCGCAAAGGACAGAGGAATACACGTCTATCACCTGAACATCGGTCAGCCCGACCTGCCTACACCCAAGGCGGCCCTCGATGCCATAAAGAACATCGACCGAACCATCCTCGAGTACAGCCCCAGCCAAGGCTATCTGAGCTATCGGAAGAAGTTGGTCAACTACTACAGCAAGTACAACATCAACCTCACGCCCGAGGACATCATCATCACGAGCGGCGGCAGCGAGGCGGTGCTGTTCTCGTTCCTGGCCTGCTTGAACCCGGGCGACGAAATCATCGTGCCGGAGCCTGCCTACGCCAACTACATGGCGTTTGCCATCTCGGCCGGTGCCGTCATCCGAACCATCACGACGACCATCGACGAAGGCTTCTCGCTGCCGAAGGTGGAAAAGTTCGAGGAACTCATCAACGAAAGGACGCGCGCCATCCTCATCTGCAACCCGAACAACCCGACAGGCTACCTCTACACCCGTCGCGAAATGAACCAGATACGCGACCTCGTGAAGAAGTACGACCTCTATCTGTTCAGCGACGAGGTCTATCGCGAGTTCATCTACACGGGCAGCCCTTACATCAGCGCTTGCCACCTGGAGGGCATCGAGAACAACGTCGTGCTCATCGACAGCGTCAGCAAGCGCTATAGCGAGTGCGGTATACGCATCGGGGCGCTCATCACCAAGAACCAGGAGGTCCGCAAGGCCGTGATGAAGTTCTGTCAGGCACGCCTCAGCCCCCCGCTCATCGGACAGATTGCGGCCGAAGCCAGCCTCGACGAACCCGAGGAATACGGTCGCGAGGTCTATGACGAATACGTGGAAAGACGTAAATGCCTCATCGACGGACTCAACCGCATACCCGGCGTCTATAGTCCCATCCCGATGGGTGCCTTCTACACCGTAGCGAAGCTGCCCGTCGATGATGCCGAGAAGTTCTGTGCCTGGTGCCTGAGCGACTTCAACTACGAGGGCGAGACCGTCATGCTGGCCCCCGCCGCAGGCTTCTACACCACGCCCGGAGCCGGCAAGAACGAGGTCCGTCTGGCCTACGTCCTCAAGAAGGAAGACCTCACCCGCGCGCTCTTCGTGCTCAGAAAGGCGTTGGAAGCGTATCCGGGAAGCAGCCTCTCCTAAATCCTCCCCTAAAGGGAAGGACTTGAAAATGCAGATGAAGCCTGTTGTACACCATAACAAAAAAAGAAGCCTCTCCCTTTAGGGGGAGGTTTGGAGGAGGCTCATGTTCACCTGGTTCGTAGCTAAACGACTCTTCTCCCAAGGCGGGAGCAGCGGACGCGCTTCGCGTCTGGCCACTGGCATCGCCACCACAGGCGTCGCCATCGGCTTGGCCGTCATGCTCGTCAGCGTGGCTATCGTCCAAGGGTTTCAGCACGAGGTGCAGGACAAGGTGATGGGCTTCGGCGCACACATCAAGGTGCTCAACTACAAGAGCTTCGGTCAGCAGGATGCCGCCCCCATCGTCATCGACGACTCCCTGACGGCCCGCCTCGCCGCCATCCCCAACGTGGCCTCAGTGGCACGCTTCTGCACGAAGCCCGGCATGCTGAAGACCGACGCCAACTTCCGCGGCATCGCCATTCAAGGCGTTGGGCAGGACTACGACGAAAGCTTCATCCGCAACCACATCATAAGCGGCGAAATGCCCGAGTTCACAGACTCTGCAAGCTCGGGCAAACTGGTCATTTCGCACTCAACGGCACGAGAAATGCAGGTCGAAGTAGGCCAAACCATCTACGCCTACTTCTTCGAACAGACCGTAAGGGCAAGGAAGTTCACCGTGGCTGGCATCTATCGCACCAACCTCACCGACTTCGACAACAATTTTGCCTACACCGACCTCTTCACCATCCACCGCCTCCTGGGCTGGGACTCGCAGCAATATGCGGGTGCAGAACTGAGGCTGAAGGACTTCAACCTGCTGGACGAGACGCTGTTGCGAGTGGTGAACGAGGTGAACCACAAGCAGGATGCCTACGGCGCCTACTACTCCAGCATGAGCATCCGCATGGAGCATCCGCAGATATTCGCTTGGCTCGGACTGCTCGACATGGACATCGCCGTCATCCTCATCCTGATGATTTGCGTCTCCATCTTCACGGCAGTGAGCGGACTCCTCATCATCATCCTGGAACGCACCAATTTCATCGGCATCATGAAGGCTCTCGGAGCACGCAACAGCCAAGTGCGCCACCTCTTCCTTAACTATGCTTTGTTGATTATCTTGCGCGGCATCGTGATTGGCAACCTGTTGGCCTTCACCCTGATACTCGTGCAGAAGCACACCGGCCTCGTCACCCTCGACCCCGAGGTCTATTACATCGAAGCCGTGCCCATGCTGGTGAACTGGTGGTGGGTGGCAGCCATCGACATCGGCACGTTTGTCGTCAGCGCCTTGGCCATGATTGTGCCGAGCTTCGTGGTGTCAAACATCACGCCCGCCAAGAGCATCCGCTTCGAATAGAAGCATTGCCCATTCTCCCTCACTTTCCGTTTTCAGCAGGCTGAAGCCTTGTTGCACAGCGGCTTCTGCAAGGACGGGAACGTCCGAGAGATAAAAGCCGCTCAGTATCATCCTCCCTTTCTCCCTGACAGCCTTCGCAAAGCGCGGCAGGTCCTGAAGCAGGATGTTGCGGTTGATGTTGGCAATGAGGAGGTTGGCCTTCGCCTGCCCTTCGAGCACAGAACTGTCGCCTATGGCAACCTCTACCCGAGGGGAAGGGGGCAAGGAGCAAGGGGCAAGGGGCAAGAGAATACTGTCGCGGCTGCCGTCCCGACTCTGATTTCTATTCTCTTGCCCCTTGCTCCTTGCTCCTTGCCCCATCGTTGGAACATGGTTCAGCAGCAGGTTGTCCTTCGTGTTCTCCATGCTCCATTCGTCGATGTCGTAGGCAAAGACGCTTGCCGCTCCACGTTTGATGGCCATGATAGCCAGTATGCCAGTGCCGGTTCCTGCATCGATGACGTGCTTGTCCTTCAGGTCGAGTTGGGCCAAAGTGCGCAAGATGAGGCGCGTCGTCTCGTGGCTTCCCGTGCCGAAAGCCATGCGGGGCGTGATGACGATGTCGTAATGGGCAGGCGGCACATCGGTGTGCTTCACGTCGTGAACCACTATCAGAGCAGTCTCCCCCTGCCCTTCCAAAGGAGAGATGACGTGTGTAGCCTCTTCGCTGTTCACACCTCTTTGGGAGGAAACGAGAGAGGCTTCTGGTATTATAATAGGCTGAAACCCTTCTTCCTCCCAGACTTGGTTCCAATCTTCGTCGGGAGCTTCGGCCAGCTCATAACGGATTTCGACATCGGGCAGAAAGAAGTTCCCGACGACTTCCTGCATCGCTGCTTCGCTCCACTCGTTCCGCTGGATATAAGCCAACAGGCCGTCTTCGGTCGGGGAGAACGACTCGAAGCCTATCTCGGCGAGTGCTGCCGAGAGGAGGTCAACAGCCGTCTCGCTGAAGGGCTGCAATGTGCACTTGACTTCGTAGTACTTCATAACCCACCGCTCCCTATTCTTCGGGGAAGAGACCGTAGAGCTTGGCGTCGATTTGCTCCGTAATGCGCTGGAAGTCGGCTGTGTTTGCCTCGAACTTCAGCGTGTCGCCATCCACGATGAGGAGTTTGCCGGGGTAGTCCTTTATCCAGGCTTCGTAGCGCTCGTTCAGGCCGTTGAGGTAGTCGATGCGTATGCTTTGCTCGTAGTCACGACCGCGTTTGGCGATTTGCGCTATGAGGTTGGGGATGCTGCTGCGTATGTAGATAAGCAGGTCTGGCAGCCCCACGAGCGACATCATCAGGTCGAAGAGGTCGCTGTAGTTCTTGAAGTCGCGGTCGCTCATGTAGCCTTGTGCATGGAGGTTCGGGGCGAAGATGCGTGCGTCCTCGAAGATGGTGCGGTCCTGAATGATGGTGTCCTGGCTCTTTGATATTTCGACGACGTCGCGGAAACGCTTGTTCAGGAAATAGACCTGCAGGTTGAAGCTCCAGCGGTTCATGTCCTGATAGAAGTCGTCGAGGTAGGGATTCGTCTCAACAGGCTCGTAGCGTGGTGTCCATCCGTAGCGCTTGACGAGCAACTTGGTCAGGGTGGTCTTGCCGCACCCTATGTTTCCGGCTATGGCGATGTGCATAATAATAATGAAGAATGAAGAGTGAAGAATGAAGAATTTGCTACCGCTCTCAATTATGAATTATGAATTGAAAATTATGAATTAACCTCGAGTGGGAACATGCCGTAGAGCAGAGCATCTATCTTGTCTGTAATGTCCTTGAAGTCCTTCGGGTTGTGCTGGTAGTCGATGTTATCTACCTCGACGGTCAGCACCTTGCCTTTGTACTTACGGTATATGAAGTCCTCGTAGAGTTCGTTCAGGCCGCTGAGGTACTCGAGCTGTATGGTCTGCTCGCAGTCGCGGCCGCGCTTCTGTATGTTGGCCACGAGGTGAGGGATGCTGGCACGCAGATAAATCATGAGGTCCGGGTAGCGGACGATGTCGGTCATGTGGTCGAAAAGCTCCATGAAGGTCTCGAAGTCGCGGTCGCTAAGGTTGCCCATGCGCTTGTTGTTGGCTGCGAAGACATAGACGCCCTCGTAGATGGAGCGGTCCTGAATGGTGTCCTTGCCGCTCTTCTGCATCTCGATGATGTCGCGAAAGCGTTCCTTGAGGAAGAACACCTCCATGGGGAACGACCAGCGCTCAATGTCCTTGTAGTAGTCCTCGAGGTAGGGATTGAACGTCACCTGCTCGTACTTCGGCTCCCAGCGGTAGTGCCGGGCGAGCATCTCTGTCAGCGTGGTCTTACCACTGCCTATGTTTCCTGCTATAGCGATGTACACCTTTTCTTATACGACGTTTTACGATGAACTTTCCACTCTGAACTCTCAACTCTCCACTCTCAACTAATACGGCAGCATGATGTCGGCCACGGTGTAGCGGTCGAGGAAGACGCTGCGGTCAACGTGTCCCTTGATGCCATCGACATAGCTCGTACACGAGTACTGCCAAAGGACGATGGGGACGTCGTCGCTCAGTCCGGGGAACTCGTCGGCGTAGCGTGCCACCATGAAGCGGTAGCCGGTGAAGCGGCCTTCGAGGTATTTGGCGTAGAAGTTGACACCTGTATAGATGATGGGCTTGACGCCGAACATGCGCTCCACGCCTTCGAGGAAGGCTCGCAGCCTGCTCTGGAACTGTGCCAGCGAGCCGCGGCCGCGCTTCTCGACATCAACGATGGGAATCAGGTCCTGCTGGCGAGGGTCAACATTCGTGCGGAAGTTCTCGAGTTGCACCAATGGGCTGGCCGTGGGACTGAAGAAGTGATAGACGCCGACCGGGATGCCTACGCGCTTCGCCCCGTAGAGGTTGCGAACATAGCAGTCGTCAACATAGCCCGAACCCTCTGTTGCTTTGACATAGACGAAGGCCACGTCGCCCGAATGCGCCACTTCTTCCCAGTTGATGCGCCCCTGGTAGTGCGAGACGTCGATGCCTTGCTGCTGCAGGTTCACGGTGTGGCGGATGGGCGGACGCATCTCGCGGACGGGCGGCAGCGGACTGTCGGGCTGCGGCACCAGCGGCAGGAGGTCGGGCATGGGGAGTTCGAAGATGGGGTCAACCTTGCTGCCGTCTTTCCGCCTATCGGCTGACGCTGTGGCTGCCAGAAGGAAGAAGCACAGAAGTACGACCCACCCTCTTCCAGGGAACATGCCGCAAGCCGCCGCGCGTTGACGAAGGCGGGCCGAAGCCTCATCGCCTTGCCTGGACGCGGAAGCTACCCGTCTGCCTTCTCGGAGCGCTGAAAGTGAAGTCACGTTGAACATCTTACTGTTTACCATCCGACCGTTTCTTTCCCTCCCATGGAGGCTAAGGGTCATCTACTCTCCCAAGTAGTCGTACTGGAAGTTCGCGCTCTTGATGCTGGGGAACTGGCTGCGGGGGTCGATTTCCTGGCGATTGCGCAAGTGGCTGACAACCCTGTTGTAGCACTCTTGCGGGCTGTTGGACCACACCTTGCAGATGAAGGGTGTGTCGAAATAATGCCACTTCTGGGTCTCGGGATTCAAGAGGACGCGCTTGAAGGTTATCTTTGCGGCGTACCATCCGGGCTGCGGCTGGCTGTAGCTCGCCAAGGCTTCTTTCTGGGCAGCCTTCTCCTCTTTCATCTGACTGGCGCCCTTGGCCTTGAACTCCTCCATGTCCTTTGCCGTCGTCTTGATGGCGATGAAGAAGCTGCGGGAACGCACCTTGATGTGTTTCGGGTACATGGCACTGCTCTGCATGAACTTCTCAAGCTCTGCTGCCATATCCTCCGTCACCTCCACGTCGTCGAGGGAGGAAAGAAAATGGAGCGCCTCTTCCACACTATAGACGAGCGTCTCGTCGTCGAAATATCTGATGTATAGGTTCATTCTTCGTGTATTATATTCTGTTTTATGTAGTTATTCTTTTATCAGACCTCGTCCAGATAACTCTTTATTTGCTGCTTGAGGGGCGGAACATCCTTGGTCACCACATCCCAAAGCACATCGAAATTAATCTTGAAATAGTCATGTACGAGGACATGACGCATCTTCTCAATGATTGCCCAGGGTGTCTCTGGATGAGATGCTCTGAATTCTCTTGTAAGCTTATAAACAGCTTCACCTATAATCTGAACGTTATAAATCGTGGCATGAAGACGTAGTTTGTCTGCCACCAGCTGTTCCTCGTCTATCCCCTTGACATATTCCTCTATGTTTTCTATAGCAACAAGGATATGTTCCAAACGTGAGATGTCTCTTTCAGGCTCTCGCATATACTAATACTTTGTCACGGTTCGCTGTCTTTTCGGCATAAGGCATCAAGTCGCCTTCTATAACCAAATCGACAGGACGCCCCAGCAATTCTTCCAGTTCCAAGTTCATGCGGAAGAACTTCAAGCCAAGACGAGTGCCGGGTACAAGCGAAATCAGTATATCCACGTCACTGTCTGCCCGTTCCTCGCCCCGCGCAAAGGAACCGAACAGCCAAGCCTTCACTACCGGCTGCGTCTTGAAGTAGTCAACCATCTTCTGGGTCATCAGTTGGGTAGTCATACTTTTACTATTGCGCTGCAAAAGTAGTAAAAAGACGCCACATAGCGAAATTTTCTTCCTACAAAAAGCCGTAAAGCGAAGTATTTTGCATAATTTTGTGCAGCAAAGACAAGCAGGAATATGAGAGTCAAGAGGTTTTTCAAGAACTGGGCGCTGCCGTTGAGCATGATGATGGGTTCGACAGCCTACTTTTTCTGCCGCAACCTGCCCCTCTCATCGACAGCCCGCCACATGACGACTGAAGCCGTCGGCTATGTCCAGCCTACGCTCATCTTCCTCATGCTGACGTTCACTTTCTGCCGCATACGCCTTCAGGACATGCGGCTCCGAGGCTGGCAAGGATGGCTGCTCCTCTTTCAGGCAAGCATCGCAGCCCTGCTGTGCCTGCTACACCATAGCGCAGGAGACGACACATCGCGACTGCTTCTGCAAAGCACCATGCTCTGCTTCCTCTGCCCCACCGCTACGGCAGCAGCCGTCGTCACAGCAAAACTCGGAGGGAACGTAGGCACCCTGACCGCCTACACCATGATGGTCAACCTCCTGGCAGCACTTCTCATCCCCGCCTTTGTGCCCCTTGTCAACCCCACAGGCGGCATGGGTTTCTGGCTGTCCTTCTGGCTCATCGTCCGCAGAGTGTTCCCCCTGCTCATCGGCCCCCTGCTGGCGGCCTTCCTCCTCCGTCACCTCTCACCCGCCCTCACGCGCTTCATCACCTCGCATTCCGACCTTCCCTTCTACCTCTGGCTCGTGTCCCTGTCGCTCGCCATAGCCGTCACGACCCGCATCCTCGTACATGCCGACGTGACGTGGCTGCCCTGCCTGCTCATCCTCGCCGGCTCGCTCCTGGCCTGCATCGTGCAGTTCGCAGCAGGCCGGCTCGTAGGCCGACGCTACGCCGATGCCGTCAGCGCCGCACAAGCCTGCGGACAGAAGAACACCGTCCTCGCCATCTGGATAGGATACACCTTCCTCGACCCCCTCACATCGCTCACAGGAGGCTTCTACAGCATCTGGCACAACGTCTATAACGCCTGGCAGCTGGCACAAAAGGACAAGCAATAACCCGACCGCTCCCCGATCAGAAGACCTTTCTGATTACTTACAAGATTCAACTTTCGGAAGTTTGCACTTCCTCGGTTTCTAAGGAGCAAGGGGCAAGGAGCAAGGGGCAAGAGGAATGATAAGAAGGCTAAATAGGAAACAAAGGGACTCTGGGAAGACAGGCGTTAATGCTATCCTCTTGCTCCTTGCCCCTTGCCCCTTGCTCCAAAAGGAAGCAAAGCTTCTGAAACTTCAGTTACAAGACTGAATGTCAGCCAGGAATTCTTTGAGATGAAGAACTCTTAAAGAAGGGAATGGAGTATGAGATAGCACATTAAAGTGCGCATCGTCACTGACAATATAGTCTGCATTCGCAATAATGGCACAATCCACGAATTTATTATCGTCCGAGTCTTCCGCGATTAGACCAAAGCGGAAATAGGGATCAAACCTCTTCGTGTTTGGTGCATGGAGAATGGCATTTACAACGTTTTCCGCAACCTCAGGAGTTGCAAGTTGACCGATTACTTCCGTATATTCCGATATGATGTCGTTGCTGACACAAAGCACATAGCGCTCTTCTCGGAAGGCTCTCCATCCAAGATACGCATCGCTGTGGCGTGAAAGCATCTGAATGAGGCAGTTAGTGTCAAGTACAACGTGTCTCATCTGCCGTAAGGAGTTCTGTAATGGGCAGTCCGCAGGTCGCTAAGCGTCTGCTCATTCCAAGCACCGCTTTCCCAAAGTTCATCCATCTGTGCCTCGGCACGATTGGCAAAAAAACTTGAAAGGGCACGTTTCAGAGACAGCAAATCCTCGTCAGTATGCATAGCAGACAAAGCTTGCAGCAGTTCTATTTGAGCATTGTTTAGCATAAGCAAGTCCTCCTTTTCCTGTGCAAAGTTACGATTAATCCTGGAATAATACAAGAAAAACGCGATAATTCTTTTCTCTTCCGCCGTATCGAACTTGCAGCCCCATCGTTCCGCAAAAAGAAAAACCGCACAGGGACTGATGGCCCCTTTCAGCCATTTCCGCCATTTCCGCAGAGCGCCGAAAGGCATGCCACGCCAGAGAAAGCCCTCCAAAAACTTTACATAAAAATCGCCGGAAAACGCCGCTTCGGGCGACGCTCCACAGAACATTTTCCAACACTCCGTGGAGAATCGGCCAACTCTCCACGGAGTGTCGCCTTTTCCTCCACGTAGAATTTCCCCTTTCAACTTTCAATTTTCAACTCCATTCTTTGTTCCGTTTGTCTGCATTCCGTGCCGATGTAACACTTTCTTAACACTCCGCCAAAAAACGCGCCTTTGTATCTCCTTGATAATCACCGCAAATTCGATTTAAGGCCATTTCTCGCCTTCGGAGTAGAAAAGTGCCGCCGCGACCGAAAAACGCCGCCAGAACGCGCCCCAATCAGAAAAACCTTGACAAAAGGAAAATAAAGGCAGACAACACAGAACGCTACTCGAGAACTTTCCCCGCGCTTTTACTCCATCGGGACTGTATTCCTATGGGGCCAAAGAGCCAAAGGACAAAACTCCGCATCGCGTATTGCTCCGCAGGAATAAAAGTGCCCCAAAAGCTCCTTACTCACGAAACGAAAGGCAAAATTCAGCAGATTTTCTTCAATTCTTTGCATATTAACATTATTTAACTAAGAAAAGGCCCTCCTATCTCAATTATATTTCGTAACTTTGCCCTCGCTTTGTGCGAAAACGCGCCGCACATATACACAAATGAAGCAAGTAGTCGAAATATCGCGCACACAAGTCGTCATGGCCTTCGTCAGCACCTGCATCGAAGCCACAGCCCGCTTGCTGAACACATCCTACAAGGAAGTGTATCAGCGCATGAAGCAGGTGGACTTGATAGAACGGTATATCATCCCGCACTACGAAGCCCTGCACACCGAAAGCCGCGACAACATAGCAGAAGGAATCGCAGAATGCCTGAAAGAATGGGAGGACAGACGTTGAAGGAGATTGTCGTCTATCATGGCAGTACAGACATCGTGAAGAACCCTGTCTGCAAACTCGGCCTCTACCTCTATGGCGACCTCTACATCGCCGACGGATTCATAAGAGAAAAACAAACAACATAACAATAAACAACAAACAAAATCAAACACAAAACAAAATGCAAATGAAGAAACTATTAACGCTTGCTGCGTTGCTATGGACCGTATCGGAAAGCATGGCACAATTAACCTACACCCATTTGAATTCCACTAAGACGGATTCGAACAGTAACGAATGGGCTGGTAAACTTCTAGATGGAACAGGAACAACAAAATGGGGACAAGGTTTAAGCACGGGAGATCCTAAATGGATTATCTTCAAGACATCAAGCGCCCTTATTCCCAGCGAGTACACTCTGACAGAAGCCAATGACACTCCTGAGAGTAATGGTCGCCAATGGAAGAAGTGGAAAATTTATGGTGGTAATTTTACTACTGACGCCGCTGCCGCTGCTGCCACTGGTAGCGATGGCTGGGTTCTTCTCGACCAAAAGAATTGCCCATCAAATAATGAATTTCCTATCAGTGCCAACAAGAATTCTTATCTTCAGACAGACTTCACTATGTCTCAGGCAGGAGGGTCTAGCTACAGATACTTCAAGATTGTTGTTGAAGAGATTCGTCAATCCGGAGAATATATGCAGATGGGTGATTTCTGCTTCAAGACCTATATCACAGACCCGACACCCCAAGTGACTTTCACATGTACTGCCGGCAAGAAATATAATAACGGTGAAGGCACAGAGAAAGCTTTCGATGGTTTGACCACCACCAAGTGGAACACTCAGGGAGGTACAGATTGCTATGCCCTGTTCAATGCTTCTGCTCCCATTTATGTCTGGGGATATGATATTATCACGGCAAACGACACAGAAATACATGGACGTATGCCAAAGAAATGGACGCTGTATGGCGCAACCAGCGATCTTGCTCGCGATGCCGCATCAGGCTGGGTTGAGTTGTCAAGTTATAGCGAGAACTCATATGTACAGCAGCGAAATTACTTCACTCAGCGTTTTTTCTGCGACAAATCTACAGTGGGTACGGCTTATCGGTATTTTAGGCTGGAAATTGACAAACCCGAAGGAGATATGCAGATCTCTGAGTTTCAGCTTTTATTTGAAACACAGTCTGTTGTAACCTATAATTGGAAAGAGGGATACTATGACAGTTCTACAACTGACAGAGACGGTGAGACAATGACCAAGAATGCAGTGGATTGGCAATTAGGGGAAAAGATGGAAGGTAATAATCTTTCTGGCAGTTGGATAACAATCGAGACCTCTGACGGTAAGTCTTATCCAGTGAAGAGTTATTCTTTCTCTACTCACGATGATGGCGATTGGAACAACCGTGCTCCAAAGACTTGGAAGGTTGAAGGCTCTAACGATAATACCAATTGGGTTACTATTCACGAAGTGACAGATGCAGATGCGGCAGCCCGTAATTATGTTAAAAATGTAAATTATACCACTTATGAGTTCACACCCACCAACACATCGGATGCTTTCAAATACATTAAGTTGACTTTAAACTCCATGAAGAGTACAGGCTGGACGCAACTTGGCGAGTTCCATGTTGTAGGAGCCAACTATGGTTGTGCTGAGCATAACTGGACTCCAGTAGGTACTGTGGCAGCAACCTGCACAACGCCTGGCGGCAATGAATCCATATGTACTGTATGTGGTGCAAAGAAGATGGAGAACCTAACGGCTCTTGCTTCACACAGTTATGTTGATGGTTTCTGCTCTGTTTGCGGAACCATTCAGTCTAACTATATGAGCAAAAATGGTGATTACTATCAAGCAAGCACACCACAGCATCTCAAATGGCTGGCTGCAAGAATGGACGAGAAAGAAGATGGTAATTTCAAGGTCAAGCTGACACAAGACATTGATCTCAATGGTTCAGGTTTCCAAGGCTTCAGCATAGGCAACAGCGGTATCATCTTTAAGGGAGAGTTTGATGGACAAGGTCATTGGCTGAAGAATTTCAGTATTTCTAATCTCGGTTTAAAGCAAGTTGCTCTTTTCGGTAGAACAGAGAATGCAAGCATCCACGACCTTGGTATGTATAAAGCGAATGTCTCTCTTTCTGCAAATTACACACAAAACACGGCTATCATCGTGGGTAATGCAAATAAAACAACCATCAATCGTGTTGCCGTAACGGGTGGTTCTAAGGTTTCGGGTTTTGACCATGTAGGTTCAATTGCAGGCAATACACAAGGAACCACGACCATCTCCAACTGTTATTCCGATGCAGAGGTTAATTCTTCTTACTATCAGGCTGGAGGCTTTGTAGGAACATCAAACGGACTCACACTCGAGAAGAGCATATTCCTCGGTTCAGTTAAGGCCGGTAATGACACTGGCGATGTTGGAGGCTTTATCTCTCGTATAGAGACGGACAATTCGACAAAGGTGCAAAACAACATTATGGCAGCAACATCTATCACGACAGGAAAAACAAACATTACTCCGCTCTGTCCTGATAGAACAGGAACAACATGGACTAACAACCGAGTTTCTGAAACCACTACTTTTAAGTCAACCCATAACGATGCAGATGCAGAGTTGAAAGCCGGCAAGACAATGAACTTCGATAATCTCAATGGTTATGAAGGCAAGACCACTGACGTTGAAGATATGCAGACAGCAAACTTCTATACTTCTACAATGGGTTGGGATATGACAAATGACTGGACTTTCCACGCAGAAGGATATTATCCTGTCCTCAAATGGATGGTAGCCAATATCTCAAATGCCGATGAATTGATGGCATTCGCCTCTAATGTCAATAGCGGAATGACAGACTTGGTAGCACAGTTGACAGGTGCTATCAACATGAGCGGTGTTGCTTATACACCCATTGGCACAGAAGCTAACAAGTACGCAGGTTCTTTCGATGGGAAAGGAAATGTTGTGTCAAATATCTCATATACTAGTTCGACACAAGACCATGTAGGTTTATTCGGCTACGTCAAGAATGCAACTATTCAGAATACGGTGCTTGATGGGGCCACCATTACAGTCACGACCAAACAGAATACAGGCGGACTCGTAGGCACAGCTTCTGCATCTACCATTCAGAAATGCGCTGTCGTGAATTCCACAATAACAGGTCATGACCATGTAGCAGCTATTGTGGCAAATGCTATAGATGGAACAGAGGTGAGAAATAACTATTCAAACGCAACGATTGTTTCAGATCAATATCAGGCAGGTGGTCTTGTTGGCACAATCAAGGTTGCTACCATTGAAAAGAACCTCTTTGTGGGTACGGTAAGCAATCCAAGCGGAGATGCCAGTGGCTTGATTTCCCGTATTGATGCAGCTGTAAGCCCAAATCCTGAGGTTCGCAACAATATGGTTGCCGCTCCGACTATAACTGGCAGTTCCACCTATGCTATCATTAAAGCTGATTGGAATGATCGCCCTGTAACATTTGCCGACAATTATACGCTGAAAAGCACAGTTTACAGTACAGGCGAGAAAATTTTGAATCAAAAGGATGACTCGAATGGCAAGCAGATTAGTTGGATTGATGCAACAACAAAGGACTTCTATGAGACCACTCTTGGCTGGGACTTCACCAACGATTGGAAGTTCACTTGTGGCGGCAAGTACCCCATTCTGAAGATAATGGCAGATGAGGCTCTCCCGACTCAGGACCTTGCCATTACTGCTGAAGCTGGCTATGCTACAATGGTAGCTAAGTATGATTATGACTTCACAGGTGCCTCTTTCGAAGCATTTGCTGTAACTGAGTCTGAAAAAGAAAGCGTGGTTCACTTGGAACCCGTCACTTCTGCAAAACATGGTGAAGCTTTGTTGCTGAAGAAGGAAAATGGAGTCAACTTCACACAAACTGCTACTGCTACAGCACAAACTGCAGCAACAGGGAATCTGCTTAAGGCTTCTGATGGTACTGTAACAGGTGGCGAAGGCATCTATGCTCTTGCAAAGAAATTTAATGGAGTTGGCTTCTATCCTGTAGATGCTTCTGTCACAATTCCTGAAGGCAAGGCTTACCTTGAGGTAGCTACTAATACAGGTGGTGGCGGTGTCAAGGCCTTCTATGGCTTCGAGGAAGACGATGCAACAGGAATAAATGAAGAATTAAGGGTGAATAATGAAGAATCTACCTCTATCTTCAATGTTGCAGGTCAGCGCCTGAGCAAGGCTCAGAAGGGCATTAACATCGTGAACGGAAAGAAAATACTGAAATAAGAAACAAGGACCTTAGGGTCTCTAAAGACTTTAGGGACCTTAAGGACTTTAAAACAAGAAGATGACAATGAAAAAGACATATATTATTCCCGAGACACTGACCATTCAACTCAGCACTTGCCAAATGATGGCAGAGTCACTGGATATCAACAGAGGCGGTGCTTCTATCTCAAACTCCAACCAAATTCTCGTTAAGGAGGAACAGACCTCTGATGTCAACCTCTGGGACGAGGAATGGTAAAGAGCCTTTGCTCCCTTTAGGGGAGGAAGATTGAAGCACAGGGGCAGGCGGACATTCGCCTGTCTCTGTGCTTTTCTTTGTTTTTTCTACATTTTGATAAAATAATTTGCCTTTTTCTTGGCAGAATGAAAGAAAAGGCATATCTTTGCATCGCAAAACGAAAGAAAACAAGGAATCGGGACAGACAAGAAACTCCGAAACAGCAAATCAGAAACAGAGAATAACGCGATGACTCACAGCAACAAGTTTTACTTCGGCTTCTATTATTACTTTTACTTTAGCGAATAAGGTGAAGCGGGTCGTCGTATATATATAAATAAGGTATAAGGTAACAAACAAGATAAAAAGGAAGTCCCGCTCACATAGTGAAGCGGGACTTTTAATTTAATAGCCCCCTCCCCGCTCCCTCTTTGGGGGAGAGCTTCGGAGCGACAAGGTACTCCCCAAAAGGGGGAACGGAGAGGGGGCATGATTAAAACGATGAAACAGATTGCAATACAAGGCATCGAGGGCAGTTTCCACGACATTGCAGCCCATCGCTTCTTCGAGGGAGAAGAGGTGCGGCTGGTCTGCTGCGACACCTTCGAGGAGATGTTCGACCGACTCAAAGCGGAGACAGACATGCTGGGCATCATGGCCATAGAGAACACCATAGCCGGCAGCCTGCTCCACAACTACGAACTGCTGCGCGACAGCGGCATGACCATCGTTGGCGAGCACAAGCTACGCATCAAGCACAGCATCATGTGTCTGCCCGATGAGAGTTGGGAGGACATCAAGGAGGTGAACTCCCATCCCGTCGCACTCATGCAGTGCCGCCAGTTCCTCTCGCGACACCCGGGGCTGAAGATAGTGGAAACGACCGACACGGCAGGTGCTGCAGCCGACATCAGCCGCGAGCAAAGACACGGACACGCCGCTATCTGCCACCGCGACGCTGCCGACATCTACTGCATGAAGGTGCTGCAAGATGGCATCGAGACGAACAAGCACAACTTCACGCGCTTCCTCGTCCTGGCTCACCCCGAGAAGGCTACGGCCATCAGAAGCAGAGGCTCCATCAACAAGGCGAGCCTCGTCTTCACCCTCCCCCACGAGGAAGGCAGCCTGAGCGCCATCCTGTCGGTCCTCTCCTTCTACAAGCTCAACCTGACAAAAATACAGAGTCTGCCCATCATCGGGCAGGAGTGGCAGTACATGTTCTACATCGACCTCACCTTCGGCGACGAGCGACGCTACCGGCAGGCACTCAATGCCATCACTCCCCTAACTCGCGAACTCAAGCAACTTGGCACATATGGAATGCATGTATAACCAAGGAGGTCCTTTGCTCCTACATGAAGGAGCAATTGCTCTTACATGAAGGAGCAATCACTCCTACATGTAGGAGCAACGAACATAACAGCATATCTCCGGCAACAAGACTAATGAAACAACTCAACTTCGGAAGTAGTGAAATGCTATCGTACACGCGGCCCGAACCTTACAGACCGCAACGAAGAACTCCCGAAACATAAATGAATTGAGTATTATGAACTATGAATTGAACTTCAGGCCTGCTGACAGGCTGGCCGACGTAACAGAGTATTATTTCAGTCGCAAGCTGAAGGAAGTGGCAGCCATGAACGCCGAAGGGAAGGACATCATCAGCCTCGCCATCGGAAGCCCCGACATGCCGCCTTCGCCGGAAACCGTCGAGACGCTCTGCGAGGAAGCCCAAAAGCCCACGGCCCACGGCTATCAGCCTACTGTAGGCATCCCCGAGTTGCGCTCCGCTATGGCGCGTTTCTACAAACGCTGGTATGGTGTAGAGCTTGATCCGAGCACCGAGATACAGCCGCTCATTGGCAGCAAGGAGGGCATCCTGCATGTCACTCTGGCCTTCGTCAACCCCGGCGATGAGGTGCTTGTGCCCAATCCGGGCTATCCCACCTATACGAGTCTCTCCAAGCTGCTCGGCGCAAAGATTGTCAACTACGACCTTCTGCCCGAGAATGACTGGCAGCCGGACTTCGAACAACTCGAAAAGATGGACCTCAGCCGCGTGAAGCTCCTTTGGACGAACTACCCGAACATGCCGACTGGAGCAAGGGCAAGACGCGAGACCTACGAGCGGCTCGTCGATTTCGCCTTGCGCCACGGCATCATCGTGGTGAACGACAATCCCTACAGCTTCATAAGACCCAACGGACCCACCCCCACCCCCAACCCCTCCCTTGCAGGGATGGGAGAAGTTACTTTTTCAGCAGAAGAACTATCTGCTCCCCTCCCTGCAAGGGAAGGGTTGGGGGAGGGTCTTGGTCTCCTTTCCATTCTCCAAGTGCCGCGTGCCAAGGAGTGCTGCATCGAGTTCAATTCGATGTCGAAGAGCCACAACATGCCGGGCTGGCGCGTAGGCATGCTTGCCAGCAACAAGCAGTTCGTCCAGTGGATACTGAAGGTGAAGTCGAACATCGACAGCGGCACTTTCCGCGCCATCCAGCTGGCTGCTGCCAAGGCATACGACAACTCGGAGCAATGGCACCTGCAGGCCAACGTCGAGACCTACGCGCCACGCCGCCGCTATGCGGAGGAAATCATGCAAGTCCTTGGCTGCCAGTTCGACCCGCAGCAAACGGGCATGTTCCTTTGGGGACGCATCCCCGACACTTATAATAATGTAGAAGAGCTGACGGAGCGCGTGCTTCACGAGGCAAGGGTGTTCATCACGCCCGGCTTCATCTTCGGCAGCAACGGCGAGCGCTACGTCCGCATCAGCCTCTGCGCGAAGGAGGAGAAGCTGGACGAAGCCTTGCGAAGAGTAAAGAAGCTAATGGGACAGGACGTCTCAACGAAATAGAATCATCGTGAAACGACATAAAATCATCGTGATAACGACATAACGTAATAACGAAATAACGAAACAAAGAAAAACGATATGGAACTGAATCTGACCCCCCTGAACCTGCCAAGCGACCAGGAACGTGCCTTCATCATCGCCGGTCCTTGCAGTGCCGAGACAGAAGAACAAGTGATGACGACCGCCAAGCAGCTGGCTGGCAAAGGCTGCCACATCTTCCGTGCAGGAGTGTGGAAGCCGCGCACGAAGCCCGGAGGCTTCGAAGGTCACGGCGAACCGGCACTCCCCTGGATGGAAAACGTGAAGAAGGAGACGGGCATGCTCACAGCCACGGAAGTAGCAACGCCTGAGCACGTGGAGCTGGCCCTCAAGTATGGCATCGACATCCTCTGGGTAGGAGCACGCACCACGGCCAACCCCTTTGCCGTGCAAGCCCTTGCCGACGCGCTGAGAGGCACCGACACGACGGTCCTCGTCAAGAACCCCGTGAACCCCGACATCGAGCTTTGGATAGGCGCATTGGAGCGCATCAACGGTGCTGGCATACAGAAGCTTGGCGCCATCCACAGGGGCTTCAGCAGCTACGAGAAGAAGCTGTACCGCAACGAACCGATGTGGCAGATTCCCATCGAGCTGAAGCGCCGGCTGCCGCTGCTGCCCATCGTGTGCGACCCGAGCCACATCAGCGGCCGACGCGACCTGATTGCTTCGCTCTGCCAGGAAGCGATGGACCTGGGCTTCGACGGCCTCATCGTGGAGAGCCACTGCGACCCCGACAAGGCATGGAGCGACGCTTCGCAACAGGTGACACCCGAAGTGCTCGACTTCATCGTGTCGCGCCTCGTCTTCCGCGACACCTCGGAGCATCCCGACCGACTCAAAGGCCTCCGACAGGAAATAGACGAACTCGACAACGAACTCATCGACTTGCTCGCCAAGCGCATGAAGGTGTGCCGCAGCATCGGCGAATACAAGAAGGAGAGCGGCATGACCATCGTGCAGACACGCCGCTACAGCGAGATACTCGACAAGCGGGGTGCACAAGGTTCGCTGCTCGGCATCGACACGCAATGCATCAAGAACATCTTCGAGCACATTCACGAAGAGAGCGTCCGCCAGCAAATGGAGATAATCAACAAGTAAAAGCATTTACCATTTAGCCATTTACCATTTAATTGCATCTGAAAGACAAGCGAAATGGAGATGGCCAAATGGTAAAACAGCAAATGGTAAATGGTAAATGGTAAATGATTAAATGGTAAATCCTAAGATGAGAATCCTTATCCTTGGCGCCGGCAAGATGGGAAGCTTCTTTACCGACGTCCTTTCCTTCGATCATGAGTGCGCCGTCTATGAGATTGATGCGCGCCGAATGCGTTTTCTCTACAACACGCAACGTTTCACAACGCTCGACGAGATACGCGATTTCCGCCCGGAACTCGTCATCAACGCCGTCACACTGAAGTACACCACCGACGTCTTCCGGCAGGTCATCCCCTATCTCCCCTCGGACTGCATCATCTCGGACATCTCTTCGGTGAAGACCGGCCTGAAGGACTTCTACGAGCAGACCGGCCGACGCTACGTCTCGACGCACCCGATGTTCGGCCCCACGTTTGCCAACCTCGGGGCACTCTCCTCGGAGAATGCCATCGTCATCAACGAGGGCGACTACATGGGACGCATCTTTTTCCTCGACCTCTACCGCCGTCTCGGGCTGAATGTCCACGAGTACAGCTTCGACGAACACGACGAGGCGATGGCCTACAGCCTGTCGGTACCCTTCGTGAGCACCTTTGTCTTCTCGGCCGTAATGAAGCATCAGGACGCTCCCGGCACGACGTTCAAGCGCCATCTGACAATAGCGAAAGGCGTCCTAAGCGAGGACGACACGCTGCTGCGCGAGATACTCTTCAACCCTCGCACCAAGGCACACGTCGAAGGCATTCGCTCCGAACTGAAAGATTTAATACAGATTATCGACAACCGCGACGAGGAGGCGCTCAACGCTTACTTGACTAAGATTCGAGGCAACATTAGGTAATCCGCCATCGCACATATACCATTTAACCATTTAGCCATTTACCATTTTCTATTTACCCGTGGCTATTGTTGCGCAGGGTAGTAATAAATGGCAAATGGCTAAATGGTTAAATGGTAAATGACTGAATGGCTAAATGGTAAATGCCGTTATCTCCACTCGGACATGCCTGTGCCGCTCTTGTGTACAAGCTCTATGCGGAGGTGGTAGAGCAACGTGCTGTAGGCAGGGATGGCATCGGAAGCCAAGTCCTTATATGCCAGTTGCTGAGGGATATAGACCAGCCAGTCGTCGCCTTTGACCATGTACTGTACGGCGGTCATAAAGCCTTCTACGGTGCTCAGGACAGGCATGGCGATAGGAGCCGCCGTGGTCTTGTCGAAGTCGCCGTAGTAGGTTTGGCTGAAGACGGTCATGTTTGTCTTGCTTTCCGGATAGTTTTCGTCCATGATCCAGCCGCGGTAGTAGAGGCGTACGCTGTCGGTATAGGCCGGACTCCAGTCGCCGTTGCCGCGCTCGTTTATCTTGCAGACGATGTAGTCGGTAGCCGGTCCCTGCACGTCCTGGCTTTTCAGCAACGTCCGATAGACGCGCCAATCGCAGTGCTTCTCCCATTCTCCGCCATATTGTGCCTTGGCTTGTGCTATGGAAGCCTGTGCCGCGTCGTACACCTCGGCGAACCACTGGGCGTTGCGTGCCTGCCAGTCGTGGCGGACATCGTAGCTGCGGTCGCTGTCCTTGCAAGAGGCCAGGAGGAGCAGCGGGCAGAGGAGGATGGCTGAAAGTTTGCGGTTCATCTTATTCTCAGAGCAGTTTTTTGAGGAGAGAGGTGATGCTCACCTTGTCCTCGATGATGCTGCGCAAGTCGCTGATATTGACGCGGCGCTGTTCCATCGTGTCGCGGTCGCGGAGAGTCACCGTGTTGTCTTCGAGCGTCTGCTGATCGACGGTGACGCAATAGGGGCAGCCTATGGCGTCCATGCGGCGGTAGCGCTTGCCTATCTGGTCTTTTTCTTCGTACTTGCAATTGAAGTGGAAGCGCAGGTCGTTGATGATTTCCTGAGCCTTTTCGGGCATGCAGTCCTTCTTTGTGAGAGGGAAGACGGCGAGCTTCACCGGTGCGAGGGCTGCGGGCAGGTGCAGCACGGTGCGTGTCTGTCCGTCGGGCAGCTGCTGTTCCTCGTAGCTGTGGCACATGATGGAGAGGAACATGCGGTCCACTCCGATGGAGGTCTCGATGACATACGGCGTGTAGCTTTCGTTGCGGTCGGGGTCGAAGTACTCTATCTTCTTGCCGCTGTACTTGGCATGCTGCGAGAGGTCGAAGTCGGTGCGGCTGTGTATGCCTTCCACTTCCTTGAAGCCGAAGGGCATGCGGAACTCGATGTCGGTGGCTGCGTTGGCGTAGTGGGCGAGCTTGTCGTGGTCGTGGAAGCGGTAGTTCTCAGCGCCGAAGCCGAGGTTCTGGTGCCATTTCATGCGTGTTTCCTTCCACTTGGCGAACCAGTCCAGCTCGGTGCCGGGCTGGATGAAGAACTGCATCTCCATCTGTTCGAACTCTCGCATGCGGAAGATGAACTGGCGTGCTACGATTTCGTTGCGGAAGGCTTTGCCTATCTGTGCGATGCCGAAGGGAATCTTCATGCGGCCGGTCTTCTGCACGTTGAGGTAGTTGACGAAGATGCCTTGCGCCGTTTCGGGGCGGAGGTAGATGGTGGAGGCGCCGTCGGCGGTGCTGCCCATCTCGGTCTTGAACATGAGGTTGAACTGGCGGACGTCGGTCCAGTTGCGTGTACCGCTGATGGGGCAGACGATTTCCTCGTCGAGGATGATCTGCTTGAGGCCTTCGAGGTCGATGCCTCCGGCGGCGTTCATGGCCTCCTGGTAGCGGTGGTGGAGGTTGTCGAACTTAGCCTGGTTCTCGAGCACACGCTCGTTGGTGGCGCGGAACTGTACTTCGTCGAACTTGTCGCCGAAGCGCTTGCGGGCCTTTTCTATCTCCTTCTGAATCTTATCCTCATACTTGCCGAGCTGGTCTTCGATGAGGACATCGGCACGATAGCGCTTCTTCGAGTCGCGATTGTCGATGAGGGGGTCGTTGAAGGCGTCCACGTGTCCGCTGGCCTTCCAAGTGGTGGGGTGCATGAAGATAGCGGCGTCGATGCCCACGATGTTCTCGTGCAGCAGCACCATGCTCTGCCACCAGTACTGCTTGATGTTGTTCTTCAGCTCTACGCCGTTCTGGCCGTAGTCATAGACGGCGCCCAAGCCGTCGTAGATATCACTTGAGGGGAAAACGAAACCGTACTCCTTGCAATGCGATACGATTTTCTTGAATACATCTTCTTGCTGTGCCATTTCTTTTATCTTATGTATTTTAAAGTAACTGAAGTTTCTGAAGTTAAAGTGGAAGTTAAAGTGGAAGTAAACTCGCTGCGCTCGTGGAAGTTATAAAAGGACAATACCATATAGGCAGCCAGCATCCGAAGCTGTCGTCCAGCCAGCTTGCTGGCTTAACTTCCTGCGCAAAGCGCTTAACTCCCTTTTTAACTTCATCTTATAACTCCCGAAACTTAAATAAAGTAAATTTCGGCTGCAAAGATAGTGAAAAAAAGACGAAAGTAGGTGAACTTTCCCTACTTTTTATTGTTTATCGTGCCTTTCGGGTAAAAATTCCACTACTTTCTTTGGTCAGAAGAAAAAGAAGTCGTAACTTTGCCTTCGCATAACCGTAAAAACCGCAGAACCCATGAGAAGGTTTCTCTATTCCATAGTACTGGCTTCAGCCACATTGCTGCCAACGAGCTGCGACTACTTCCAGTCGAAAGATGGCAAAAAGGGGAAGGGCGACTCCCTGACAACCATCCTGACGGACAACAGCTTGGAGTACACCGAACTTGCCAAGGTGCCCCTGCCCTGTTCCAAGGAGGCGCTTTCGGCCGCCTGGAAGCTGATAGAAAGCACCAGCGAAGTACACAAGAGGAAAGCGCTGGACTACAAGCAGCACTTGCCCATCCTCTTCATCTCCACCGACTTGGACGGCGACGAAGTGCCCGAAGTGCTCTTGCGCAGCGACCCGCCCTATGCCGCCATCTATTCCTATGCGAAGGACACGCTGAACCTCATCACCTTCGTTGACCACGAGCGCATCGGCCTCGGCATCACGCCCGACGGCATCATCATGCGCAACGGCTCCAACCGCGACGGCGCCCTCATCTCGCAGTTCATCAGGCTGAAGAACAGCATGCCAGCCGCCAAAGGCGAGACACGCGAGAAGTTCGCCATCCAGAACAACGAGATGGTCTCCAGCGGCATACAGTACTTCCTCGGAAACGATTCGACCTACAACGAGGTCAGCAAGGAAGCGTACCAGAATGCCGCTCCGAAGCAGAACGCCACCTTCCTCGAAGACATCGACGGCTGGGAAGACTTCAGAAAACCTTAGACACTCCGGCGGCAACGCTTACACCCCGAATTTTTCACGACATCACCCCGCAGGCCGCAGCTCCGCAAAGGAAGCGCGTCGGCGGGTAAACCAGGCAGCCCGCTCAACAGCTTCACTATGAGGCACTTGCCCGCGCCGCCTGTTTTCCTCGAAAATGCTCCGTGGAGCGTGGGCCGAAACAACGTGGAGCGTAAGCCGATTCTCCGTGGAGTGTAGGCCAATTCTCCGTGGAGTGTAAGCCGATTCTCCGTGGAGCATCTCGGAAAACGGCTCGCCGAAACCGAAAACAACGAAAAAAATCTTTACAAAACCTCCGCAAAGCATCGCTCCCCCCCTCCTTCGGGAAGCATCGCAGGAGAATTGCGGAGCCGGCATTTCCGCCGTCGTCATGTCAGGCAGAAACAGCACGCCGGAACACATTCTAACGGCCGATTTGGGCAAAAAGGAATAAAAATTGTACCTTTCTACGAAATTATGCGTGCCCCGACACAATAAACCGGCAATCCACATCGTTATAATAGACAGGATGAAAAGACTGCTCTGGATAGGTATGCTCATCGTGTCCCTCACGGCAAGGGCACAGTTCGACGCGGCGTTTACCAACACTTGGGCGCTGCAGTCCTACTACAACCCCGCAGCGGCGGGGCTGGACAGCAAACTGAACGTACAGGCGGGCGTCAGCATGCAGATGGTCGGCTTCGAAGGAGCTCCCATGACTATGGTCTTCAACGCCGACATGCCGCTCTTCTTCATCGGGCCGAAACACGGCGTGGGCGCCGCGTTCCTCAACGACAACATAGGCGCCTTCACGAACAAGAAGATACAGCTGCAGTACGCCTTCCACCAGAAATTCCTCGGCGGACGCGCAAGCATCGGCATACGGCCGGCACTACTCATGGTAGGATTCAACGGCTCTAAGCTCGACCTCAACGAAACCGGAGACCCCGCCTTCGCTACAAGCGACGTGAAAGGCAACGCCTTCGACCTCGACATCGGACTGCGCTACACCTACAAAAAGCTCTGGTACGCAGGCGTCAGCGCCATCCATCTGCTCGGGCCAACCCTCAAGCTCGGCGACGACAAGACGCACGAAGTGAGCATAGAACCCACCTTCATGGTGCAAGGAGGCTACACCCTCAGCTTCCGCCAACCGCGCTACAAACTCGCCATGGACGCCATGCTGCGCTCCGACCTCATGTTCTGGAGAGGCGACATCAACGCCCGACTCCTCTACGACGGCAACAAGCACAAAATCTACGGCGGCATCATGTACAGCCCGACCATCAGCGTAGGCGTACTCCTCGGCTTCGACTTCCACGGAATCAACATCGGATACTCCTACGAAATCTACACCGGAGGAGTGGGAGCACTCAACGGAACACACGAAATACTCATCGGATATCAGCACGAACTCGATATATATAAGAAAGGAAAGAACCTGCACAAGTCCGTCCGACTGCTATAGAAAAAGAAAACAAAGAAACCCTAGAAAAGCCTAGGAAAACCTAGGAAACCCTAGGAAAACCTAGGAAAGCCTAGAAAACCCTAGAAAAAAAACCTAGAAAAAACCCTAGGAAAACCTAGAAACCCCTAGGATATCCTATAAATACTCAGCTATGAAGACAACAAGTCTGTTTTTAGTAGGTGCGGCCATAGGCTGCATGGCACTGGCCTCCTGCCTCGGCTCCAGCTCATCGGCTAACGCCGTAGGCGGCGAAATCACCGGTGTCAAAGGCTCTGCCGTCTCAGAGCCTACCCCCTTCGGCATGGTTGCCGTTCACAAAGGCTCCCTCAAAATCGGTCTCGAAAAGAACGATACTCTCTGGGGCACCGACTTCCCCCTGCGCGACATCAGCGTGGACGGATTCTGGATGGACCAGCACGAGGTGAGCAACGCCAAGTACCGACAGTTCGTCAACTGGGTGCGCGACAGCATCATCCGCGAGCGACTCGCCGACCCAGCCTACGGAGGCGACGAAACGTACAAAATCGAGGAGGACAAGGAAGGAAACCCCATCACGCCTCACCTCGACTGGAGCAAAAACATTCCCTGGCGAAAGGCCAACGAGGATGAAGACCGCGCAATACAGAGCGTCTATGTCATCCATCCCATCGACGGCACTAAGATGCTCGACGCAAGCCAGATGAACTATCGCTACGAAATCTACGACTACGTGGCTGCCGCACAGCGAAAGTACCGCCTCAACCCCGAAGAGCGTGACCTCAACACAGACCACGCCGTCCCCACCGAGCAGGTCATCATCAGCAAGGACACAGCATGGATAGACGACGACGGACACATCCAGCGACAGACCATCACGCGCCCGCTCTCCGGACCGTGGGACTTCCTCAACACATACATTGTTAATATATACCCCGACACCACTTGCTGGGTCAACGACTTCCAGAACGCCAACAACGAGCGCTACATGAAGCTCTACTTCTCCAACCCTGCCTTCGACGACTATCCCGTAGTAGGCATCACCTGGGAACAAGCGAATGCCTTCTGCGCATGGCGCACCAACTTCCTCATGAAAGGACTGGGAGGCTACGCCAAGCAAATACAGCGCTACCGCCTGCCCAGCGAAGTGGAATGGGAGTACGCAGCACGAGGCAAAGAAGGCAACCCGTTCCCCTGGGAAAGCAAAGAGGTGAAGAGCGACAAAGGATGCTTCTATGCCAACTTCAAACCCGACCGGGGCAACTACACCCAGGACGGCTCGCTCATCACCAGCAAGTGCGGCATCTTCAGCGCCAACAGCAACGGACTCTACGACATGGCAGGCAACGTGGCCGAATGGACCAGCACCGTCTATACAGAAGCCGGCGTGGAAAGCATGGCAGACATGAACCCGGAACTCTCCTACAACGCAGCCAAGGAAGACCCCTACCGCCTGAAGAAGAAGTCCGTGCGTGGAGGCTCCTGGAAAGACCCTGAGAGCATGATACGCAGCGCATGGCGCTCTTACGAATACCAGAACCAGCCGCGATGCTTCATCGGCTTCCGTTGCGTCCGCACCATGGTCAACGACAAGTCCGGCACAAACAAAGCAAACGGCAGCAACAGCAACGCCGCAAAAGGCGGAAAGAGCAAGAGTCCAAAGACATCCTCCACAGGACAAACGCTCAGCACACGCAAGACACGACGCTAAAACACTTCTTCCCCATCAAAACAAATCATTCAACAGAAAAGATACAAACATCATGAATCCTATAGCAAAACTTCAAAAATGGATGGACTCCCCGTCCGGCCAAGTATTTATGAACTATGCCTACAGCTGGGGTGCTGCAGTCGTCGTCTTAGGTGCCTTGTTCAAACTGACACACATCCCCGGTGCTAACGAGATTCTGTTCGTCAGCATGATAACGGAAGTGCTGGTGTTCTTCATCTCAGGCTTCGAGAAGACCTACGAGAAAGTGCCCAGCGGCGAGACAAGCAACGCAGTGGGCGGAGGGCAGGCAATCGTCGTGGCAGGCGGTACTCCGTTGCCCGAAGGAGCCGAAGTGCCGGAAGGTCCCATCGTCATCGGTGGAGGAGCACCCATCGTGGCTGGCGGCACAGTCGCTGCCAACGGTAACATCGACCCCGATGCACTGGCAGCAGGCACAGGCTTGAGCGCAGCTGCAGCCAACCTCGCCGCAGCAGGTCAGGCCGCAGCACAGGCACAGCTCGCCCTCGAACAGATACAGAACGGCGGCCCCGCCGTGGACCCCAACCAAATCAAGGCTACAGATCCCGCTGCCATCGAAGAGGCTGTCAAGAACTACGCCGAAGAGCTTACCGAACTCACCGACGTCCTGTCGCGCGTCAGAAAACAGGCTGAGCGCATGACCACCGATAGCGAAGAGATGGAGAACCTCAACCGTTCGCTCACCGGCATTGCCACTGTTTACGAACTCCAGCTGCGCAACATCAGCAAGCAGGTAGGAACCATCGAGCAAATCGATGAGCAAACGCGCCGCATGGCCCAGCAGATTGAGGAACTCAACAACGTCTATGCCCGCATGATCGGCGCCCTCACCATCAACATGGGCAGTGTGCCCGGCGCAACACAAAGCGAGAAGTAAAAGCTCACCGTATTCCGATAAACCAGAATACTCAGAGCATTCAGAATAATCCGACTATTCAGAAAGCAATGCCTATAAAGAAGAAAAGGATATCGCCCCGTCAGAAGATGATAAATCTGATGTACCTGGTGCTGTTGGCCATGCTGGCACTCAACGTATCGACCGACGTACTCGAAGGTTTCTCTCTTGTGGCAGACGGGTTGAAGAAGAGTACCGACAATGCCTCCAAATCCAACATGGGCATCTACAGCACCTTCGACCAGCAGATGAAGAACAACCCTGCGAAGGTGAAACAATGGTACGAGAAGGCACAATATGTTCGTGGCATGAGCGACTCACTCTACAATCTTGCAGAGGAGCTGAAGGAGGCCATCGTTCGTAAGAGCGACGGCAAGGAAGCTGACGTCAACAACATAAAGAACCGCGAAGACTTGGAAGCCAGCACGCAGGTAATGCTTGCTCCTGGCACGGGACGCGGCAAAGAACTCTTCAATGCCATCAACAACTATCGCGAACGCATCGTGAAGATGGTGACGGACAAGGAGAAACGAGAGATTATCAGCAGCAATCTTTCCACCGAAGTGCCAACCAAGGGAAAGGTCCTCGGCAAGAATTGGCAGGAATATGCCTTCGAGAACATGCCTACAGCTGCAGCCGTAACGCTGCTTACCAAGTTGCAGAATGATGTGCGCACGGCCGAAGGCGAAGTGCTCCACAACCTCATCAGCAATGTTGACGTGAAGGACATCCGCGTCAACCAGCTGAATGCCTACGTCATTCCCAATGCTCAGACCGTGGTGCAAGGCGGTCGCTTCAGTGCACAGATCATCATGGCTGCCGTCGATACGACGCGTCGCCCGACCATCTACATCGGCGGCAAGCAGATACAGAGCGACAAGGGTCTGTACGAAACCGTGTGTACGAAGACGGGCGACTTCACGTTCAGCGGCTACATCGAAATGCTGAACGGCTCGGGAGAGAAGGTACGTCGCGACTTCTCTCAGAAGTACAGCGTCGTGGCTCCCAGTGCGACGGTGAGCGCAGACATCATGAATGTGCTCTATGCGGGCTACGACAACCCGATGAGCGTCTCGGTGCCCGGCATCCCGAGCAGCAAGTTGCGCGTGAGCATGACAGGCGGCAGCTTCGAGCAGAAAGGCGAGGGCAAGTACATAGCCAAGCCTACGACGCCTGGCACGGAAGCCGTCATCACCGTTGCAGCCGAGAGCGAAGGGCGCATGCAGGAGATGGGCAAGTTCACGTTCCGCGTGCGAAAGTTGCCCGACCCTACGGCCTTCATTGCCTATGCAGCTGACGGCGGGGGCGAAGAGCACTTCACGGGCGGCGGCCTCTCGAAGCAGATACTCATGGGCACCGAAGGCATCGGCGCGGCCATCGACGACGGCTTGCTGAACATCGCCTTCCGTGTGAGCAGCTTCGAGATGCTTCTCTTCGACGCAATGGGCAATGCTGTGCCCTACAAGAGCAACGGCGCGAAGTTCTCCGACCAGCAGAAGGCTCAGATGCGCGGGCTGGCTCGCAACAAGCACCTCTTCATCAGAGACATTCATGCCACAGGTCCCGACGGCATAGAGCGTACGCTCAACAGCGTCATGGAGGTCATCATCAAATAAAACAAAGCATGGCGTAACCCACGTCATAACGAGATAACGTAACAACGAAATAACGTAATAACGTAATAATAGCAATGAAACGCATACTTTCTCTCATAACGGTCACGCTCCTGGTGGCAAGTGCCGTACAAGCTCAGCCGGCAAAGCGTCGAGTCCCGACTCCTGAGAAGACCGAGCAGGCAGCCAAGCCCGCAGGCAGCGACCGCGCGTCGCTCATGTTCCCCACCACGGTCTCTATGCCCGATGATGTAGTATGGAAGCGCGACATCTACCGGCAGCTCGATTTGACGAAGGACAAGAACGCTCCGATGTACTACCCCGTTGAGCCGATGGGCAAGCAGGTGAACCTCTTCACCTACCTCTTCCGCCTCATCCTGACGGGTCGCGTCACGGCCTACACCTACAAGCTCGACGGCAACGAGTCGTTCGACGAGAAGGACAAGCTGGCCGTGAAGGACATGCTGGAGCGCTACGGCATCTACTACGAAGAAAACGGAGGAAAGCTGACCGTTGCCGACAGCGACGTGCCGAGCGCCGAGGCAACGCGCTACTACCTCAAGGAGAGCATCTACATGGACCAGCGCACCGGCACTTTCTCCACCAAGGTGACGGCCCTCTGCCCCATCCTCATGCGAGGCGCAGACGAGTTTAGCAGCGACGCCACTCCCTATCCTCTCTTCTGGATTCGCTACGACGATGTGGCTCCCTGGCTCGCCAAGTTGCCCATGATGGCCAGCAACCTCAACAACGTCACCAACATGACGGCCGACGACTTCTTCGCCATGAACCGCTACGAGGGCAAAATCTACAAGACCAACAACATGCAGGGCAAGGTGCTACAGAACTATTGCCCGACCGACAGCGACATGGTGGCAGAGCAGACACGCATAGAGAAGCAGATCAGCGACTTCGAGAAGAACGTCTGGGGCAACGGCTTCCTGCCCGACACCACGAAGAAGGACAGCCTTGAGGCCGAAATGGAAACGAAGGAAGAGAAGCCGAAGGGCTTGCTTTTCGGAGGAAAGAAGTCGAAGCAGGCACGCACCGAAGCAACAGCCAAGAGCGGTTCCAGCGAAAGCGCTACCAAGAAGGAGAAGAGCGAGGCTCCTGCCAACACTTCTCCGCGCGTCAGTGCCCGCCGCCAGAGAAGATAGCAGCGGCAGCGGAAAAGCCCCGCCGAAACGATACAAGGACATCCCGCATTCCATCCCAAAGGAGTGCGGGATGTTCTGTTTCTGGCGGGAAGTTCCCGGTCTGACTACAGGCTTACTCCCCCTCCCCACAAGAAGTCCTTCCTTTTAGGGGAGGATTTGGGAGAGGCCTTCTACAGCACCCTCTTATCCTCCCCTAAGTGGGAGGGGCTGTTTGCATCTATTAGTGTCCGGTAAATAAGCGCCGAAGGCGCGACAGACCACAGACGGGGGTGAAACCCCCGGTAAGGAACATGGCGGGAAAAAGAAGCCCTAAAGGGGCGACAGAAAGTCCAATAAGTTAGTGGACAACACATTAAGAACTCTGTCGCCCTGTCGGGGCTTCTTTCGTTGCCGCACTACTACCGGGGGTTAACACCCCCGTCTGTGTTCTGTCGTCTCTTCGAGACTTTTGGCAAGCCCCCTTAAACTGCTTTTCATCAGGGAAGCCGAATAATAGGCGCATAAGTAGAGGTGCTCTGGATTTTCCCCGGACAACAATAGTTTGCACCCGTTCTGGCGGATTGCAAACCCGCTCGAACAAGGGAATATCTGTAACAATGTCCCCACCCCTAACCCCTCCCCTTCGAGGGGAGGGGAAAAGAGGCTGAAGCCTCTCATTGTGAGAAGACTTTCTACTTTTATGTGTTTTCTGTGCGAGATACTACCCCACCCCTAACCCCTCCCCTTCGATGGGAGGGGAACCGCGGGCAGGCCGACTGGATTGGTTGGTACGCAGGCGTCTCGCCTGCGGTCAAAGCTTCCCGGCAGAACTTCCATTACCCTTTAGCCTCTCCTCGTGAGATTTTTTTCTGATTTCTGTTTTCTGTGCGAGATTCCTTTCTCTTTTTGCCGCAGCCGAAAGGGGCGTTTGTCAGAAGTTTTCGCATCGGGTCGCGCTCTGGCGGCGTTTTTTTGCTGCTACGGTACTAAGGGCCGGAAAAAGCGGGAAATGGGCATATTTTTAATCGCTACTGGGAATCAGCGGGTTAGAAAGGGGCTTTTTGCCGAAGGGAGTTAAGAAAGTGTTAGGTCAGCATGGCATGCCGACAAACAAAACAAAGAATGAAGGGGAAAATTGAAAGGGGAAAGGGGTAAGTTAACGTGGAGGAAAAGGCGATGCAACGTGGAGCATCGGCTTACACAACGTGGAGCGTGAAAAAGGACGGCGTGCAGGGGAGGCGATTGCCCTATGGAGAAGGTGGAAATTGTGTCGTGAATTTTCGGACTTGCTGCCTATGACTTCAGGGAGAGGTCAGGGGTAGGGTCTGTTCCCCTTCAATGGGAGGGGAGAGGGCGCCTGTGTTCCTTACCGCTCAGATACGTAGGTGTCACGCCAATGGCTCTGACCGCAGACGAGACGTCTGCGTACCGGCGGGGCAAGCAAAAAAGCTACTTTCGACTTCTTTCCACAGCTGGCGGAACTTGCGTTACACACCACTTTTTGCGAATAATTACGTCCAGTTATCAACAAAAACAATCGGTTATCAACATTTTAAGCAGAATGGCGGCTCAAAAAAGGGCTTATTTCAAACAATTGGCGTATATTTGCAAAATAAAAATTCTACGCCCCCACTCTTAGCCCCCTTTGGAGGGAGGAAAAGACAAGGGGTAAGAAGCAAAATAAACAAATTGTACATCAATTGTACATTGTACATTGCTAAATTGTACATTAAATAAGTCGTCAATCGTTAAACCGTAAAATAAGAGATGAGCAAAACCATAGCAATCGTCAACCAGAAGGGCGGTGTGGGCAAGACCACCACGAGCATGAACCTTGCAGCATCGCTTGCCACGCTCGAGAAGAAAGTGCTGCTCGTCGATGCCGACCCGCAGGCCAATGCGTCGAGCGGCATGGGAGTGGATGTGAGCAAACTGGAACACTCCATCTACAACGCGCTGCTCGGACAGGTTGACATACGCGAAATCATATACACCACCGACATCGAAGGCCTCGACATCGTGCCTTCGCACATCAACCTGGTGGGAGCCGAAATCGAACTGCTGAACTTCAAGAACCAGGAACGCATCTTGAAGGACCTGCTCGCCCCCATCGTAGGCGACTACGACTACATCCTCATCGACTGCAGCCCCAGCCTCGGACTCATCACGGTCAACGCCCTCACGGCCGCCGACAGCGTCATCATCCCCGTGCAATGCGAGTACTTCGCCCTCGAAGGCATCAGCAAACTGCTCAATACCATCAAGATAGTGAAGACACGCATGAACCCGCGTCTCGAGATAGAGGGCTTCCTGCTGACCATGTACGACAGCCGTCTGCGCCTCGCCAACCAGATCTACGAAGAGGTGAAGCGTCACTTCCGCGAACTCGTCTTCAAGACCGTCATCCAGCGCAACGTCAAGCTCAGCGAGGCGCCCAGTCACGGCGTGCCCGCCATCCTCTACGACGCCGACGCCGCCGGCTCGAAAGCACACCTCGCCCTGGCGCAAGAAATAATCAACAAGAAATAAAGACCCCCTCCAGCTCCCCCTCTGTGGGGAGGACTCCAGAGCGCTAAACAGCTGAATCACCCTATAGGAAACAAATCGTAAATAGTAAATCGTCAAATAGTAAATTACTTCGATGGCCATCAAGAAGAAATATCAGGGACAGGCACTTGGCAGAGGCCTCGATGCCTTGCTCCAGACGGAAGACATCCACCTGGACGGCTCTTCCAACCTCGGCGAAGTGAGCATGGACAGCATACGCCCGAACCCGAACCAGCCACGACGCGACTTCGACGACGACAGCCTGCAGGAACTCGCCAACAGCATACGGCATATAGGCGTCATACAGCCCATCACGCTGCGCGACATGGGCGACGGCACCTACGTCATCATCGCAGGCGAACGCCGCTGGCGGGCAAGCCAACGCGTCGGACTCACCACCATCCCCGCCTACATCCGCACGGTCGACGACGAAAACATGATGGAGATGGCGCTCGTGGAAAACATACAGCGGCAGGACCTCACCGCCCTCGAAGTGGCTCTGGCCTACCAGAACCTCATCGAACAGCACAACCTGACGCAAGACCAGCTCAGCGAGCGCGTCGGCAAGAACCGTGCCACCATCGCCAACTATCTGCGTCTGCTCAAGCTGCCCGCCAGCGTGCAGATGGCTATCCGCAACAGAGAGATAGACATGGGCCATGCCCGCGCACTGCTCGCCCTCTCGGACCCCGAGGCGCAACTCAAGGTGTTCGCCGAAATGAAGAAAGACCACATGAGCGTACGCAAGATAGAGGACATGGTGAAACAACTCAGCGAAGGCGCTTCCGTCAAGACCAAGACGGGCACACGCATCAGGCAGAAAGGCTCCAACCTCAGTGCCGACTACAACGTCCTGCGCGAAGGCCTCCGCAAAATCTTCAAGACACGCGTCGAAATGACCTGCTCCGAAAGCGGCAAAGGGAAGATAAGCATCCCCTTCAACGGCGAGGCAGAACTGGAACGAATCATTGAAATGCTCGACAAACTCCGCGACTGATGACTCTACGGCACGCTTTCCTCTTGCTCCTTGCAGCATGCTCCTTGCTCCCCATCTCGGCGCAGGAAGGGAAGACTGTGCTCTTGCCGGACTCCATCGATGCTGCCATCGACGCCCTGAAGACCGATTCCGTAGCCATCGACACGACTGCCATCCTCGCCATCACAGGCGACATCCTCGAGCAGAAACTGAACGGAGAAGAACTCCCCTCCTTCAAGCCCCAGCCCATCCGCGCCCTGTGGCTCGCGCTCGTGCTGCCAGGAGCAGGACAGCTCTACAACCGCAAATACTGGAAACTCCCCATTATCTACGGAGGCTTCCTCGGTTGCATCTACGCGCTCACTTGGAACGGACAAATGCTCTCCGACTATTCGCAAGCCTACCTCGACATCATGGACAGCGACCCCAACACGAAGAGCTACGAGAAGATGCTGCCGCCGAACTACAACATCGCGGGTAAAGAAGAACGCTTCAAAGGCATCTTCAGAAGCAAGAAGGACACGTTCCGACGCTTCCGCGACCTCAGCATCTTCGCCTTCGGAGGCGTCTATCTCCTCTCGGTCATCGATGCCTACGTCGATGCAGAACTCTCGACCTTCGAACTTTCACGCGACCTCAGCCTGCGACTCCAGCCGACGATGATTGAGACAGAACGCTTCGACATGCACCACCGCAGCACCACTCCCGGCATACAATGCGTACTTAACTTCTAAACAACTACAGTAATGAACATCCGCAACATATTCCCCACCCTCCTCTTGCTCCTTGCCCCTTGCTCCGCGCTCCACCTCTCGGCACAGGAAGAGGAAGACTACGAAGACTACATCGACGAGACGACGCTCGCCCTTCCCGAAGGACTTCAGACGCAAGAGATTGACAGCTTGCTCCTCGACTGGCAGACGCGCAACTTCCTTGCCTTCGACGAAAGCTGCGAAACGACTGGCGAAAACCCGCAGTTCGACCCGCAGACTTACGCCCATCGGCTCAGCAGATTGCCCAACGTCATAGACATGCCCTACAACGACATCGTGCAGAAGTACATCAACCTCTACAGCGGACGACTTCGCGCCACTGTGGCCGTCCTGCTGGGCGCCAGCAATTTCTACAATCCCATCTTCGAGGAAGCGCTCGAAAGCTACCAGCTTCCCCTGGAACTCCGCTACTTGCCTATCATCGAAAGCGCACTCAATCCCACCGCCGTCAGCCGTGCAGGTGCGGTCGGCCTCTGGCAGTTCATGATCGGAACGGGCAAGCAGTACGGGCTGGAAGTAACGAGCCTCATCGACGAGCGACGCGACCCTATCAAGGCAAGCTATGCCGCTGCACGCTATCTCCACGACCTCTACAGCATCTTCGGCGACTGGACGTTGGCCATCGCAAGCTACAACTGCGGGCCGAACAACATCCTGAAAGCCATCAAGCGGGCAGGAGGAACGAAGGACTACTGGAGCATCTGCCCCTATCTGCCTGCTGAGACACGAGGCTACGTCCCTGCCTTCATCGCCGCCAACTACATTATGAATTACTACTGCGACCACAATATCTGCCCCGTCAACACGAAGTTGCCGATGGGTACCGACACGATACAAGTGAACCGAAACGTCCGTTTGGAGCGCATCACGGAACTGTGCGGCATCAGCGGCGAAGAGCTGCGGGCGCTCAATCCGCAGTATCGCACCTCGCTCGTCCCTGGCGACGCACACCCCTGCACCCTGCGGATGCCGACGGCGGCCATCAATGCCTTCATCGAAGCTGGCGACTCCATCTACGTCCCCGTGACGGAGGTGCTGCTGACAGAGGAAGTGCCTGTCGTTGAACAACCCAGGAAGAAGGGCCGGGGAGGCAGGGGAAAGTCGGTGACGGTACGCAGGGGCGACACGCTCGGAGCCATAGCCCGACGCAACCACACCACTGTGTCCCAGCTCAAACGGCTCAACGGCATCAGAGGCTCCAACATACGGGCCGGACAGAAAATCAGAGTTAACTAACCACCCACAACAAGTTCCTTCCCTCGGAAGGATATAGGAGAGGCTACTTATGGAAGAACAGAATCTTCGGGAACAGGAAGACGAGAGGATGGTTGGCCAAGCCTATCAGCACTTGATAGACACGTATCTCGCGTCCCACCACCGCAAGCATACCGAAATCATCGACAAGGCCTTCAACTTCGCCAAGGAGGCTCATAAGGGCGTGCGCCGTCTCTCCGGCGAACCCTACATCATGCACCCCATCGCCGTGGCACAGATTGCGTGTGAGGAGATTGGCCTCGGCAGCACCGGCATCTGCTCGGCGCTGTTGCACGACGTGGTGGAGGACACGGACTATACGGTTGAGGACATCGCCAACATCTTCGGGGAGAAGATAGCGCAAATCGTCGATGGCGTGACGAAAATCTCGGGCGGCATCTTCGGCGACAAAGCGTCGGTGCAGGCCGAATCCTTCAAGAAACTCCTGCTCACCATGAGCGAAGACATCCGCGTCATCCTCATCAAGATCTCCGACCGCCTGCACAACATGCGCACCCTCGGCAGCCAGCTCCCCGGAAAGCAATATAAGATAGCGGGCGAGACGCTCTACATCTACGCCCCTCTGGCACATCGCCTCGGCCTGAACAAAGTGAAGGAGGAACTGGAAGACCTCAGTTTCCGCTACGAACATCCTGAGGAGTATCAGAAGATACAAGAGCAGCTGGATGCCGAGCACGACAGCCTCATCGCCTCGTTCGAGAGCTTCACCGTCCCCATCCGGCAGAAGCTCGACGCCCTCCACCTGCGCTACGAAATCAAGGAACGCATCAAGAAGCCCTACAGCATCTGGAACAAGATGCAGACGAAGCACGTCACCTTCGAGGAGATCTACGACATACTGGCCGTCCGCATCGTGTTCGAAGTGGACGAAGGCATGGACGAGATAGCCGAGTGCTTCAAGATCTATGCCGCCGCCTGCAGCATCTACAAGCCGCGACCCGAGCGTCTGCGCGACTGGCTCTCCACGCCCAAGGCCAACGGCTATCAGGCTCTCCACACCACTCTGATGAGCGACGCGGGCAACTGGATGGAGGTGCAGATACGCAGCCGACGCATGGACGACATCGCCGAACACGGTTTTGCAGCCCACTGGAAGTACAAGGAGGGCGACTCGACTAACGACGACGAGGAAAACGAAGACCTTCAGAACAAGGAGTACGAGCTGAACAAGTGGCTCTACACCATCAGGGAAATCCTCGACGACCCGCAGCCCAACGCCATCGACTTCCTCGATGCCATCAAGCTCAACCTCTTTGCGAGCGAAATCTTCGTAGTGACTCCCAAGGGAGAGTTCAAGACGATGCCTGCCGGATGCACCGTTCTCGACTTCGCTTTCAGCGTCCACACGTTCCTCGGCACCCACTGCATCGGAGCGAAGGTCAACCATAAACTCGTCGGCATAAGCCACGTCCTGCAGAGCGGCGACCAGGTGGAAATCCTCACGTCGAAGAACCAGAAGGTCGATAAGCGATGGACCGACTTCACCACCACCGCAAAGGCCAAGGGCAAGATTCAGGCCATCCTGCGCCGCGAGGAACGCGAGAAGCAGAAGGAAGGCGAGGAGCTGCTGAACGACTTCTTCGCCGCTCACGAGAAGGAGCCTAACAGCATCAACATCGCCAAGCTGTGCCGATACCACGACCTGGCTACCCGCGAGGAACTGCTCTCAGCCATCGGCTCCCACATCATCACGCTGGGCGACGCCGACCTCAACGTCATCAACTCGAAGACAAAAGGCGAAAAGAAGTGGAGGAACTACCTGCCCTTCTTCAAGAAGAAAGGTCCGAAAGCCCAAGACCAGCAGTCCGCCACCACTTCCCCCAAGGGGGAGGGCGCTCAAGGCGAGAAAGCATCCCCGCAAGGAGGCGGCGAGGAGATTGTCATCGACAAGAAGAAACCCCTCATCCTCAACGAGGAGACCATCGGCCGCTACATCATCTGCGACAGTTGCCACCCCATTCCCGGCGACGACGTGCTGGGCTATATCGACGAGAACCACCATATCGTCATCCACAAGCGGCAGTGCGACGTGGCCAAACGACTGAAAGCCAACGACGGCAACCACATCCTTGCTGCCAACTGGGACACGCATGGCGGACTCTCCTTCCCTGCCACTCTCCACATCGAAGGCTTCGACCGCGTGGGCGTGCTGCACCAGATAACGGGCATCCTCTCGCAGCAACTCAACGTCAACATCAACCGGCTCAACATCGAAACGGGCGACGGACTCTTCACGGCCGAGATAAAACTCAGCGTCCACGACGTTAGGGACGTGCAGGCTATCTGTCACGACCTGAAGAAGATAGAAGAGATAGAAGAGGTGAAGAGGTTTTAGTTTGCCAGCTCTCCCGCAGAGGGGGACTTTTACACAACGTGGAGCATCGCCCGATGCTCCGTGGAGCGTGAGCCGATGCAACGTGGAGCGTGAGCCGATGCAACGTGGAGCGTGAGCCGATGCTAAAGTCCCTAAAGTCCTTAAAGTCCTTAAAGAGCCTAAAGACCTTAGTGCCAAAGCAGGTATTCCCCCTGTTTCTGAAACACTTATACGCGCTTGCCGTCTGCTTTCAGCACACGTCCTGTTCCTTCAGGACGGGAAACTTGTCGCGGAAGGCTTTGAGGCGTTTCAGGTCGAGCGTCTGCGTCAGCACAGCCGCTTCGCCTTCGGGACAAGTGATGGCAAAGCCGAAGGGATCGACGACAGCCGTTCCGCCGACGTATTCGCAAGCAGGGTCTTTGCCTATCCTGTTTACCCCCAACACGTAACACTGGTTTTCTATCGCCCTCGCCTGAAGCAGGACGTTCCAGGCATGGACACGCGCTGCCGGCCACGACGCCACGCAGATGAGGGCATCGTAGTCGTCCCTGTTGCGCAGCCAGAGCGGGAAGCGGAGGTCGTAGCAGACAGAGAGGCGGAAGCGCACACCACGCCATTCCACCGTCACTCGCTCGTTGCCAGGAGTGTAGCAGTCCGTCTCGCCGCCATAGGAAAAGAGGTGGTGCTTGTCATACCATTTACAATCTGACAATTTACTATTTACGATTTCTTGCGGCATGACGAAGTAGAGGCGGTTCCGGTACGAGCCGTCGGACGTCCTTACGGCAACGCTTCCGGCCACAGCCGCATCCAGTTCGTCGGCCATCCGCTGCATCCACAGCAAAGTTTCTCCGCCGTCTCCGCCTTCTCTGGAAGGCTCGGGGGAGGCTATGCCCGCCGGCTGGGTCGTGACACCCGTGTTCCACATCTCGGGCAGGACATAGACATCGCTCTTCTCTGCCGAGCGCATCAGCCGCTCCGCCCTTTCGCGATTGGCCGCAGCATCAAGCCAGGCAACGTCCATCTGTATCAATGAAACCTTCATCTCGTAGCACTTTTGAGTGCAAAAGTACAAAGAATTTGGGAATTAAGAAGGGAGAATTAAGAATTATTTTATACCTTTGTACGCAATAAGTCATAAACCTATCACTCATAAACCATGGATTATCAGAAATCATTGCCTGAAAATGCTTTCCGCGAACTGCGTGAAGGCGAAGTGTACAAACCGATGATGCCGGCCGAAAGCACGCCGAGGGAAGTCAACCTTTGGTCGGTCTGCTGGGGCATCCTAATGGCTGTCGTCTTCAGCGCGGCAGCTGCTTACTTGGGACTGAAAGTAGGCCAGGTCTTCGAAGCCGCTATTCCCATCACCATCATTGCAGTGGGCGTGAGCAGTGCCACAAGGCGCAAGAACGCACTCGGCGAGAATGTGATGATACAAAGCATCGGAGCCTGCAGCGGCGTCATAGTGGCCGGAGCCATTTTCACCCTGCCTGCGCTCTACATCCTGCAGGCGAAGTACCCCGAAATGACCGTCAACTTCCTCGAAGTCTTCTTGGCAAGTTTGCTCGGAGGCATCTTGGGAATCCTCTTCCTCATACCCTTCCGCAAGTACTTCGTAGGGGAGATGCACGGCAAATACCCTTTCCCGGAGGCCACTGCAGGCACCCAAGTGCTGGTGAGCGGCGAGAAGGGTGGCGCTCAGGCCAAGCCGCTGATGATAGCAGGACTGCTGGGCGGACTCTACGACTTTGCCGTCGCCACGTTTGGCCTCTGGCATGAGAACTTCACAAGCCGTGCCGTGCTCTGGGGCGACACAGTGGCCGAGAAGGCGAAGCTCGTGCTGAAGTGCAACACGAGTGCTGCCGTGCTGGGCATGGGCTACATAGTCGGACTGAAATACGCCTTTATCATCTGCTGCGGCTCGGCGCTCGTATGGTGGGTCATCGTGCCGGTCATCGGCCTGTTCTTCCCTGAGCTTGAGGTGGCAGAGGGCATCGCGGCAGCTGCTGCCACTCCCGAAGTCATCTTCAAGTACGCAAAGAGCATCGGCATAGGCGGCATCGCAATGGCCGGCGTCATAGGCATCGTGAAGAGCCGCAAGATTATTGTTCAGGCCGTGAAGCTGGCGGCCCCCTCTAAATCTCCCCGAGGGGAGACTTCAGGTCACACCCCATCGGGGACGGGGGAGACTGCCTGTCGCACTCAACGCGACTTGCCCATGAAGTTCATCACCTTCGGTATCGTCCTGGCTCTCCTGTTGACGTTCCTCTTCTTCCACTTCGATGTGATGGGCGGCAACATCGTCTTCAGCATCGTTGCCATACTTGTCGTGAGCATCATCACCTTCCTCTTCACCACCGTGGCCGCCAATGCCATCGCCATCGTCGGCACGAATCCCGTGAGCGGCATGACGTTGATGACACTCATTCTGGCAAGTGTCGTGATGGTCGGCGTAGGCCTGAGCGGCACAAGCGGCATGGTGGCAGCGCTCATCATGGGCGGCGTGGTCTGCACCGCTCTGAGCATGGCGGGCGGCTTCGTCACGGACCTGAAGATTGGCTACTGGCTTGGCTCGACGCCGAGAAAGCAGGAGACGTGGAAGTTCCTCGGCACACTGGTCAGCGCCGCTACCGTGGCGGGCGTGATTATGATACTGAACAAGACGTACGGCTTCACCGACGGCACGCTTTCAGCACCGCAGGCCAACGCGATGGCCGCCGTCATCGAGCCGCTGATGAGCGGCAACGGAGCGCCCTGGCTGCTCTATGGTATCGGTGCTCTTATTGCGCTCTTGCTGAATGCCTTCGGCGTGTCGGCCCTCGCCTTTGCTCTCGGCATGTTCATCCCTCTGGAGCTTAACTTGCCGTTGCTCGTGGGTGGCGCCATCAACTGGTTCGTGACGACGCGCAGCAAAGACGCTTCTGTCAATGCAGCCAGCGGGGAGCGCGGCACACTGCTTGCCAGCGGCTTCATCGCCGGCGGTGCCTTGATGGGCGTGCTCAGCGCGGGACTGAAGTGGCAGAACATCAGCTTCGACTATGCCGACTGGTGGCAGAACCCCTCTTCCGAGTTGCTGAGCCTCGGCATGTACTGCATACTTATTATATATATGGTACGCGCGAGCATGCGTGCGAAGGTGTAGGGACAGACCCCACCCCTAAACGCTAACACCTTTGGAAGGGAGGGAAACAGACCCCACCCCTAACCCCTCCCCTTGTAGGGGAGGGGAAGGGAGAATGCTCTTCTACCTTGAAGGATAGTTAAAGGGGAGGAATGTCCTCGGGCATGGGCTGCTATGGAAAATTATTGTTGTCAGGGGAAAATTCAGAGCACCTCTACTTATGCGCCTATTATTCGGCTTTCCTGACGAAAAGCTGTTCATGGGGGCCTATCTTAAGTCTCGAAGAGACGAAAGACCACAGACGGGGGCGCAAGCCCCCGGTTGTAGTGCGACAACAAAAGAAGCCCCGAGGGGGCGACAGAAACAGATGCAAGTTGAAATTAAACAAGTTGGATATTCTGCCGCTCCTTCGGAGCTTTTGTTTTGTTGATGCACTTGTCCCGGGGGTTACACCCCCGTCTGTGGTCTTTCGCACCTTCGGTGCTTATTTAGCGGACTGCAATGATAACAAATAAAAATCTTGACAAAAAACAAGCGAAAAGGCAGGGGCTTCCGGGGATGCGGCTGGGGGCGCGAATCGATGCTCCGTGGAGTGTAGGCCAACACTCCACGGAGCATCGACTTTTCCTCCACGTGGAATCATTCATCACTTCGTGGCGTTTTTTATGAAAAACCCTGCTTTGTTTGACATGAAAGCACGCTCCGGTGACACTTCCTTAACAGAGGACGCAAAAATCCTGCTTTGTAACAGACTGATTATCAAGTGCGATTCGATTTAAGCCCATTTCTTGCGTTTTAGGCTCCAAAGTGCCACAGCGACAAAAAAAGTGCCTTAAAACGCGTGCCGTTGCGAAATGTTTTGACAAAATGACAAGCTACGCGGCTCCCCTCCCCTCGAAGGGGAGGGGGTGGGGGTGGGGAGTCATTTCAAGAATTCAAAGGAGAAAAGCGAAGACTGCTACCCCACCCCTGACCCCTCCCCTGCGAGGGGAGGGGGAAGGAAGCCTACCCGCGGCTCCCCTCCACTCGGAGGGAAGACCTCCCTGCAAGCCCCTTCTTTTACGCTTGCTGCTGTGTCGGCCGATGCTCCGTGGAGCGTAAGCCGATGCTCCAGCAAGCGTAAGCCCACACAGCACGTTGTGTGAAACACCCCCCTCACGGGCCGGCTCTCCGACATCCCTTTGGATGAAGGTCGAAAGGCGGCCTGTAGTGGGCTTGTAAGACTGCTGATGAGGGTCGAAAAGCAGCTCATGGGAGATTACCATTAGTCTCGAAGAGACGACAGACCACAGACGGGGGCGCAAGCCCCCGGTAGGATTGCGACAATAAAAGAAGCCCCGACGGGGCGACAGAACTCACAATATGCTGTTCCCTAACCAATTGGATGTTCTGTCTCCCCGTCGGGGCTTCTTTTTACTGACATGTTCCTTGCCCGGGGTTTACACTCCCGTCTGTGTTCTTTCGCGCCTTGACTTGCATCGACCTTTGGTTCGGTGCTTATCAAACAGACAACAGAAAATCTTTTTCCCTCGGTGTTCTGAAGATATCACAAAACGAGGACCGACCCCTTGCTTCGATGCTCAGAACCCCAGAAAACACGAGAAGGGCGTGGACAAACAGCGTGTTCGTGGCGCGAAAAGCACAAAAAACAACAAGATAGCAAATAATTTTTTACTTTTCACTTTTCACTTTTCACTTTTTGTCGTACCTTTGCGCCGCCATTACGAGTTAATGGCACATTTCAAACCTATATTAAAAGTTTAATTAAAATTATGGCAACAAAAATCAGATTGCAGCGTCACGGCCGTAAAGGCTATGCCTTCTACAGCATCGTAATCGCTGATGTAAGAGCACCGCGTGACGGTAAGTTTACAGAGAAGATTGGCACGTACAACCCGAACACCAATCCTGCCACTGTAGATTTGAAATTCGATCGTGCCCTGTATTGGGTAGAGTGTGGCGCACAGCCCACCGACACGGTTCGTAACATCCTCTCCGACGAAGGCGTTTATCTTATGAAGCACCTGCGCGGAGGCGTTAAGAAGGGTGCATTCGACGAAGCAGCATGCCAGGCAAAATTCGATGCTTGGAAGGCTGACAAGAAGAATGGCCTGAACAAGCTGGTCGCTAAGAACGAAGCCGACAAGAAGGCTGCCGAGGCAGAACGAATGAAGGCTGAGAAGAAGGTCAGCGAAGAGATTGCGAAGAAAGTAGCTGAGAAGAAGGCTGCCGAGGCACTTGCCAAGGCTGAAGCTGAAGCTGCTGCTAAGGCAGAAGAGGCTGCTGAGGAAGCCGCAGAGGCTCCCCAAGCTACTGAGGGTGAAACAGTAGAAACTCCCGCAGAGGCTTAAAATCAATCACAAACCATTATTTCAATTAGACTTTTTCCAACCAACCAAACGCGCCCGCTTCGCTGAGCCAGACGACAGAAGCCAGACTTGTCTGAGCTTTTCCCTGGTGCGAAAAGAGCGCAAGAAATGCAAGGGCGTTGCCGTGAGGCAATGCCCTTCATTCGTTTCTATTAGGGTCTGCTATATAAGCACCAAAGGGGCGAAAGGCCACAGACGAGAGGGGCGGTTTTACACAGCACGCTGTGTCGGCCGATGCAACGTGGAGCGTAGCCCGATGCTCCGTGGAGCGTGAGCAGATCCTCCGTGGAGTGTGAGCCGCGGTTCCCCTCCCCTCCAAGGGGAGGGGTTAGGGGTGGGGTCTGTGACTCAATGAATACAAGCAACTTGGCTACCCCACCCCCTACCCCTCCCCTTCGAGGGGAGGGGAGAGGAAGCGTGCTTCCCTTCCCGCTCATATCCGTACCCTCTCGCCTGTGCTCCGTGGAGCGTAAGCCGATGCTCCGTGGAGTGCAGCCCGATGCTCCGTGGAGCGTAAGCCTACACTGCACGTTGCGTGAAACACCCCCCTACGGGCCGACTCTTCGACATCCCTTTGGATGAGGCTCGAAAGGCGGCCTATAGTGGGCTTATAAGACTGCTGATGAAGGTCGAAAGTCGGCCTCTGGAAGTTCTCAGAAGAAGGGGTTAGCCAGGATGAAATAGACGACCGATGCCGGGATGGCGAGCAGGGCGCTGTCGAAGCGGTCGAGCAAGCCGCCGTGGCCGGGAAGGACGTTGCCGCTGTCCTTGATGCCCAGCTGACGCTTGATGAGGCTCTCCACCAGGTCGCCCCACGTGCCGAAGACTACGACGGTCAGCGCAAAGCCGAGCCAACGCAGCAAGGGCATCGTCTCGGGCTGCCACCACCAGACCACTACCGAAGCGGCAAGGGTGAAAAGCGCGCCGCCGATGCTGCCCACCCACGACTTCTTGGGCGAGATGCGGGGGAAGAGCTTGGCCGGAAAGAACTTGTGCAACGACCATCCGCAGAGGTAGGCAAAGGTGTCGTTCACCCAAATGAAGATGAAAAGGGCAAGGGGATAAATCCAGTTGTAGGCCATTGCACCGGTGTTTGCGTCATAGACGATGCTGAGCAGGGGCAGCAGGGAAAAGGGCAAGGCGATGTACATCTGCGAGGCAAAGCAGAGCGCCCAGTCCTTCAGCGGCTCGGGAGTGCGACGATAGAGCGCGCTTACCATAATATATATAATAAGGAGTCCGTAGAGCGAAAACATCTGGGCCGTCTGCGGGCTTGCAATGGCGCTGAGCCATACGGCTGCCACAAAGACCACTCCCGCCATTGCATTGATGGAGCGAGGCATGGAGGCACCGTAGTGCGCATTCATCACCGTAGAAAACTCCCACAGCGTGGCTGCGGCTACGATGGCAAAGAAGAAGAAGGCACTGACAGGGCTGTAGCACGTGCAACCCACGAGCAGCAGTACATAGACGGCACCCGTCAAAGTGCGGATGATGAGGTTATGCATGTTCTTTCCTTTATGTCGTTATCTCTTTATTGTCAGGCTCTTCGCTCTTGGCATTGTCTGTCAGCAGCTCTTCGCTGCGGCTTGTCCAGGGACGCGGGCCGAAGATGCGCTCCACGTCCTCGGCGAAGATGACCTCGCGCTCCACGAGCAACTGTGCAAGCGCCGCATGGCCTTCGGCATTCTTCGAGAGGATGTCCTTCGCACGAGCGTACTGCTCGGCAATCATAGCCTTTGTCTCCTCGTCGATGAGCTGTGCCGTGGCTTCGGAGTACGGGCGCTGGAAGCCGTATTCCTGGTTGTCGTAGTAGCAGAGATTGGGCAGTTTGTCGCTCATGCCCATGTAGGTTATCATGCTGTAAGCCTGCTTCGTGACGCGCTCCAAGTCGTTCATCGCGCCGCTGCTTATCTGCCCGCAGAAGAGTTCCTCGGCAGCACGTCCGCCCAGCGTGGCACACATCTCGTCGAGCATCTGCTCGCGCGTCGTTATCTGTCGCTCTTCGGGCAGATACCAGGCAGCACCCAGGGCACGGCCACGCGGCACAATGGTCACCTTAACGAGGGGGTTGGCGTACTGCAACAGCCAGCTGATGGTGGCGTGACCAGCCTCGTGGAGAGCGATGGTGCGCTTCTCCTCGGCCGTCATCACCTTGTTCTTCTTCTCCAGACCGCCTATGATGCGATCCACGGCAGCCAGGAAGTCGTCCTTGTCAACAGCCTTCTTTCCGTTTCGCGCAGCAATGAGGGCCGCCTCGTTGCATACGTTGGCGATGTCGGCACCGCTGAAGCCAGGCGTCTGACGGGCAAGGAAATCGATGTCGAGCGACGTGTCGGTCTTGATGGGCTTCAAGTGAACTTGGAAAATCTCCTTACGCTCGTTGACGTCGGGCAGCTCGACGTGTATCTGTCTGTCGAAGCGTCCGGCACGCAGCAAGGCCTTGTCCAGGATGTCGGCACGGTTGGTGGCAGCCATGATGATGACGCCGCTGTTCGTGCCAAAGCCGTCCATTTCGGTCAGGAGCTGGTTGAGGGTGCTCTCGCGCTCGTCGTTGGCTCCCATCTGCACACCACGGCTGCGGGCACGTCCCACCGCGTCGATTTCGTCGATGAAGATGATGCATGGCGCCTTCTCCTTGGCCTGGCGGAAGAGGTCGCGCACACGACTGGCACCGACGCCCACGAACATCTCCACGAAATCGCTGCCCGACATGCTGAAGAACGGCACGTCGGCCTCGCCTGCCACGGCTTTGGCAAGCAGCGTCTTACCCGTTCCCGGAGGCCCCACAAGCAGGGCGCCCTTGGGTATCTTGCCTCCCAGTTCGGTGTAGCGGGTAGGGTTCTTGAGGAACTCCACTATTTCCTGCACCTCGAGCTTTGCGCCCGCCTGTCCGGCCACGTCTGCAAACGTCACCTTGTTCTCCTCGTCCTTCTCCACGAGCTTTGCGCGGCTCTTACCCACATTGAAGATGCCCATCGGCCCGCCCTCGCCGCCGCCCATCCGGCCCATGCCGCGCATGAGATATATCCAGAAGAAGGCTATGAGAATGAGCGGCCCGAAGCTCCAGAAGAAATGCATGAAGCCGTCGTCGCCCTGACGGTACTCTATCTCGCCGGAGAAATGCTCTTGTGCCTGCTGCTCGCTGACGAAGTCCTCCAGCTTGTCGGCAGAAGGAAACTGAACCACCACGTAGGGCCTCGTTCCGCTGTCAACCTTCTGTCCCTTAAAGACATCGCGTATGTGGCTCGGCTCCACGTACATCTCGAGCGAGCCTTCCTTCTTGTTGACGATGATGCGCGAAGCATAGCCCTGCTCCACGTAGCTCTTGAACTCGCTGTAAGTGGCGTTGCGCGAGGAAGGGCCTGAAAGGAGCGTATTGTCCCCGCTCATCAGCATGTAGCCCAACGTGATGGCTATGACCAGATATAACCAGGTCAGGCTCGGCTGCGGCCTGCGTTTCTTGTTCTTCTTGCTTTTGTCGTTGCTCATAAGTCAGTCGAGATTAGGAATTTGTCGAAGGTCGGCATCGGCCCAGAGGTGTTCGATATCGTAGAACGCGCGCAGTTCCGGCAGGAAGATGTGTACGATGACGTCGGCATAGTCCATCGCCACCCAGACAGACCCCCGCAGCCCGTCCACGGCCAACGGCTTGGCGGCAGCCTTCTCGCGGCACACATCGCCCACCGAATGGGCAAGGGCTTGAATCTGCAGAGGCGAACCGCCCGAGCAGATGACAAAGTAGCGGCAAACGGCATCGGGTATGTTCGTGAGGTCGCAGACTACGATGTCGCGCCCCTTCTTGTCTTGCAGTCCGGCCACAACGGCCTCGACCAGCACGTCCTTCTCTTTCTTCATTCGCTTATATATAGATAAATGTTCAGGCGTATCAAAGCGCGTGCAAAGGTACGAATAAAAGTTGAAAGTTGAAAGTTGAAAGTTGAAAATAACGGCAGAAGGACACAGAAATGAGAATTATTTAAGTTTTTTTGGCCGAAACCTTTGTCAGTTCTAAAAAAAAACGTAACTTTGCAGCCGCAAATGTCAAACGTGGCATTTCAAGATTGGGCTATGGTGTAATGGTAACACTGCAGATTCTGGTCCTGCCTTTCCTGGTTCGAGTCCGGGTAGCCCAACAGAGAAACTTATTTTATTGGGCTATGGTGTAATGGTAACACTGCAGATTCTGGTCCTGCCTTTCCTGGTTCGAGTCCGGGTAGCCCAACACTAATCAATCAGAAACAAAGCTTTTCATATATACAATGGACGACTATCACGCGGATAATTACAATTCTTAGCGCTCCGGAGTAAGCATCGCGGCATGCACAAACTCCCAAGAGGAGCCGAGGACTTATGTGCATGTACCCCAATCTAAACAAGAGGAGGAACCCAAACGATGCGAACATACTGGAACACTTCGAATGGTCTGCGTACCATTGAAGAATGGCGGCCTGGCTGCTGGGTGCAAGTGACTTGCCCGACTGAAGAAGACGTCAACTTCCTGGAGCAAACGCTCCACATTCCCGACTACTACATTAGCGACATTGCCGATACGGACGAACGTGCCCGCTACGACATTGATGAGGGCTGGGTGCTCATCATCCTGCGTATTCCCTACGTGAAGGAGACGAAGAGCCGAACCCCTTATACCACGATTCCGCTCGGTATCATCATGAAGGGCGACGTGCTCATCACGGTCTGCAACTTCGAGACGAACATGATGATAGACTTCGTCTCCTACCAGCAGAAACGCGGCCTTGGCTTCGTCGATTCCGTTGACATGATCTTCCGCCTCTTCCTTTGTTGCGCCGTCTGGTACTTGAAAAGGCTCAAGCAAATCAGCACGCGCATCGACCAGGCCAAGCAGCACCTCGACCGCAACGTCAGCAATGCCGACCTCATCTCGCTGAGCCGACTGCAGGACAGCCTCACCTACTTCGTCACTTCCATCCGCGGCAACGAGAATCTCCTCTCGAAGCTGAAGTTCAAGCTCCCTATCGACGAACTTGATGCCGACATGATTGAGGACGTGGGCATCGAGATGAGTCAGGCCCGCGAGACTACCAACATCTACGCCAACATCCTTGATTCCACGATGGACACCTACGCCAACATCATCAACAACAACATGAGTTCGGTGATGAAAATGCTGACGAGCATCAGCATTATCCTGATGTTCCCGACGCTCATTGCCAGCCTCTTCGGCATGAACCTCGTGAACGGCATGGAGCATGCCACTTGGGGCTTCCCGCTTGCCATGTTCCTCTCCGTTGGCGTCACCGTGCTCTTCATGTGGTATTTCAAGCGCAAAACGTGGATTTAGCCTCAATTCACAATTCATAATTCACAATTCAAAGATGTTTTTCAATTAACAGATAAAAAAAACAAGCCCTTTCCTTGCAGGTTAGGGCTTTTTTTGCGAACTTTGTCCCCACTATAGCTTTTTAACAAACACAAATACACAACGATGGACTCTTTAGAGACGAATGAGACTACTGCCCTTGAGCAGTCTTCTGAGATTACAAACGAGCAAGTGACAGAACCCGTGGCAGAAAGCGCAACCGAGCAGCCTGTGGCCGAACAGCCCGCAGCCGAGGAGCCGAAGGCCGAAGTGCCTGTGGCCGAACAACCTGCAGCCGAGGAGCCGAAGGCCGAAGTTCCTGTGGCCGAACAACCTGTGGCTGAGGAGCCGAAGGCCGAAGTGCCTGTGGCCGAACAACCTGTGGCTGAGGAGCCTAAGGTCGAGCAACCTGAGGCCGAAGAGCCTGAGGAGATGACGGAGGCCGAGCAGCAGATCGTGCAGCAGACCTTCCAAACGAAGGAAGAGGTGGTTGCCCGCGTCCGGGAAATCGCCGAGAGCGACGAGCCGGGCGACAAGACGGAGCTTAACCTCCTGAAGCAGCTCTTCTACAAATTCCACAATGCTGAGGTGCAGGAAGCCTTCCGTGCGTTTGTCGAGGCAGGCGGCGAGGAGGACAAGTTCATGCCGGAGGTTGATGCGGCGGAGCCTGCCTTCCGTGCAGCCATGCAGACCATCCGCGAGCGCCGCGCCGCCATTCAGGAGGCCATGGAGCAGCAGAAGCAGGACAACCTGAAGCGCAAGCTCGAGATATTGGAACGCATCCAGCAACTTGCTTCCACGCCCGAGGAAGCTAACAAGAACTTCGACGAGTTCAAGTCGCTGCAGGCGGAGTGGAAGGAAATCAAGGCTGTTCCGGCTGAGCGCGCCACCGAGCTGTGGAAGAACTACCAGCTCTACGTCGAGCAGTTCTACGACCTTCTCAAGCTCGGCCACGAGCTTCGCGACTACGACTTCCGCAAGAACCTTGAGGTGAAGATGCGTCTCATAGCTCAGGCAGAAGCCCTTGCCGACAACCCCGACGTGCTGCAGGCCTTCAACCAGCTGCAGGCGCTCCACCAGGAATGGAAGGAGACCGGCCCCGTAGCCAAGGAGATACGCGAAGACATCTGGGCGAAGTTCAAGGAAGCCTCTACCGTCATCAACAAGAAGCACCAGGCGCACTTCGAGGCCATCAAGGCTCGCGAGGAGGAGAACCTGTCGAAGAAGACCGCTCTCTGCGAGCAGATTGAGGCCATAGAGACCGACGGACTCAAGACTTTCGCCGACTGGGACGCCATCACACAGAAGATAAAGGAACTGCAAGCGGAGTGGAAGACCATCGGCTTCGCCCCGCAGAAGATGAACACCCCCATCTTCGAGCGCTTCCGCCAGGGCTGCGATGCCTTCTTCGAGAAGAAGAACACTTTCTTCAAGAACCTGAAGGAAGAGCTGGGCACCAACCTTGCCAAGAAGAAGGAACTGGTGGAGAAGGCCGAGTCGCTCATGGACAGCACCGATTGGCGCTCTACGGGCGACATCCTCATCAACCTGCAGAAGCAGTGGAAGGAGATTGGCACGGTGCCCCGCAAGTACAGCGAGGAGCTGTGGAAGCGCTTCACGGCAGCCTGCGACCACTTCTTCGAGGCACGTCAGGCCGCCACGGCGGACGTCCGCGCAGAGGAGAAGGCCAACAAGGAGATGAAGCTCGACATCATCGCACAGCTCAAGGAGTTAGCCTCCACAGAAGGCGAGAACATCATCTCTAAGGTCAAGGAGCTTCAGCAGAAATGGAACGAGGTGGGACATGTGCCCTTCCGCGACAAGGAGACGCTCTACAAGGAGTATCGCGCCCTGTGCGATAAGATCTACGATGCCTACGGCGTAAGCCAGGCCCAGCGCCGCCTCAACAACTTCCGCCAGAACCTGCAGCAGCGGGTGGAAAGCGCAGGCAGCTCGCTCTCCGACGAGCGTCAGCGCATGCAGCGGGCCTACGAGCGGATGCTCGCCGAGATAAAGACCTACGAGAACAACATCGGCTTCCTCAACGCAGGCAGCAAGAAGGGCAACTCGCTCGTCGAAGCCATGAACAAGAAGGTCGAAAAGCTCCGCGACGAACTCAACCTCTTGGTACAGAAGATAAAGGCTGTCGATGAGCAGATGGCCGACTAATCGGAAAGAGGAAGAGAAAGCGAAAAGCGAAGAGTTAAGACAGAGTAAGAAACGTTTACCTTAAGGTCGTAATGGTACGCGGACGTCTCGTCCGCGTACCAGTCTGGCCTTCGGTTCGCAACTGTCTCGCTTGCAGCAACTGCCGCGGACGAGACGTCCGCGTACCAGTCTGGCCCTGAAGAGGCGACAGAACATGTAACTTGTTTAATTTCAACTTGCATCTGTTTCTGTCGCCCCCTCGGGGCTTTCTCTTTCGTTGTACCTTTACCGGGGGCTTGCGCCCCCGTCTGTGGTCTTTCGTCCCTTTGGGACTTAATATAGCACCCATGAGCTGCTATTCGTCCGGAAAGCCGAATAATTGGCGCATAAGTAGAGGTGCTCTTGATTATCCCCGGACAGCAATAGTTTTTTATGTATCAGTCGGGCTTTTGGTGGCGACTCTGGGGCAGGTGGTTCTGCGCTTCCTTTCCCCTCCCCTCGAAGGGGAGGGGTTAGGGGTGGGGACTTGGAAACAAAGAGGAACCGGCAGCAACTTCACCCCACCCCTGGCCCCTCCCCTTCGAGGGGAGGGGAAGGGACCCTCAGGAACCGGCGGCGACTTCACCCCACCCCTGGCCCCTCCCCTTAAAAGGGAGGGGAAGGGACCCTCAGAAACACGCGGCGACTGCACCCCACCCCTGGCCCCTCCCCTTAAAAGGGAGGGGAAGGGACCCTCAAAAACACAGGCGTTTCGCCGGCGGTACTGCCTGCGTTTTTCACCCCCCTGTGGAAATGTTAAAAATGCTCCGTGGAGCGTGGGCCTTTCCTCCGTGGAGCGTGAGCCTTTCCTCCGTGGAGCGTAGGCCGATGCTCCGTGCTGTGTAAACCCACCCCCTGCACGGCATACCTCCCTACCCCCCTTTTTTTTGACCTTCTCATTGCGCAAAATATCCCTTTATCTTGTACAAAATAGAACTATTAAGCAAATTTCATGGCATGACATAACGTGATTTCGGTTAATTATTCGTATCTTTGCACCCGAATCGTGCGCATACGCGCACACGCAAGCATAACTACAAGGTATGAGATGCACTATTGAGACGATACAGACCCAACGTCAGATGAACGATTTCCTGGCACTCCCTCGGAAGATCTACCGAGGCAATCCTTACTATGTGCCGGACATGGAATCGGGCGTGCGCGACTGGTTCAACCCGAAGCGCAATCCGGGCTTGCAGCACTGCGAAGTATATCCCCTCGTGGCCTACAGCGAGAAGGGAGAGGTCGTGGGACGCATAGTGGGCATCATCAACCACAAGGCCAACCAGATATGGAAAGGCAGTTGCGCCCGCTTCGGCTGGATTGAGTTCGTGGACGACCCCGACGTCTCCGCAGCACTCCTGCATGCCATCGAGGAATGGGGACGCAGTAAAGGGATGGACTCCATACAAGGCCCCCTCGGCATCTCCGACTTCGACAAGGAAGGCATGCTCGTAGAGGACTTCGACCAGTTGGGGTCAGCCATCACCATCTACAACCCGCCCTACTACCCCGAGCACATGGAGCGCCTCGGATACGGCAAGAAGGTCGATTGGGTACAGGTGAGGGTGGAGATTCCCGACGAAGTGCCCCCGCGCTTTGCCCGTGCAGACAAGCTCGTCAGGGAAATGTACGGGCTGACCGTGAAGAAGCTCAAACCGCACGAAGTCTTCAAGGAAGGCTACGGACGCAAGATATTCCATCTCCTCAACGAAGCCTACGGACAACTCTTCGGCTACACGCCCCACAACGAAGAGGAAGCCGACTTCTTCGTAGGCGAATACATCCGCATGCTCGACCTCCGCATGCTCCCGATGGTGGAAGACGACAAGGGCAACCTCATCGCCTGCAGCATCACCATGCCCAACCTCGCACGCGCACTCCAGAAAGCAGGCGGGAAGATGTTCCCCATGGGCTGGTACCACCTCCTGCGCGCCCTCAAGTGGAAGCACGAGGACGAAGTGGAACTGTTGCTCATCGCCGTCCATCCCGACTGGCAAGCCCTCGGCATCAACGCCCTCATCTTCGCCGACCTCATCCCCATCTTCAGGGAAATGGGATTCCACCACGCAGAGACAGGCCCCATGCTCGAAGACAACCTCAAAGTGCTCACACAGTGGAAGGCTCTCAACCCAATCACATACAAACGCCGCAGATGCTTCAGCAAGGACATAACTCCCTTGCAGGAGGGGATTAAGGATTAAGGATTAGGGAGATTGATTGTATATGATTGTAAAATAGACAAATCGAAAACAAATTGTAAATAGTAAATCGTCAAATAGTAAATGAACAGAGTAGTAATAACAGGCATGGGCATATGGTCCTGCATCGGAACAAGCCTCGACGAAGTGCGCGACGCACTCTATGAAGGCAAAAGTGGCATCATCTTCAGCCAGGAACGCAAGGACGCCGGCTTCCGCTCGGCACTCGTAGGCAACGTCCCCAAAGTGGACCTCAAGCCCTACGTCCCCCGCAACCTCCGCAACTTCATGCCCGAAGAGGCACACTACGGCTACATCGCCACCAAGCAAGCCCTCGACCATGCCGGCATCGACGAAGACTTCCTCAACACACACGAAGTGGGCATCATCTACGGCAACGACTCCGTAGCCGAAGCCACCATGCAGAGCCTCGACAAGTTCCGCCAGGCCAACAGCACCGTAGCCTGCGGCAGCGGAGCCATCTTCCAGAGCATGAACTCCAACATCACCATGAACCTGGCCTGCCTCTTCAAGCTTCGCGGCATCAACCTCACCGCCTCCGCAGCCTGCGCCTCCGGCTCGCAAAGCATCGGACTCGGAGCCATGCTCATCGCACAAGGACTGCAGGAATGCGTCGTCTGCGGCGGAGCAGAAGAAAACAACATGTACGGCATCGCCTCCTTCGACGGCATCCAGGCCTTCTCCATCCGCGAAGACCAGCCCGAAAAAGCCAGCCGACCCTTCGACGCAAGCCGCGACGGACTCGTGCCCAGCGGCGGCGGCGCTACCGTCGTCCTCGAGAGCTACGAACACGCCGTCAAGCGAGGAGCAAACATCATCGCCGAAATCGTAAGCTGGGGCTTCTCGGGCAACGGCGACCACATCTCAACACCCAACGTCGAAGGACCGGCACGCTCCCTCGAACTCTGCCTGCGCAACGGAGGCATCGACCCCAAGCAGATAGGCTACATCAACGCACATGCCACCAGCACCATCATCGGAGACCAGCGCGAAGCACAGGCCATTGCACAGCTCTTCGGCGAACGCACCGTGCCCGTCACCTCAACCAAGAGCCAGACAGGACACGAGATGTGGATGGCCGGAGCAAGCGAAATCATCTACTCCGTACTGATGATGAAGAACGACTTCATCGCCGGCAACATCAACTTCGAGAAGCCCGACGACATCACCGCCTGCCTCAACATCCCCGCTGAGACAAAGCAACAGCACTTCGACATGTTCCTCTCCAACAGCTTCGGCTTCGGAGGAACCAACTCCACCCTCATCGTGAAGAATATATAATATATAATGTATAACCAACGCAACACACATTAAAAACCAATCAATATGACAAGAGAAGAAATCATCGCTGAGATTAACGCCGAACTGGCAGAAGAGTTTGAAATCGACGAGGCTACCATCACCCCCGATGCACCCATCTATCAGACGCTCGAGCTTGACAGCCTGAGCCTTGTTGACCTCATTGGCATCGTACAGACAAAGTACGGCGTGCTCATCTCCAAGGCAGAGCTTCCCACCATCAAAACCTTCGCGCAACTCTACGACTACATCGAGCAGCACCAGAAGTAAAAAGAGTCAATTCATAATTCACAATTCATAATTCATAATCGGGCTACGCCCTGCAACCTCGCAGGCCATAAAGTTCACAACGGAGACATGCCTTACACATAAACGAGGGAACAATTATGAACTATGAATTAATAATTATGAATTAAATGAACGACGTCCTGATTATCGGCAGCGGACTGGGCGGACTGGCTTGCGGCACATTGCTTGCCGGGCGCGGTCTTAAGGTGCTCGTGCTCGAAAGCTCCAACCAACCCGGCGGCTGCATGCAGAGCTTCCGCAGAGGCGGACTGCACTACGATACAGGACTGCACTATGTGGGCGGGCTGGCTCCTGGGCAGACTATGCACAAAGCCTTCAGCCAACTCGGACTCATGGACTTGCCTTGGCAAAGAATGGACGAGCAGTTCGACCGCGTCATCATAGGCGGCCGGCACTTCGCCTTCAGCCAAGGCTACGATGCCTTTGCAGAGGGACTGGCCAAAGACTTCCCGCATCAACGGGAAGCACTCTTCGGCTTCGTCCATCGCCTGCAGCACATCACGGCCGCAGACATGGAAGTATCTGCCTACGACTACCTCCGGCAGACGTTCTCCGACGAACTGCTACTCAACGTGGTCAGTGCTGCTGCCATGAAGACGGAACTCCGGCGCGAGTCGCTCCCGCTCTTCAACTTCGCCCACACCTGTTCCAGCTTCATCGAAAGCAGCTGGCGACTCAAGGGCGACGGCAACCTGCTGGTAAACAAACTCATCGGCTCCATTCAGCAGGCAGGAGGCAAGGTGCTGACAGGAAGCAAGGTGGTGCGACTCACAGAAAAGGACGGACGCATAGTCAGCGCCGTCTGTGCCGACGGACAAACCTATGAGGCTGAGTACTTTATCTCCGACATTCATCCTGCCACTCTCTGCCGGATGCTCGAAGACTGCCCTTCGGTACGCAAGGCCTTCCGCAGACGGATGGCAGCTGCAGAGAACACCTGCGGCATGTTCACCGCGCAGCTCAGTATCAAGCCCGACGCCTTGCCCTACTTCGCCCACAACGTCTTCGTCTATGACAAGCCGAATGTCTGGACCATGACGGAAGAGAACGAACCCGTGAAAGGCGTTATGATTAGCGCAAGAATGCCGGAGAACGACTCCGACAGCTTGCGACAAATCGACCTCCTCACACCCATGCCGTGGCACGAATGCGAGGCTTGGGCGGATACAAAGGTCGGCCATCGGGGCGACGACTACCAAAGCTTCTGCCGGAACAAAGCACAGCAATGCATCGCTCTGGCTGAGCAATACATCCCCCAACTTGGCGAACTCATCGAACAATGCTACACCAGTTCGCCACTCACCTACCGCGACTACCTGGGAAGTCCCGAAGGCTCCGCTTTCGGCATGCGCAAGGATTGCCGCGTACCGATGCTGAGCTTCCACTCTGTCAGCACACCGCTGCCCAACCTCCTGCTCACCGGGCAGAGCATCATCCTTCCCGGCATCGAGGGAGTCACCATGACGGCCTTCGAGACATGCAGCAAAATAGCATGACTTCCGCGCTGGAAACAACGGCTGCAACGCCCGACAGACAGAAGCGAGACAACAGAAGAAAACCAAGACACAGACATGAGAAGAAAACTCTTTGCAACCCTTGCCCTGCTTATGGCATTCACCCTGAATGCCTTAGGACAGAAGATTACGGGCATCGTCCTCGATGCTTCCACCGGCGACAGCCTCTCGCTTGCCGGTGTCACCTACAAGGAACGCAAAGTCTCCACCATAGCCGACCTCGACGGCCTCTTTTCCATTGCACGCATCAACGGCGCTACGCTCACCTTCTCCTGCATGGGCTACAAGGAGGAGAAGGTCAACGTCACCAAGGCAACACCCAGCCGCCTCACCATCAAGCTCAAGCCCGACACTAAGTCGCTCCAAGAGGTGGTCATCAAGGCCGAAAAGAGGCGCTACGTCAGAAAGGATAATCCCGCAGTCGAACTGATGAAGCGCGTGATTGAAGCCAAAAAGGACTCCAAGCTCGAGAACCACGACTTCTACATGTACAACAAGTACCAGAAGCTGTCGATGGCCTTGAACGACTACAAAGTCAAGGAGTTGGACAGCACCGACGTCGGCAAGGTGAAGTTCACCCAGCAGGCAGAGCTTAGTCCCTATAACGGCAAGATGGTCGTGCCTATCTCCCTCGACGAGACGGTCATACAGCACATTTATCGCAAAGACCCGAAGACGGAGAAGGACATCATCACCGGCGAACAGAGCACCGGCCTCAACCAGCTCTTTGCCACCGGCGAAATGGTGAACACCACGCTCAAGGAAGTCTTTCAGGACGTCGATATCTACGACAACTACATCAAGCTGCTGAAGTTCCCCTTCCTAAGCCCTATCGGAGCAGGCGCAACAGCCTTCTACAGATACTACATCGTCGATACCGTACTCGTTGACCGCGACTCCTGCTACCACCTGCAATTCACGCCCAACAACCCGCAGGACATCGGCTTCAACGGCGAGATATACATCCTCAAGGACTCCACCCTGCACGTCAAAAAGTGCCAGCTTAGCATTCCGCCGAAGAGCGACGTCAACTTCGTCAGTTCGCTCCACATCGACCAGGTCTATAGCAAGCTGCCCAACAACGAATGGGCGCTGACCACCGACGACATGTGGGCCGAGATGACGCTCCTCTCCAAGAGCCTGCTCGTGGTGCGCAACACACGCCTCTCCGACTACAGCTTCGACCCCTTGCACAAGAACCTCTTCAAGGGAACAGCCAAAATAAAACGCATGGCCGACGCACGCAACCAGGACGACGAGTTCTGGGACAAGTACCGAGCCGTGAAACTCTCGCAGAAGGAGGGCGGACTGGGCGACTTCATGACCGCCATGTCGAAGTCGAAGAACATGCGCATCCCGCTGCTTATCGTCAAGACGCTCTTCGAGAACTTCATCGAGACTTCCAAGCCTGGAAAGCCAAGCAAGTTCGACATCGGCCCCGTCATCAGCACTTTCTCCAGCAACTTCTACGACGGCTTCCGACTGCGCGCCGGCGGACAGACCACAGCAGCCTTCAACAAGCACCTCTTCCTCGAAGCCCACTACACACACGGCTTCAAGTCGGGCGGCAACTACTACGGAGCCACAGCCACCTACTGCTTCAACAAGAAGAAGAACTCCTACTTCGAGTTCCCACAGCGCATGATAGTCTTCGAGAGCAGCTACGACGTCACCTCCGTCTCCGACCGCTTCCTGAAGAACAGCAAGGACAACCTCTTCGTCAACTTCAAGACCGAGACGGTCAACATGCTCTACCGCAACAACAAGCAGCGGCTCGGCTTCGTCTGGGAGACAGACTACGGACTGAACTTCAACACTAACCTCATTGCCGAGAGCAACAAGCCTTGCGGCGACCTCCACTTCATCCACGTCAACGACGGCACCGAAGACTACCGCATGCGCACCACCGAATGGAACGCCGAAGTACGCTTCTGCCCCGGACAGACCTACATCAACACCAAGCAGGACCGCTGGCCTATCGACAAAGACCGACCCGAGTTTACCATTCGCCACGCCATCTGCTTCAAAGGCATCCTGGGCGGACAGTACGCCTCCAACCAGACTGAGATAGGCATCTTCAAGCGCCAGTGGCTCGGCAGCTGGGGTCGTATCGACCTCTACGCCTCAGGCGCAATACAATGGAACAAAGTGCCATTCCCGCTCCTCATCACACCCCCGACGTGTATCTCCTACGTCGAGCAGGAAGGCACACTCAACATGCTCCGCAACATGGAGTTCTTCATGGACCGCCGCGTCTTCTGGTCGATAGCATGGAACATGAACGGCAAGATATTCAACCGCATCCCGCTGCTCAAGAAACTCAAGCTGCGCGAGTACATCGCCTTCCGAGGCGTTTGGGGGTCGCTCACCGACAAGAACAATCCTGCGCTGAACCCTGACGACGAGATGCTCTACGAACTGCCCGACCGCTCCTACGCCATCGACGGAAGCAAGCCATACATGGAAATGGCCGTCGGCATACGTAACATCTTCAAGATATTCGGCGTCGATTACGTGCGCCGACTCAACTACTTCGAGCACCCCGGCACAAAGAAGAACGGCGTACGCTTCAACCTCACCTTCTCCTTCTAAAGAACCTCGACCCATGAACACACGTTTACTCACAGCCTTCCTAATTGCCCTGCTCAGCTGCTTCGCCGCAGGAGCCGTCACCATACCCAAAGAGCACGTCTTCCGCTTCGAACGCAGCACCAACAACAACTACATCTGCTACGACATCAACCTGAAGGACGGCGCACTCAACCAGAAAGAGCCGCTCAAGGCATACTGGGTGCTGGGCGGCGAGACAAGGATAGAAGAACTCACCTTCCTCGACCGCAAGATGGCCTTCGGCGTCAAAGTGGTCAGCACCAAGAAGGACGAGGCCGTCGTACATCTCACAGCCTACAAGGACCTCAACATACGCATCTGCCGCCACAAAGGCAAATGGGTGGGTATCGTCAAGCTGAACGGGCACGAGATGATACTGCAGAAGATGTTCGCCCAGATGAAGCCACACTTCTCGGTCAAATGCGAGCACGTGGACATCTACGGCAAGGACATCACCACTGGCGAGAGCCTCCACGAGCGCATCAAGCCTTAGGTACCCCTAACCCCTCAAGCCTCTCCTAAATCTTCCCCTAAAGGGAAAAGCCCCCTCCCGTCCTCCCCAAAGGGAGGGGAACCGCTGGCGTAGCTTTTCTGTGCTTTCTGTGATTTCCGTGTGAGATAACGTTGTTTCTGTCAGAAGTTTTCGCAATGGGACGCGTTCTGACGGCGTTTCTTTGCTTCTGTGGCACTTTGGACCGGAAAGAGCGGGAAAAGGGCTTATTTTGAATTCCGCTTGATAATCAAATGGTTAGGAAGGGGCATTTTCCCGAGGAGAGTTAAGAAAGTGTTAGGTCGGCACACAGTGCCGACAAACAGAACAAAGATTTAAGTTGAAAATTGAGAGTTGAGAGGGGAAAGTTAATGTGGAGGAAAGAGCTACACAACGTGGAGCATCGGCCTGCGCAACGTGGAGCGTCGAAGGAGATGACTTGGAGCGTCGGGATTTTCTCAATGGAGGGAAGAAAATTGTGTCGTGGTTTTTCGGAGTTCACTTGTCGCGGCAGAGCAAATGGCAGCGACGCTTGCACGCGATGACATCCGCTTCATCTCCCCCGAAGTTCTGCACGAAGCTGAAGAATAGAGAGAAGGCTTTATCTTTGCCAGCTGCACTAAATTTGATTTTATAAATTTTGATTTTTGAATAATAACTTGTACCTTTGTGGTCGATATGAGCACAGTTATCTACGATTCGCCCGTCTTCGGGCCAATACACAGCCGGCGGCTGGGCATCTCGCTGGGCATCAATCTGCTGCCAAAAGGCGGTAAGGTGTGCAGCTTCGACTGCATCTATTGCGAGTGCGGCTTGAATAAGGAACGTCGCACAAAGAACCCTCTTCCCACAGCCAACGAGGTGGAGGAAGGACTTCGACATAAGTTGCAGGAAATGAAGCAGGAAGGCATCGTTCCCGACGTATTGACCTTCGCCGGAAACGGCGAGCCGACGCTCCATCCCAGCTTCCCTGAGATAGTCGATAGGGTGCGTCGCATCAGGGACGAACTCTGCCCGTCGGCCAAGATGAGCATCCTTTCGAACGCCACGCAGATACGTCGGCCCGAGATTCGCGAAGCACTACGTCACTTCGATAACAACATTCTGAAGCTCGATACCGTCAACCCCGCGTATATAAATAATGTGGACCGTCCGCAAGGGCACTACGACGTAGAGGAGCAAATCCGTTGCCTCGAGATGTTCCAAGAGCAATGCATCATCCAGACGATGCTCATGCGGGGCGAGTACGATGGGCACGACCTCGACAACACCGGCGAGGCGTACGTCGGCCCTTACCTCGAAGCGTTGGCCCGCATCAAGCCGAAAGCCGTCATGCTCTACACGCTGGATCGCGAGACGCCCGTCGGCGGCCTCCTCAAAGCCGATGCCGACGTGATGCAATCCATCGCAGAGCGCATCCGGGCACTCGGCATCGAAGTCAGCGTCAGCTGCTGAACAGGCAACAGGCCCTCTTCCCGAGAGGAGCTATGGGGCCTGCCCTTCTCCTTGGATTCCACTGGAGTGGGTTGCTGCGTCCTTCCCCTCCCCTCGAAGGGGAGGGGTAAGGGGTGGGGACTATTCCCTGCCGCGACAAGCCCCTCCCCCTTTGGAAAGGATGGGAAGGGGCTGTCCCCTCTCCTTTGGCTCCTTGGCTCCGTAGAGTTTTTATTACTACAGAGGAGATGGAGTACACGCAGAGTCCCCACCCCTAACCCCTCCCCTTCGAGGGGAGGGGAAAAGCCGCTGAGGACCGACGCGGCAGGCGGCGTAGGGTTGCCCCCTGCTCGCATCTTGTTCAAAAGATGTGGATTTACTGTAATCTGCCTCAGCTTTCGGGATTCAAGCTATAGGCATTCAGCACATCGATGACGCGTTTCACCTCCTCGTCCGTCAAGAGGGGCGACATGGGCAAGGACAGTATTTCGCGATGGATACGCTCACTGATGGGGTAGGTACTTTCGTTCCATTCGCTGTAGGCCTGTTGCTTGTGGGGCGGAATGGGATAGTGAACCATCGTCCCGATGCCTTGGCGCGAAAGGTATTCCCGCAGGTGGTTGCGCTCTGGCGTACGGATGGGATAGACGTGCCAAACGTTCTCTGCGGGGTCGGAACAAGGGGAAGGAAGGGTGATGAGCGGGTTCGTGATGCCCTCGCTATAGGCTTGTGCAACGCGCCGACGTGCCTCGTTGTCGGCATCCAGCCGCTTCAGTTTGAGGCACAGCACAGCGGCTTGCACCTCGTCCATGCGGCTGTTGAGGCCCTTCATCTGGTTGAGATACTTCTCCTGGCTGCCGTAGTTGGCCATAGAGCGAACGTAGTCGGCCAGCTCCTTGTCGTCTGTCGTGACGCAGCCCGCGTCGCCCAGGGCGCCCAGGTTCTTTCCGGGATAGAAACTGATGCCCGCCGCATGGCAGAGATGCCCGGCGCGAACACCTTCATAGACTGCTCCGTGGGCCTGTGACACGTCCTCTATGACCTTCAGCCCATGCCTTTCGGCCACCTCCATGACTGGCTTCATGTCGCAGACACGGCCGTAGAGATGCACCACCATGATGGCTTTTGTACGCTCTGTTACAAGCGGTTCGATGCCTTCCGGGTTGATGAGATAGTCCTCGAGGCGCGGTTCGCAGAGCACAGGCACCAGCCCTGCCCTACTCACGGCCAGCATGCAGGCGATGTAGGTGTTGGAGGGAACGATGACTTCGGCATGGTCGTCCCAGCCGAGCAACCTTTTGTAAGCCACGAGAATGATGGTCAAAGCGTCCAGTCCGTTGCCCGTCGGCACGCAGTACCTCGCGCCGCAGTACTCGGAAAACGCTTTGCTGAAACGCGCGTTCTCCTCTCCAAGCAGGTACCAACCGCTGCTGACCACGCGCGAGACCTCTGCCGTCAGCTCCGGCTCGAAACTGTCTGTGATGCGCTTCAGGTCGAGGTAGGGGACTGAGCGTCCAGCTCCTTCCCCGCTCCCCCTTTGGGAGATTGCCTCCATGCCGCCGCCTCGCTCCAAAGCACTCCCCCCAGAGGGAAGCGGAGAGGGAGCTGTGAGGGGCTTTATCTCGTAGGTGTCGTAGCAGACAGCCCTGCCGCCGAAGCCTTCCTTCTGGTGTATGAGTCCCTCGTTCAGGTAGCGGCCCTCGTCCTCGTTGGACGTGCCGAGGTCGAGATAGTCGAACTGCTTGTACCTTTCGCCAATGAGGTGTCGGAAGAGAAGGTCGAGAGCTCCGTAGGTTCTCCCTTCCTCTCCGCTGGCGATGTACTGCACGTGGGCCACCCGTCGGCACTCGAAGACGACCACGCCTGCTGCGATGCGTCGCTCGTGGCGCACGATGTAGAGCCTGATGTTCCTGGGGAAACTTGCCATGAGCTTCTGCATCTCCAGCAAAGTATGCGTGGGGCGGCTGTTGTGATACTTCTCCAGAACGTGTTCCAGCAAAGCCCAGAACTCGCGGAGCGTCTCGAAGTCGCCTTCCGTCATGCGGTCGATGTAGAAGCCGTGCTCCACGGCTTTCTTGGCCTGCCGCATGCGAAGCGTAGCCATCTTCATCGGGTAGCGCATCGACACGCAAGTGCTCACCAGCCGACGCGACAGTCTGGCTCCGGCGCGGAAAAGTGCGTAGAGGTCCTCGCCCGAAGGGATGCTGCTATATATATAAGGTATGGGTTTATAGACGAAGCATTCGGCCTGCATCATGTCGCGATAGTATCTGATGACGGCCTGCATCATGTCCATCATCTCCTTCTCTGTCACCTCGGGCAGAACGACAAGTCCGCCATAGGTCAGCCCCTGGTGGGAATGGACGGTGCGGTGCTCCTTGTCCCAATTGGCAGGGAACACAGCCACAAGGTTCTTCGCGGCAAGGTTCCTCTCCTCGTACTCCTCGCCGGTCGGAATGCCAGCATAGATGAGCACCGAGCAGTCGAAGAAACGGTCGGAATGGTAGTCCATGAAGCCCCGCTTGAGCAGGAACGTGCCGTTCTTCGACATGTCCACAAACGCATCCCATGCCTCCTTGCGATATATAGAATATGGTATAATCGTCATGAATCCCTAATCTCTAATCCTTAATCCTTGTTCGTTAATGCGATGAACTCCTCGTAGTCGTGGATGTAGTCCTCAGCCCTGTACTCCTCCGAAGCCAAGCTGATGCAGGCGGCATTCGGGGTGAAGTTCATCAGTCGGCACCAGACGAGAGGCGGAATGAACACGCCTTGGCTGGGGTCGTCCATGCGGAGCGTCTCACGCCTGCTACCGTCGTCCAACTCTATGTCGAAGCTGCCGCCGATGGGGAACAGCACCATCTGGCACGTGCGGTGAGCATGGTCGCCCCGCATGTTGCCGTCCCGGATGTCGTAGGTCCAGAAGATGCGCTTGATGGGGAACGGAATGTGACGTTCCCCCTCGCCGAAGGCCAGATTGCCGCGCTCGTCGGAAATCTTGGGGAACTGCACGATAAAGCATCCTTTCGGGAGCTTTGAGGTAGTAATAGGAGTCATTTCTCGTAATTTTCTGCACAAAGATACAAAAAAAACCTGAAATGCTTGCGCAGTTCACAAAAAATCTCTACCTTTGCACCCGCAAGAAGAGAAAGAAGGCGGTTCAGCACCCCTTCAGGCTCTCGATACTGGAAGGAAGTTTGGGTGAGTGGCTGAAACCACCAGTTTGCTAAACTGACGTACGGGTTACCGTACCGGGGGTTCGAATCCCCCAGCTTCCGCAAAACGGCGAGACACTAACGAATAAATGAAATCGTAAATAGTAAATCGTCAAACGACGAGTAGCGGCGAGATAAATCGTAAATAGTAAATCGTCAAATAGTAAATGATCATGGCGCTTTCGTCTAGCGGCTAGGACACATGCCTCTCACGCATGGAACACGGGTTCGATTCCCGTAGGCGCTACAAAAGGAACTTCGCAACAGCGAGGTTCCTTTGTTTTTATGGCCACGGCACGGAGCGGCGCAGCAGGGAACGGCCAGCAGGATTGCGAAAAAATCTTGACAGGAAATGGCATCAAAACGAGGGGCATCGGGTGATGCTGCAAGGGGTGTCGCTCGATACTACGTGTTGTGTCGGCCTACACAGCACGTTGTGTTGACTTTTCCTCCTCGTTGTTTCGGTAGTCGTTCCATGTGGTTTTTGTAGGCAAACCATGCGCGATTTAGCCATCAAGCATGGAATGGTGATAGTTTCTTGCTAAAGGAAATTCAAATGCTGCTTTCTAACCGATTGATTATCAATTGCAATTCGATTTAAGCGCATTTCCCGCATTTTAGGTTCCAAAGTGCCACCGCGACAAAAAAAGTGGCTTAGAGAAGGCCACATTGCGAAAAGATTTGACAGAAAGTTTTGTTCTGGCAAGATTCTGAAGTATTAGTGTCCGGGGAAAAGCACCGAAGGTGCGAAAGAACACAGACGGGGGTGTAACCCCCCGGTACAGGAACATCAACAAAACGTCTGTGTTCTGTCGTCTCTTCGAGACTTTGGGCAAGCCCCCTTAAACTGCTTTTCAACAGGAAAGCCGAATTATAGGCGCATAAGAAGAGGTGCTTTGGTTTTTCCCCGGACACCAATAATTCTGAAGCCTGTTTTATCGGATTCTGCCGCCTGTTAGACCGGATTCTGCCGCTTGTTCTGCCGGATTCCGCCGCTTGTTCTGCCGGATTTGCAATCCGGCAGGATGGAGTTAGCGCATTTGCAATGCGATTCAACGCCTAAGGGATGGCAAATCTCCATTCCCCATGCGGGCGGATTACAAATCCGCCCGAACGGAGTAACAGTCCTCGCTGCAACAGACCCCTCCCCCTCGGGGGAGGATGGGAGGGGGCTTTCTTTCTCCATAGACTCCTTGGCTCCGTAGAGGTTTTATTTCTACGGAGGAAATGGAGTATATGGAGTGACCCCACCCCTTGACCCCTCCCCTTCGAGGGGAGGGGAAAAGCCGCTGAAGACTCTCGCCGCCTGTTCTGCTGGATTTGCAGGCTAATCCATCGGGAATCCGCCGCTTGTTCTGCCGGATTTGCAATCCGGCAGGATGGAGTTAGCGCATTTGCAATGCGATTCAACGCCTAAGGGATTGCAAATCCCCATTCCCCATGCGGGCGGATTGCAAATCCGCCCGAACGGAGTAATAGTCCTCGCAGCAACAGACCCCTCCCCCTCGGGGGAGGATGGGAGGGGGCTTGGGAGGCGGCATAAAAAAGAATGAGGATGCATCTTCCGACACACCCTCATTCTGTCTAAATTACTAACTTATAGCTTATTCAGCTGCGGGAGCCTCGCCATCGCCTGCGTGGTCCGGGCGGGGACGGTGGTCGCGGCGCTCGGGGCGTTCTCTGCGCTCCGGACGTTCACGGCGCTCGCCGCGCTCGGGGCGGGGACGGCGTTCACGCTCGCGCTCTACGTAGCCCTCGGGCTTCTCCATCAGGACGCGACGGCTCAGCTTGAACTTGCCGGTCTTCGGGTCAATCTCGAGCAGCTTCACCTGCACCTTGTCGCCTTCCTTGAGGCCCGACTCTTCGACGGTCTCCAGGCGCTTCCAGTCAATCTCGCTGATGTGAAGGAGTCCGTCCTTACCGGGCATGAACTCTACGAAGCAGCCGTAGGGCATGATGCTGCGGATGGTGCCTTCATAGACTTCGCCTATCTCGGGAACAGCCACGATGGCCTTGATCTTTGCCATAGCTGCATCGATGCTCTCCTTGTTGGGACCGCTCACCTGAATCTTGCCGACACCGTCTTCCTCGTCGATGGTAATGGTGGCACCGGTCTCTTCCTGCATGCCCTGGATAATCTTTCCGCCCGGGCCGATGACGGCACCAATGAATTCCTTCGGGATAACCATCTGTTCGATGCGCGGTACGTGCGGCTTCAGCTCTGGACGCGGATGGTCGAGCGTCTTCATCATCTCGGCCAGAATGTGTTCTCTGCCTGCCTTTGCCTGCATGAGCGCCTTTTCGAGAATCTCGTAGCTGAGGCCGTCGCACTTGATGTCCATCTGTGTGGCAGTCAAGCCCTTCGGTGTGCCGGTGGTCTTGAAGTCCATGTCGCCGAGGTGATCCTCGTCGCCCAGGATGTCAGAGAGCACGGCGTACTTGTCTTCGCCGGGGTTCTTGATGAGTCCCATAGCGATGCCGCTGACGGGAGCCGAAATGGGTACGCCGGCATCCATGAGTGCCAGACAGCCTGCACAGGTGCTGGCCATCGAGCTGGAGCCGTTGCTTTCCAGGATGTCGCTCACTACGCGGATGGTGTAGGGGAAGTCCTTGGGAAGCTGACCCTTCAGGCCGCGCCAGGCGAGATGGCCGTGGCCGATTTCTCTTCTGCCGACGCCTCTCTGCGCCTTTGCCTCGCCTGTGGAGAAGGGGGGAAAGTTGTAGTGGAGCAGGAAGCGCTGGTATTCGCGCACGAGGACATCGTCGATGAGCTTCTCGTCGAGTTTCGTGCCGAGCGTGCAAGTGGCGAGCGACTGCGTTTCGCCACGGGTGAAGATGGCGCTTCCGTGGGGTCCGGGCAGGGGGCTGACCTCGCACCAGATGGGGCGGATATCGGTTGTCTTGCGACCGTCGAGGCGGATGCCTTCGTCGAGGATGCAGCGGCGCATGGCGTCTTTCTCTACATCGTGGTAGTAGCGGTCAATGAGAGTGTTCTTCTCTTCCAGCTCTTCGGGAGCCATGTCAACGTGGCTCTCGGCGTAGGCTGCCTTGAAGTCCTCGCGGATGGCTTCGAATGCTTCGCTGCGAGCATGCTTCTCGAGGCCCTGCTTCGTGATGTCGTAGGCTTTCTGGTAGCAAGCCTGCTTGACAGCTTCACGCAGCTCGTCGTCGTTCACCTCGTGGCAGTACTCGCGCTTCACGTCCTTGCCAAGTTCCTTCTCCAGTTCCTTCTGGAGGCGGCACATGGGCTTGATGGCCTCGTGGGCAGCCTTGAGGGCAGCCAGAAGGTCGGTTTCCTGCACTTCCTTCATTTCGCCTTCCACCATCATGATGTTCTCTTCGGTAGCGCCTACCATGAGGTCCATGTCGGCCTCAGCGAGCTGCTGGAAGGTGGGGTTGATGACAAACTCTCCGTTGATACGGGCTACGCGCACCTCCGAAATGGGACCTTCGAAGGGAATGTCGCTGCAAGCCAGAGCTGCAGAAGCGGCAAAGCCAGCCAGAGCATCGGGCATGTCCACGCCATCGGCAGAGAAGAGGATTACATTCACATACACTTCAGCATGATAGTTGCTGGGGAAAAGGGGACGCAGGGCGCGGTCCACCAGGCGACAAGTGAGAATCTCGTCGTCGTTTGCCTTACCCTCACGCTTCGTGAAACCGCCGGGAAAACGTCCAGCAGCAAAATACTTTTCTCTGTACTCTACCTGTAAGGGCATGAAATCTGTACCGGGAACGGCATCTTTGGCTGCACAAACAGTGGCCAGGAGCATCGTGTTGTTCATGCGGAGCATCACGGAACCATCGGCTTGCTTGGCAAGTTTCCCGGTCTCGATGCTGATGGTTCTTCCATCAGGCAACTCGACTGTCTTTGTAATTACGTTCATCTTGATTTGATTAAAAAAGCTTATTGTTTCTGTAACATCTTATGTAAAAAATCGCACAAAGGTACGAAAATTAGTTCATAGTTCGTGCTTCAAAGCTCATAATTATTTGCTTTCTTGCTGTTTTTTGTATATTTATGGGGAATATAGCAGGCTGTTTCGGGCAGAAAAGGCTGTCTTTGCCTCCTTTTCGAAGCGTCTGGCGTGGTGAAGCAAAGTGCCCTGTCCGTTGCCTCTCAGTAGCTCTCGAACCGCACCTTTTGCCTCAATCGCTCCCCTTCCAACAACGAAAAATGCCACATAACGCAAAATAATTCCCCACTCCTCTCTTTAATTCTTCTTTTTTTTGTAACTTTGCAGCGCAAATCTACAAATTGCACCCGCAATGCCCAGATGGTGGAATTGGTAGACACGAGGGACTTAAAATCCCTTGGCCAGTGATGGCCGTACGGGTTCGATTCCCGTTCCGGGCACTTGCATACAGCCCCCTCGCCTCTCTGATGAGGCCGGGGGGCTTGTAGGCACTACCCGTATAATATGGAAAACAGAACAACCCAGGGCAACCGCCCTTTGATACTTATCTCCAACGACGATGGCGTACAAGCACAAGGCATTAAGGAACTTACTGCCATGATGTGCCGGCTGGGCGACGTCATCGTGGTGGCTCCCGACGGGCCACGAAGCGCTTCGTCGTGCAGCATATCGCCCCTCACCACCATTACCGTCAGGCTACTGAAGCAGCAGCAGGGACTGACTGTCTATCAATGCAGTGGCACACCCACCGATTGCATCAAGCTGGCGCTCGACGGACTCTTGGAACGCAAGCCCGACCTTGTGGTGAGCGGCATCAACCACGGCGACAACGCGTCGGTCAGCATACACTATAGCGGCACCGTCGGCGCTGCCTACGAAGCCTGCATGAAGAACGTGCCAGCCATTGCCTACAGCCTCAAGACGAAAAGCCTGCAATGCAACTTCCGTCCATACGAGGATACAGTCATGCAGACGGCACGCTATGCCTTGGAGAACGGACTGCCGCAGGACGTCCTGCTCAACGTCAACTTCCCCGAAGTGGAAGAGTTGAAGGGAACAAAGATATGCCGCGTAGGCCGTGGCCGCTGGATGAAGGAGATGATGCAGGTGGGCGAAGGAGCCTATCGGCTGACCGGCTACTTTCAGAACCTCGAGCCCGATGCGGAAGACACCGACTACTGGGCACTCGAACACGGCTTTGCCTCCGTCACTCCCCTGCAGCTCGACATGACGGCATACACTATGCTTGGGGAGTTGAAAATTGAAAGTTGAGAGTTGAAAGTTGAGGGTTGAAAATTAGGACGATAGTAAATTCTTCATTCTCCATTCTTCATTCTTCATTTCACATGAAGTACTATCTCATAGCAGGCGAAGCAAGCGGCGACATTCATGCCAGCCACTTGATGACGGCCATCAAGCAGGAAGATGCCGGAGCAGAGTTCCGCTGCATCGGAGGCGACATGATGGCGGCGGCGGGAGCAACGTTGCTCATGCACTACCGCAACCTTGCCTACATGGGCATCGTTCCTGTACTTCGACATCTGCCCACTATCCTCCGAGGCTTGCGAAACTGCAAGAGAGACATCCTCAGCTGGCAGCCCGATGTCCTCATCCTTGTAGATTATCCCGGCTTCAACCTGAAGATAGCACGCTTTGCGAAGCAGCATACCGACATACCCGTCTGCTACTACATCGCCCCCAAGATATGGGCATGGAAGGAGCACCGCATAAAGGACATCAAGCGCGACGTGGATTGCCTCCTCAGCATCCTGCCCTTCGAGGTGAAGTTCTACGAGGAGAAGCACCACTATCCCGTTCATTACGTGGGCAATCCGACGTTAGATGAGGTAACGGCTTACCTCGAAGAGCATCCTGCCGACGGCGATGCGTTCCGCCACGACAACGGCCTCGACGCTCGTCCCATCATCGCCCTGCTGCCCGGAAGCCGTCGGCAAGAGGTGCGCGACAACCTTCGTCGCATGGTACAGGCTGCGATGCCCTTCGCAACAGACTATCAGTTCGTGCTTGCCGCTGCACCGGGACTGGATGATGATTACTATCAGGAGTACATCCAAACGATAAACGGTACATGGCTGAATGTCAAATGCTCTGTTCTTCGCAACCAGACGTACCGGCTGCTGCAACACAGCTCGGCAGCCCTCGTCACAAGCGGGACGGCAACGCTCGAAGCCGCTCTGCTCGGAGTGCCACAGGTCGTTTGCTACTACACGAAAGCGGGTTGGCTCGTCTCCCTGCTACGACGGCTGGTGCTGAAGGTGCCTTACGTCTCGCTCGTCAACCTCATAGCCGACGAAAAGGTCGTTCCCGAACTCGTTGCAGCACAGATGACGCCGGCCAACGTTGGCCGTCACCTCGCTACCATCCTGCCTGGAGGTCGCGCAAGAGAAGCACAGCTGCAAGGCTATCGCCGTGTGGCCGACCGCCTGGGCAAGCCTGGTGCCCCAAAGAGAGCAGCAAGAGAAATAAGGAGGTTAGTGGTTAGAGGTTAGAGGTTAGAGGTTAGTGGTTAGAGGTTAGTGGTTAGAGGATACCTTGGGACCCTAACCAGCATCCACAACTATCCCCTACCCCCTAACTTCAATGAACATATATATTATTTAATTCTTAATTATTAATAGTTTACAACAATGATTCGACTGAATTGTTTTTTCCAAGCAAAGAGGGGCAAGTACAACGAAGCCCTGGAGGCCGCCATTCTTCTCACGGCCAAGACACAGAAGCACGAAGGCATGATTTCCTACGACGTCTTCGAGAGTGCTACACGTAAGGACATCTTCATGTTTTGCGAGACATGGGAGAGCGAGGAAGCCCTTGCCAAGCATGCCGCAACGCCTGAGTTCAAGGAGTGCGTAGGCATCATCGAGAGCTGCGGCGAGATGAAGATAGAGAAGATGACGCTGTAAGCGGAGGAATGTCCTTCCACATCCGAAACGATGAGAAAGACACTTCTTTTGCTCCTCGCCACCATCGTGCTTTTGGGGTGCGGGCAAAGGGCTGACACCTTCTGCATCACGGGCCACATCGCCGGTGCTGCCGATACGATGCTCTACCTCGAGCACCTGACGCTCAGCGAAGGCGCCGTGCCTGCCGACAGCATACGGCTGGGGAGCGACGGCGCCTTCTGCTTCAGGAAGAAAGCCGACGCTGCCCCTGAGTTCTACCGCCTCCGCATTGGCGGCCAGTGCATCAACCTGAGCATCGACAGCACAGAGACGGTGGAGGTGACGGCCAACATGCCGGACATGTCCTTCGGCTACCGCGTGGAGGGCAGCGGAGCGTGCGACACCATCCGCCTCCTCTGCCTCAAGCTTGCCGACCTGGAGCGCGAGGCACGACGCATCTCGCTCGACCGCAACTTCACCCTCCAGGAGCGCGACAGCATGATAGAGGGCCTTGTCGAGAAGTACAAGACGGAGGTTAAGCTCGAATACATACGGGACCACTACGCAGCGCCCTACAGCTACTACGCCTGCTTTCAGACGCTTGGCTCTCAGCTCGTCTTCGACCCGATGTACAACCAGAGCGACCTGACCTGGATGCAAGCCGTTGCCAATGCCTGGAACGAGAAGTACCCCGCCTGCCAGCGTACAGAGAACCTCGTCGGCATCGTCCGCAAATGCCGTCGCAATCAGGCCAAGCCGCGACAAATCGTGCTCGACATCGACGGCGACAAGGTGCGCGAGCTGGGCATCATCGACATGACCCTGCCCGACATCAACGGACAGGAACGAACCCTCAGCGACCTGCGCGGACAGGTCGTGCTGCTCGACTTCACCGCCTTCGCTATGGACGGCAGCACCGAACGCACGCTCCTTCTGCGAGAGCTTTATGCCAAGTACCACGAAAAGGGGTTTGAGATTTATCAGGTAAGCCTCGATGCCAGCGAACACCTGTGGAAGCAGCGGTGCGAAGCACTTCCCTGGGTCAGCGTCTATATGGAGGACGGCTTGGAGAGCGACATGCTCCAGCTCTACGACGTGCAGCATCTGCCCTGCTTCTTCCTCATCGACCGCAACTGCGACCTGCAGGCCCGTCAGGAAAACATTGCCGACTTGGAGCAAGCCATCGAGGCCTTGCTCTGAGGTTTCGGAATTTTGGGGGCAAGGATCAAGGGGCAAGGGGCAAGAGGATAGCATTAACGCTTGTCTCCCCAGAGTCTCTTTGTTTCCTATTTACCCTTCTTATCATTCCTCTTGCTCCTTGCTCCTTGCCCCTTGCTCCTTGCCCCTTGCTCCTTGCCCCTTGCTCCTTAGAAACTGAGGAAGTGCAAACTTCCGAAAGTGGAATAATTAAAAAAATATAATTATGAACTGCGAACTACGCACTATGAACTAAAAAGTCGTACCTTTGCAGCGAAAATGCCACGGAACGCGTTCATAATAACCATCATGCTGCTTCTCTCGGGCTACGTCATGGCTCAGGAGGAGGACGACGGACTGCTGCCGCAGGAACCGGTGCACTACAAGCTGAAGCTGCAGAGGTTCCGCTACGTGAAGCCCGTCGTCGAGCAGGGCGACACGATGTGGTGCTACCTCCTGCCCGAGCTGTGGGTCTATCCGCCCCTGAAGTTCAAGAACGAGAAGCAGCGGCGTGCCTACAACCGGCTTGTCTATAACGTGAAGAAGGTGTTGCCCATCGCCCAGCAGGTGAACGGCCTCATCGCCGAGACCTACGAGACGCTGGAGATGCTGCCCACGAAGAAGGAGAAGCAAGCCCACATCACTCGCGTGGAGCACGACATCAAGGAGCAATACACACCACAAATGAAGAAGCTCACCTACAGTCAGGGCAAGCTTCTCATCAAGCTGGTTGACCGCGAATGCAACCAGTCTTCCTACGAAATCGTGCAGGCCTTCTTGGGTCCGGCGCGTGCGGCGTTCTACCAGGTCTTTGCCTGGACCTTCCGTGCCAGCCTGAAGAAAGAGTACCGTCCGGAGGAGGAAGACCGCCTCATAGAGCGCGTTGTCCGCCAGGTGGAAACGGGGCAGATTTAGGTCCTCCGTGCAGGTGGGTTTTACGCTCCACGGAGCATCGCCCTTTCCTCCACGGAGCATCGGCTTACGCTCCACGGAGCGTCAGACTACCCCCTACGAGGCATCGGATTACGCGGGAGCGTGTCAGGGCTTTGACGCTGCCCCGTTTCTTTTCCCTACTTGTTGAGCGTCCAGCTGAAACCGTCCTTGGTGTCCTTCACTTCGAAGCCGAGGGCAGCCAGGTCGTCGCGGATCTTGTCGCTCAAAGCCCAGTTCTTTTCGGCCTTGGCTGCCTGTCGTTGCTCCAGAAGCATGTTGACCACAGCTCCGTAGGCCTCTTCGCGGGCCTTGTTGGTGCTGCCGGTATCGGGGCGAAGGCCGAGGATGTCGGTCGTGAACGTCTCCATGAGTTGGAGCAAGGCCTGTGCCACCTCGGCGGAGATGCTGGCCTTCTTGTCGGTCAGCGTGTTGATGGTGCGGCAGGCATCGAACAGGTGGCTGATGACGATGGGCGAGTTCAGGTCGTCGTTCATGGCGTCGTAGAGCTGTTGCGACAGAGTCGCAACATACTGGACGTCGATGCTGGGCTGGCCTTTCACCTTTTGGCCGTCCTGGAGGCGGCGTAGGTTCTTCAGTCCGTCCATGAGTCGGGCCAGGCCTTTTTCAGCGGCTTGCAGGGCCTCGTTGCCGAAATCGACGGTCGAGCGATAGTGGGCCTGCAGGATGAAGAAGCGGATGGTCATGGGCGTGTAGGCTTGGCTGAGCAGCGGATGGTCGCCCGTGAAGAACTGCGGCAGCGTGATGAAGTTGTTGTAGGACTTGCCCATCTTCTTGCCGTCGATGGTAATCATGTTGTTGTGCATCCAGTAGTGTACCATCTGGCTGCCTTGGCTGGCTACGGCCTGCGCTATCTCGCATTCGTGGTGCGGGAAGATGAGGTCCATGCCGCCGCCGTGGATGTCGAAGTGCTCGCCCAGGTACTTGCGCCCCATCGCCGTGCATTCGCAGTGCCAACCGGGGAAGCCGTCGCTCCAAGGCGAAGGCCAGCGCATGATGTGCTCGGGCTGAGCGGCCTTCCAGAGGGCGAAGTCCGCCTGGTTCTTCTTCTCGCCGACGCCGGCCAGGTCGCGGCTCGCGTCCTTGATGTTCTCGAGGTCGCGGCCCGAAAGGATGCCCCAGCGATGGTCCTTGTTGTACTTCTCGATGTCGAAGTAGATGCTGCCGTTGCTCTCGTAGGCATAGCCGTTGTCGAGGATCTGCTTGACGAGCGCCTGCTGTTCGATGATGTGGCCCGTGGCATGCGGTTCGATGCTCGGCGGCAGACAGCCCAGCGCGTCCATCGCCTCGTGGAAGCGGTTGGTGTAGTACTGCGCTACTTCCATCGGCTCGAGCTGTTCCAGTCGGGCTTTCTTGGCTATCTTGTCCTCGCCCTCGTCCGCGTCGTGCTCGAGGTGGCCCACGTCGGTGATGTTGCGGACATAGCGTACCTTGTAGCCCAAATGCTGCAGGTAGCGGAAGAGGAGGTCGAAGGTGATGGCCGGACGGGCGTGGCCCAGGTGGGCGTCACCATAGACGGTGGGGCCGCAGACGTACATGCCGACGCGCCCCGGCGTGAGCGGCTTGAAGAGTTCCTTCTGCCGGCTCAAGGTGTTATAAATAAGGAGTGGTTGTTCCATTGCTGATTGTTTTTAATTAAGAATTAAGAGAGAAGAATTAAGAATTGCATTGACAGAATGTCGCACGAAGTGTTCTTCCATAATTCTTCTTTCTTAATCCTTAATTCTTAATTAATTTTGCGTCTCTCCGTACTCCAGTTCTCCATCGACCACCCAGCGGAGGTCTTCGGGGTTGAAGTCGCCCATCTTATCCTTTTTGGCTTGTTTAGCGACGAACTTGGCCACTTCCTCCACGTCGATGTCGATGTCTTCGTCGTCCGTGTGCTTGTCGAGGAGTTCGACATAGTACTCGCCGATGACGTCGATGAAGTAGTAGAGTTCTTCCTCCGAGAAGCGGTCCTTCAGTTCCTGCGGCAGGTAGTTCTTGATGTATTCGACCGTCAGGCGGTCGTCCTCAGCATCTTGGATGAGGTCTTCCTCAAAGGTACTCATAGCTTTTCTCTGTTTCCTGGTTGGATAGTTTCTATAGTCTCTATAGTTTCTATAGGTGCTATAGTTATAATAGGGCCTTGATTTTCTCTTCGAGAACGGGTTTGGGAACAAGGCCGACACTACGGTCCACCTCCTTGCCGTCCTTCAGGAAAACGACTGTGGGGATGTTTCTGACGCCGAAACGCATAGCCAGGTCCTCGTCCTCCTCCACGTCGCATTTGCCCACGATGGCCTGTCCGTCGAAGTCCTTAGCCAGTTCCTCGATGACGGGAGCCAAGCGCTTGCAAGGACCACACCATGTTGCCCAAAAATCTACTACGATAGGCTTGCCGGTTGCCACCAGCGCCTCCAAATTGTTTGTGTTGATTGTCTGTGCCATAATCTAATAATATAATGTTTAATGGTTAATACTGTATGATAAGGCAGGACTTGCCTCGATGTCGTCCAGGAACTGCCTCTTCACCTTGATGCGATGGGAGCGCGAGGTCATGTGGAGGCGGTTGTGGGGATTGGTAGCATCGACGAAGACGAGCTGCAGGGCTGTGTCGCCGGGATTCTCCTCTGCATAGGAGGTCAGCATCTCCACGTCGTCCTTGCTCAAAGTGCTCGTGTTGACGGAGATGGTGATGCGCTCTATCGCCTTGTCGCCAACGTCGGCCAGCCAGTCGATGCGCCCGATGTGCAAGTCGAACTCACCCTGACGGAAGCGATGCGGCTCGACGGTAGCCGTGATGAACACAGAGCGGTCGATGCAAAGATAACCTCCCCACTTCACCCAGTTCTCGCCGAAGAGGGCTATCTCGCCCGTTCCGCTGAAGTCCTCGATGGTAGCTACGCCGAAGGGCTTGCCGTTCTTCGTCGTGCCGGAACGTACCGCTGTAACGATGCCGCCCAGCTGCACGTTCTGTCCCGCAAAGGCTGAGAGGTACTCCATCTCTGCCATTTTCAGGTTGCAGACGTTTTGCAGGATGACATAGTACTCGTCGAGCGGATGAGCGGAAAGGTAGATACCCACCAGGGAACGCTCCCTGTTCAGGCGCTCGAGGGCTGTCCATTCCTCTGTCTCAGGCACGGTTGGCTTATTTAGCTCCACGGCATCCATGCCGAAGAGGGAGAACTGTGCTTCCATCTGCGCCTGCTGGTACTGTGTCCCATAGCGCATGAGGAGGTCGAGGAAGACGTCGCCCTTGGGGTTCGAAGCCACGAACTGTTCGCGGCGGATGCCTTTGGCGATATTGTCGAAAGCACCGCTCATGGCCAGACACTCCATGCCGTTCCGCTTGATGGCGGACATGTTGACGCGCTCTGCAAAGTCGAAGATGTCCTTGAACGGGCCGTTCTTCTCCCTTTCCTCCACAATGTTCTGCACGGCATACTCAGCCAGTCCCTTGATGGCCGTCAGGCCGTAGCGTATCTGCTGACGGTCGTTGACGCCGAAGTCTCTGTGCGACTCGTTGACATCAGGCCCTAAGACCTCCAGCCTCATGGCGTGGCATTCCTCCAGGAGCTTCGTTACTTCCTTCACGTCGTCCTTGCCTCTTGTCAGCAAAGCGGCCATGAATTCAGCCGGATAGTGCGCTTTCATGTAAGCTGTCTGATATGCTACCCAGGAGTAGCAGGCAGCATGCGACTTGTTGAAAGCATAGGAGGCGAACTTCTCCCAGTCTGCCCAAATCTTCTCCAGCACCTTCGGGTCGTGGCCGTTGCGCGTGCCGCCTTCGATGAACTTGGGCTTCATCTTGTCCACGATGTCCTTCTTCTTCTTGCCCATCGCCTTGCGGAGGGCATCGCTCTCGCCTCGGGTGAAGCCTGCCAGCTTACGGGCAAGCAGCATGACCTGCTCCTGATAGACCGTGATGCCGTATGTGTCGCGAAGGTACTCCTCGCAGGCTTCGAGGTCATAGGTAATGGGGTCCAGCCCGTTCTTGCGCTTGATGAACTGCGGAATATAGTCCATTGGGCCGGGACGGTACAGGGCGTTCATGGCGATGAGGTCTTCGAAGACGGTCGGATGCAGCTCTTTCAGATACTTCCTCATGCCGGCGGATTCGAACTGGAAGGTGCCGACCGTGCGTCCTTCCTGGTAGAGCTTGTAGGTCAGAGGGTCGTCGATGGGGATGTTGTCGATGTCGATGTCGATGCCATGCGCCTCTTTGACGATGCGGCAAGCCTCTTTCAGTTGCGACAACGTCTTGAGGCCGAGGAAGTCCATCTTAATGAGGCCTGTGCTCTCGATGACGTGTCCGTCGTACTGCGTCACAGCAGTCTTGCGGTCGGGGAAGTCAGGGTCGTCGGCCGTAGAGACAGGGACGTGGTCGCTGATCGGGTCGCGGCAGATGATGAAGCCGCAGGCATGGATGCCCGTATTTCGCACGGTTCCTTCGAGTTTGAGCGCGTACTTGATGGTGTCGGCCTCTTTCGTTTCTCTCGAGAACTTAGCTTCCTTCAGCTCGGGCGTTGCTTCGATGTAGTTCTCGAGGGTCGGTTTTTTGCCGTCCGGCAAGCGGTCGGGCATGGCTTTGCACCAGCCGTTGACCACGGCGAGGGGCACTTTTTCCACTCGTCCCACGTCCTTGAGGCTGTTCTTCGCCGCCATTGTGCCGTAGGTGATGATGTGGGCGCAGTTCTCTGCTCCGTACTTGTCCATGACCCATTGCAGCACCTTTCCGCGTCCGTCGTCGTCGAAGTCGGTGTCGATATCGGGCAGGGAGATGCGGTCTGGGTTGAGGAAACGCTCGAACAGAAGGTCGTACTTGAGCGGGTCGAGGCGTGTGATGCCGAGACAATAGGCCACTACGGAGCCTGCCGCCGAGCCTCGTCCGGGGCCTACCCACACGCCGAGTTTGTTGCGGGCATTGTTGATGAAGTCCTGCACGATGAGGAAGTAGCCCGGGAAGCCCATGGTCTTCATGATGTGCAGCTCGAAGCGGATGCGGTCGTCCACTTCCTTCGAGAGCGGTGTTCCATAGAGTCGTTCGGCTCCTTCGTAGGCCAGTTTGGCAAGATAGTCTGCCTCGAACTTTATCCGGTACAGCTTGTCGATGCCTCCCAGCTTGGCTATCTTCTTCTCTCCCTCTTCGCGCGGCAGGGGATTCTCGCCGTTCTCGTCGCTTGTGAACTCGCGGAAAAGCTCCTCTTCCGTGAACTTTTGCCGCCAAAGCTCCTCGGTGCCAAAATCTTCGGGGATGGGGAAGAAGGGCATGATGGGGTTGGACTCGAGGTCATAGACCTCTACCTTGTCGAGTATCTCGCAGGTGTTGGCGAGTGCTTCGGGCAGGTCCTGGAAGACGGCATTCATTTCGGCACGCGTCTTGAACCACTCCTGTTTGCTGTAGCGCATGCGGTTGGGGTCGTCGAGGTCCTTGCCTGTAGAGAGGCAGAGGAGCAGGTCGTGCGCCTCGGCATCGTCTTCGTCGAGGAAATGCGAGTCGTTGGAGCAGATGATTTTCACGCCGTGTTTCCTTGCCAGCTCGATGAGGACGGGGTTGACTCGCTTCTGCACTTCGTAGGTCTCGCGGTTGGCTTCCTGCGTCGGATTCTTCACTTCGTGGCGTTGCAGCTCGATGTAGTAGTCGTCGCCCCATATATTATGGAACCACTTGACTGCCTCTTCGGCTCCGGCCAAATCGCCCCGGTCTATCTTCTTGGGCACTTCTCCGCCGATGCAGGCCGAGCAGATGATGAGGCCTTCGTGGTACTTCTCCAGGTCGCGGTGGTCGGTGCGGGGACGCATGTAGAAGCCATCGACCCACGAACGCGAGACGAGCTTGATGAGATTGTGATAGCCCGTGAGGTTCTTGGCAAGCACGATGAGGTGCCAGCCCGACTGGTTCTCCTTCCCCTCGTGTACGTTTTTGTCGCCGCCACGGGCTACGTACATCTCGCAGCCGAAGATGGGCTTGAAGGGTTCCTCCCCCTTCTTCTTCCTTTCGCTGTTGACGGAGTTGCAGATGTCGTAGAACTCTTTGACGCCGAACATGTTGCCGTGGTCGGTGAGAGCCATGCCGCGCATGCCGTCGGCTATGGCCTTGTTCACCATCTTCTTGATGGAGGCCTGACCGTCGAGCAGCGAGTATTGCGAGTGAACGTGGAGGTGTACGAAGTCGTTTAGCATTGAACCGGTATCGTTGAGCATTGGTGAGAGAATTCTTAGCCTGAATTGAGAAGGCGAAGGTAACGCTTTTTTTTTGAATGAGCAAGAGAAGAGCATCTTTTTTCATCTGTAAGAAGAAAATCGGCACTTTATCTTTGTCGGTTCCGAAAAAAGTGTTAACTTTGAACCGCACTATGCAAAAATCATGGGAAAGAGACTAAGAAAACTCAAGAAAATACGACTTCATCACGAAGGCAAAACGACTCTCTTCTGGAGCGCCATCATGCTGTTGGTGCTCAACTTTGCTATACTGCACATCTTTGAGTCGCGGTTGCCCTTCGACATCTGTATCACGATAAGCGCCATCCTCTATGGCATCCTGCTGAACTTCTTCCAGTGTCCCATCCGCACCTTCGAGAGCGATACGGACGGCATCGTCGTGGCTCCGGCCGACGGAAAAGTGGTCGTCGTGGAAGAAACCGAAGAGAACGAGTACTTCCACGACCGTCGCATCATGGTAAGCATATTCATGAGCCTCTTCAACGTCCATGCCAACTGGATTCCAGTCGATGGCACGGTGAAGTACGTACAGCACTACGACGGCAACTTCCACAAGGCATGGCTCCCCAAGGCCAGCGAGGAGAACGAGCGATGCACAGTCGTCATCGAGACCCCCGACGGCACGGAGATTCTCGCCCGGCAGGTGGCAGGAGCCATGGCACGACGCATCGTCACCTATCCTACCGTGGGCGAGGAGTGCTTCGTCGATGAACACCTCGGATTCATCAAGTTCGGCTCCCGCGTTGACCTCTACCTCCCCCTCGGAACACAGGTGTGCGTGAAGCTCCACCAAAAGACCGTCGGCAACGAAACCATCGTGGCTAACCTGAAATCGGAACAGTAACCAACACAACGTTCAACTACCGATGTTTACCCTTCCCAATATCCTGACCTGCTGCAACCTCGTGTGCGGTTGCATGGCAACGGGTGCCGCCTTCTACGGCAACTACCAGTATGCTGTGCTGATGATCGTGCTTGGTGCCGTGTTCGACTTCTTCGACGGCATGGTGGCCCGCGCATTGGGCATCTCGTCGCCCATCGGAAAGGAACTCGACTCGCTGGCCGACGTCGTCACCTTCGGCGTGGCTCCCAGCGCCATCATCTTCTATCTCTTCCACGAAGTCCACTACCCGGAACTGCTCGCATCGGCAGAACTTTCAATTTTCAACTTTCAACTTTCAATTCCCAAACTACTTCCCTATACGGCCTTCCTCATGGCAGCCTTCTCGGGCCTTCGCCTTGCCAAGTTCAACCTCGACGAGCGGCAGCACTACGGGTTCATCGGACTGCCAACGCCCGCCAATGCTCTCTTCTGGGGAAGCCTCGTGCTGGGCGAACACGCATTCCTCGTCTCGCTGAAGTTCAACGCCGTCTTCCTCTTCCTCTTCATGCTCCTCTTCTGCATGCTGCTGGTGAGCGAAGTACACATGCTGGCCTTGAAATTCAAGAACTTGAGCTGGGCGGACAACAAGCAGCGCTACGTCTTCCTCATCGGTTGCCTGCCCATCCTGGCCCTCGCCCCCACAGGCCTGCACTATATTATATTATGGTATATAGCCGTTTCGATAGCCTTCCCGAAGCTTGTAAAAAGCTGATTCGGGCCTCAGCCTAAGCCTCCAAGCCTCCAAGGAGCAAGCCACTCTTGTCAAAACTTTTCGCATCGCGTCACGATTTAAGCGCATCTTTTTGCTTCTGTGGCACGATAGTCCACCAGAAGCGGAAAAAGGGCTTATTTTGAATTGCTGGTGATAATCAATCAGTTACAACAGCACATTTTCGCTTGCAAAGTAAAGAAAGTATCGGAGCACTTGCAAGAAAAAGCAACATCAGCATAGTTTTGAGGTTTTTTCGACGTAGAGAAAGGGGCAACACAACGTGGAGTTTAAGCCTACACAACGTGGAGAATCGGCCCACACAGCACAGAGCATTTTACAACGCAGCACAGAGAGTCGTCATTTTCCCCTCGAGATAACAAAAATAATGTGCAGGATGGAGTTAGCGCATTTGCAATGCGATTCAACGCCTAAGGGATTACAAATCCCCACACCCAATGCGGGCGGATTCCAAATCCGCCCGAACTGGGAAAGCTCCCTCCCAGCGTCCCCCAAGGGGGAAGGCCTTGTTGCGGCAGGGAAGAAGCTCTCAGCGGCTTTTCCCCTCCCCTCGAAGGGGAGGGGTCAAGGGGTGGGGACTCTAACTTTAAGAGTGGGGGACTCTAACTTTAAGGAGGAAGGGCTTTAACTTTAAAGGTGAAGGGGCTTGTTGCGGCAGGAAACGATTCCCACCCCTACCCCCTCCCCTAAGGGGGACGGCCTTGTTGCGGCAGGGAAGACCCTGACACATGCCACAAACATGCTTATTCCCGACGCTCACAAGATATGCCTCGAAAAACAACAATCTACTCTTAATTGGCCTCTTAAGTGTTAAAAAACATCCTTTTTAGGGTATTCTTCTTTCTTTTTTACCCTATTTAACATATTTTAATGTTATGTGTCATGCCAAAAGTACAATTCTGTTTATTTTTGCAAAAAATTTGGACGCATCAGATTAAAATAACTGCAAAAACTATAACAACATGAAGAAGAATTTTACTCTCGTAATGGCGACCCTATTATTAGGTAATATGTTCGCGCACGCGCAGATGCAGGACGTGACCAAGGACTACATCTCCTGCCCCGACTTCGAGTCCTGTCCCGCAACAGAAGCCGACGGAAGCGGCGTAGTGCCCGTCGTCGCCCACTGGAACACCCTCGCAGGAACCGACTACTCCGACCAGGGATGGCTGCTGCTCGAACAGCAAAAGAATGGCAACGGAGCTGTCATCGAGTACGGCTACAAAGTGAAGTACGGCAACTACAGCACTGCGACCGAGCCATGCACCAAACGCGAAGGCTCGGAAGGCAACAAGGCATTGTGCTTCACTGGAAATGCCGGCGTCTGCTACGTCTCCTCGCAGGAAGTGACCCTGCCCGCCGGTTCCTACCGTCTCACCGTGTACGTCTATGGTGCCTACCTCTCGACCTCCAACCCGCCGGCTCTCGCCAACTTGAGGAACTCCACCGGCTTCGTCTCCAGAGACGGCGACGAATACCTCTCCACAAAGGAGAAGTTTGCCATCAATACCTGGGAGGCCGACGTCATCGACATACAGCTGACTGAGCCTACAACGGGTTTCTTCCGCATCAACTACGGCAACAGCTACTACATCCTCGTCGATGATATCATGCTGGAATACGAGAACAAAATCATCACCACCGACCTGGAGAATGTCGTAGCAAAGGCTAAAGCTCTCGATGCCGCCCTTGGTGGAAACGACGACCTCCGCACGGCTATCGGCCAGGCAGAGGCTTACGTTCAGAACCCCGTGGCACAGAGTGACATCCCCGTCAAATGCGAGGCTCTCTACGAGACGATGGCCGCAGCACTCTCCACAGCTACCTCCGTGGTGGACATCACCAAAGTCTATCTGGAAAATCCTTCTTTCGAGACCGGTAAGATAGAGCCTTGGACCGGCACAGCCGTCGTGGATGTCCTCAGCTCCGCTCTGCCCGTCACACCCAACATCGACGGCGAATACGTTGTTGAGTTCGAGAATGCTACCACCTCATACCGTCTCTCGCAGACCGTCAACCACCTCCCCGCCGGCAAATACATCGTGGATGCACAACTCTCAGACAGAGCTAACATCCAGCTCGGCACTACGTCGTTGACCTGGCAGGGCGGCAAGGACGGACTCTACCTGCGCGGCCACTCCAACGTCGTCACACTCGACGCACCCGGCTCGCTTGCTGTGGGAGCAACAGGTTCCTCACCCTTCCACATCGACAACTTCCGCCTCCTCTATGCCCCGGAAGCAGAGGCTTTGCAGCAGGCAGCACTCGCCGCAGCTCAAGCCGACGGCAAGGCGTTCCTGGCTAACAATACCTACAAGGAGATTACCGGCAGCGAGCGTGAGGCTCTAGCCAACGCCTCAGAGAACAACTCAGGCGAAGTCCTGACCCTCGTCAAGACTATCAATTCGGCCATCGCCGCATACGTTGATGCCAAGAGCGACTATAACAGTCTGGCCTCAACCAAGGCTACAGCAGCTACTTACACAGAGGCTGCCTATCCCTACGCCGCACGCTCCATCCGCGACAACATCGAGAAGCTCATCGCCACCTCTGCCACCTCTCGCCAGAACGCCCTTGACCTGCGCGACGAGCTGAAGGCCGCTTGCTTCGACTGCTACGTCTCCAACGCCTATTGCGAAGGTGTGGAGGACGTCATCGACTACACCAGCAAAATCGCTTCTCCCAATGCCACCGGCACCTCAATCCCAGTGGCTTGGCGCCGACAGAACATGGAGGTGCGTACCGACAAAACGGCTTGGCTCAACCCGAAGACAGGCGAAAGCGACCAGAACGTGTATGGCGTCACCCTCGACTACTACCGTACCGGAAAGGACCAGACTGCCTACATGTGGCAGACCGTCTCGGGACTGCCCGCTGGAACCTACGTGCTTTCCGTCACCTTCATGTCCACTGCAACCCTTCACCCCGAGGTGCTCGTCAACGGTGAAACCATCGGAACACTAACCGGCGTTGGCTCCTACAGCGGTGGTGTCTATGGAGGCGGCTGGGTGGAGAACGTCATCACCTTCGAAAAGGCTGACGACGCAAACATCGAACTCCGCCTGCAAAGTACGCTGACGGCTAACTATCAGGAGTGGTACTTCGACAATGTCCGCCTCTTCTGCATTGAGGACCTGATGACAGGCATCAACGCACCTGCCACCGAGCAAAGCGATGCCGACATATACGACCTGTCAGGACGTCGCGTTTCGAAGGCCGAAAAGGGCATCTACATCGTCGGCGGAAAGAAACTCCTGAAGTAAGAAACAGCAACATCACTTGCGGAGGACAAGCATGATACAGCTACGGACCATCATCCTGACTGCCTTCTGTCTGCTCTTCACCACGGTAAGAGCGGACATACAAGGCGAAGCAGTTGCCGCTACGGAAGCACAGCTGCAGGATGATTACATTGCCGCCAGCCTGCTCGTCGTCAGTCCTTCGTCGGAAGTCTATTCCCTCTTCGGCCATTGCGCCTTGCGCCTCTCGTGCCCTTCGCAGGAAATGGACTACTGCTTCACCTTCGAGACAGCCTCCGACACTAAGGGTCTCCTCACCTTCCTGCAAGGGAAAGCTAGAGGAGGATTCCTTGCTTCGCGAACCGACCACTACATCGATGCCTATCGCGAGGCAGGAAGAGGAGTGACACAATACACGCTGAACCTGACTCCCATGCAGAAGCTTCGCCTCTGGATGCTGGTGGACGGAGAAATAGAACGCGGGTATTCACACCACTACGACTACCTTCACACACAGTGTACCTCAATGCTGGTAAGCCTCGTAAAGCAAGCCGTAGCCCCCGATGCCATACGGTATCAGGAGCTGCCGACAGCGGTGAGTGGTTCCTTTCGCAACGTGCTGCTGACCACTTCGCACTACCCTTGGAGCACTTTCTTCTGGCAGACCGTGATGGGGCCGCAAGCCGATGCCGTGGAACCCTTAGAGGACAAGTTCGTCCCCGTGCTTCTGCCCGAAGTATGGCAGAACGCCGTTTGTGGCGACACCGAACTCCGGCCGTTGCTCTCCGGGACACCGACCGCCCTCACTCCCGCAGCAGACGGGCACGCCACAGCGTTTCCTTCGCCCCTCGTCCTCTTCGGTTTCTGCCTGCTCGGCATCGTGGTTGTGACGCTCGGACAAGTGTTCCTGAAGTGGAGACTCCTGCCCATCGGCATCGACGCCACACTGGTTGTGCTGCACACACTCGTGGCCATTGCCCTCTCGTGGCTCGTGCTTTACGCCCAACTCGAAGGGACGGCATGGAACTGGTACCTGCTGGCTTTCAACCCATTGCCGCAGCTATGTGGCATCATCACACACCAGTGGGTGCTCGTCAGCAAGTGCCTGCTTGCCCTAATAATTGTGCTACTCGTGCTCACGCCCTTTGTCCCGCAGCTCGACCTGCCACATGGCTTGCTCACAGCCTGCTTCGCCACACGTCTGGCCGTTGCAGAACGTTACGACAGAACCAAACGAAACAAATAAAAACCATATATGATGAAAAGAATTACGCTTAGCAGCTTGACCGCTGTAATACTGTGGCTTTCAACAGCCCTGCAAGGATTTGCCTACAACAACATCTATCTGAAAGTCGAGGCCTACCCTCAGGGAGCAGGAAAAGTGTACGCCAGCTTCTATCGCATAGACGAAGGCGAGGAAGTAGGGAAACTGGAACCCGTCGTGGAACTGAAGGAGCCTCGACAGACCTCCGAAGCCTTCATCCGCACCGAAGCCACAGAGGGATACCTCCTGGCAGGCTTTGCCCGTGATAACGGCAACAGTTCTTTCGACGACGGCACCGACCAGCAAGTGCGAGTGAACGGTGAGACAGGCTTCTTCTCAGCCATCATGGACGACGAACAGTTCGACGGCAACGGCAACACGACACAGGCTTTGAACGACGCCAACAACGCCCTTGAAGAGCTTACCGAACCGACGGACTACATCTTCGCCGTCTTCACGAAGGGAGACGTGGGACGCACTTATCCGGGCGACGACGATATGGGCTATGTCACGACAAGCAAGCTGGACAACGTTGCCGGCGAGACTGTGACCTTCACTGCCAAGGCCGACAAGAACCACCACTTCTCCTTTTGGACCGACTCCAACGGCGCTACCGTCGGAAAGAGCACGACACTCACCGTCACGGTGGCAGGAGGCGTGACATACTATGCACACTTCGCCGAGGGCGATGCCATTCAGAGCATCCAAGCCGACAAAGAAGAGGAAACCTTTGACCTGCTCGGACGCAAGACTGCAACCACGCGGCAAGGTATCTATGTACAGAAAGGCAAGAAAGTAGCGAACCGATGAAAAGAAGCTGGAACCATATTCAACCAAAGTCCGTCGGCAAGATTCTGTGCCTTCTGCTCCTGTGTCTTGCCGCCATGCCCGCTTTTGCTCAGGACGAGCCGGTGCGCGGCAAGGTAATCGACGAGCTGGGCGAGCCGCTGGCAGGCGCTATGCTTAAGCTCAAGCAGGCAGGAGGCGGAACAGTCACAAACGACAATGGCGAGTTCCAACTGGACGGTTCCACACGCGACGACGTAGTGACCATCTCATACATCGGCTTCCAGCCTCAGACCCTTCCCGTCAAGCAGTTGGCCAAGATGAAGGCGGTCCGCATGAAGCCAGACGACAGCGTGATGCTTCAAGACGTTGTCGTCACAGGTATGCAGACACTGGACCGACGCCTCTTCACGGGTGCCACGGTACAGATCAAGGCAGAGGATGCCAAGATAGACGGTCTGCCGGACATCTCGCGTTCGCTTGAGGGACGTGCTGCAGGCCTGTCGGTGCAAAACGTCAGCGGCACTTTCGGTACGGCCCCGAAGATAAGGGTGCGCGGCGCTACCTCTATATATGGCAGTTCGAAGCCCCTGTGGGTGGTGGACGGTGTCATCATGGAAGACGTCAGCGACATCAGTGCCGACGACCTCTCCAGCGGTGATGCAGAGACGCTCATCTCGTCGGCCATTGCCGGACTCAACGCGGACGACATCGAGTCGTTCCAAATCCTGAAAGACGGTTCCGCTACGTCTATCTACGGTGCTCGCGCAATGGCGGGCGTCATCGTCGTGACCACCAAAAAGGGTTCGGCAGGCAAGACGCGCGTCAGCTACACAGGCGAGTACACCATGCGCGCCATTCCTTCGTACAGCGACTTCAACATCATGAACTCGCAAGAGCAGATGGGCATCTACCGAGAGATGCGCGACAAGGGTTGGCTGAACTTCGCCGACACCTACCGTGCCGCTCAGAGCGGTGTGTACGGCCACATGTACCACCTCATCAACGAATACGATGCCACGACCGGCATGTTCGCCCTGCAGAACGACGAGGAGTCGAAGAACGCCTATCTCCGCGAGGCTGAATACCGCAATACCAACTGGTTCCGCGAGCTCTTCTCTAATTCTGTACAGCACAACCACTCTGTCAGCATCACCGGCGGCACCGACAAGATAAGCTTCTACGGCTCGCTCAGTGCGCTCTTCGACCCGGGCTGGTACAAGCAAAGCAAGGTGGAGCGCTACACAGCCAACATGAATGCTTCCATCCACATGAACGACCATCTGACGCTGAACCTCATTTCGATGGGGTCCTACCGCAAACAGCGTGCGCCGGGAACCGTCGGGCAATACGTGGACGACGTCATCGGCGAAGTCAAGCGAGACTTCGACATCAACCCCTACAGCTATGCGCTCAACTCTTCCCGCACACTCGACCCGAAGGCTTTCTACACGAGGAACTATGCCGACTTCAACATCTTCCACGAGTTGGAGAACAACTACATCGACCTCGACGTGGCCGACCTGAAGTTCCAGGGCGAGCTGAAGTGGAAGCCGCTGCGCGAGCTTGAAATCAGCGGACTGGCTGCCATCAAATACACTCGCACGAGCCGCGAGCACCAGATTAAGGAGGTGTCCAACCAGGCAATGGCCTACCGTGCCATGGACGATGCGGTGATTCGCGATGCCAACCCCTGGCTCTACCGCGACAAGGACAATGCCTACGAGCTGCCCATCAGCATCCTGCCCGTTGGCGGCATCTACCAGAACACCGACAACAAAATGCGGAGCCTCGACTTCCGCCTCACGGGCAACTGGAATCATGTGTTTGCCGACAAGCACATCGTCAACCTCTTCGGAGGCACGGAAATAGGCAGCATCGACCGCCAGAAGAACTATTTCAACGGTTGGGGCATGCAGTACGAGAAGGGCGAACTGCCTTTCTACATCACCGAGTTCTTTAAGAAAAGCATTGAGGACGGTACCGACTACTATTCCATCAATCACTACAAGAACCGCTCGGCCGCATTCTTTGCCAACACCACCTATTCCTACAACGGCCGCTACATCCTCAACGGAACCTTCCGCTACGAGGGTACGAACCGCTTAGGCAAGAGCCGTTCAGCTCGCTGGCTGCCCACTTGGAACATTTCAGGCGCTTGGAACATGCACGAGGAGAAGTTCTTCTCCGTCTTCCGCCCCGCGCTCTCACACTTCTCCCTCAAGGCCAGCTATTCGCTTACGGCCGACCCCGGACCCTCGTCGGTCAGCAATGCAACACTCGTGCTGCGCAACTACAAGCCCTACCGCCCCTTCACCGGCGTGCAGGAAAGCGGCATGGAGATAGAGAATCCCGCCAACGAAAGCCTCACATACGAAAAGAAGCACGAGGTGAACATCGGTGTTGACGTAGGCTTCCTCGACAACCGCATCAATGTGGCCTTCGACTGGTATCGCCGCAACAACTACGACCTCATCGGCATCATCTACACTTCCGGCATGGGCGGAGCCATCTCGAAGCTGGCCAATGTGGCATCGATGCGCTCTTCGGGACAAGAGCTGACCGTCTCGACGAAGAACATCGTGGGAAAGAACTTCACGTGGGACACCAACTTCATCTTCTCGCATGCCACCAACGAGATTACCGACCTCGACTCCGAGGCCGACGTCATGAGCGTCGTCTCCGGCAATGGCTTTGCCCTGCAAGGCTACCCCGTGCGCTCGCTCTTCTCCTTCCAGTTCATGGGACTCACCAACGAGGGTCTGCCCATCGTGCGCGACCAGGACGGCAACGTCACCTCCCACGGCATCGACCTCAACTTCCAGGGGCAGGCCATCAACAACCTCGTATATGAAGGTCCTTCCGACCCCACCTTCACGGGCAGCCTTGGCAACGTCTTCCGATGGAAAGGCTTCCGGCTCAACGTCTTCTTCACCTATTCCTTCGGCAACGTGGTCCGCCTCGACCCTGTCTATAAGAACTCCTACTCCGACCTTACCGCCATGCCGCGCGAGTTCAAGAACCGATGGACACTGCCGGGCGACGAGAACTCTACCACCGTGCCCGTCATCCTCGACCACCGCCAGAGCAAGGAGGACGGATACCTCAAGATGCTCTACAACGCCTACAACTACTCCACGGAACGCATGGCTAAGGGCGACTTCATCCGCCTCAAGGAGCTGTCACTCTCCTACGACTTCCCCTCGAAGTGGATAAAGACCATCGGCATCAGCGACCTCTCCCTGAAGCTGCAGGCCACGAACCTCTGGCTCATCTACGCCGACAAGAAACTCAACGGACAAGACCCCGAGTTCTTCCGCTCCGGCGGCGTGTCGGCGCCAGTGCCCAGACAGTTCACCATGACCCTGCGACTGGGAATCTAACGAAACGTGAATCATGAAGTATCAAATAACCAACCATTTACACGCCCTCGCCGGTGGTCGTTGGAGCCACCCCCAAGGGACACAGGAAAATGCTCCGTGGAGCGTAGGCCGATGCTCCGTGGAGCGTGAGCCGATGCTTAGTGGAGCGTCGGCCGATGCTCCCTGCTGTGTAACCCCCCTCCCCTCGACAATCCAGAAATCTCCTATGCGGAAACCATTATACATATTATATATTGTAACTTGCTGCATCATGCAGGCAGTGCTGTTGGCCTCTTGCAACGACTACCTCGACGTGTTGCCCGACAACCGTGCCGAACTTGACACCGAAGCCAAAATCCGTGAGCTGCTCGTGAGTGCATATCCCGAGAGCAACTACTACCTACTGGCCGAGATGTCGAGCGACAACACCGACGAGAATGCCGACCAGGCCGCCTACACCGCCTACACCAAGCTGCAGGAAGAGGCAGCCACCTGGCATGACATCACCGACAAGTATCAGGACACCCCCTACGCCCTCTGGATGCACTGCTACAAGGCCATTGCCGCAGCCAACAACGTGCTCATCGCCATCGAGGAAAGAGGCAACCCCGAAAGCCTGAACCCGCAGAAAGGCGAAGCCCTGATATGCCGAGCCTACGCACACTTCATTCTTGCCAACATCTTCTGCATGGCTTACAGCCCTAAGACCTGCGACAAGGAACTGGGCATCACCTTCATGACGAAGGCAGAAAGCGAAGTGTCGCCGCACTACGAACGCGGCACGCTCGCCGAAATCTACGGACACATACGCGACGACATCGAAGCAGGACTGCCCCTCATCAGCGACGAGAGCTACAGCGTGCCCAAGTATCACTTCAACACCAAGGCAGCCTACGCCTTCGCCGCACGCTTCTACCTCTACTACATGCAGGAAGACAAGTCGAACCTCGACAAGTGCATCGACTATGCCACCCGCGTGCTCACCAACAACCCGGCCTCCATGCTGCGCGACTGGAAGACGGTGGGAGCCATCCAAATCAACAATGCCGTAAGAAGCAATGCGTACATCGATGCCAACGACAAAGCGAACCTGCTCATCATCAGCACCGAGTCCATCTGGGAGTACTACTACGGTCCGACACTCGTAGGACTGCGCTACACGCACAACGACAAGATAGCAGAGACGGAGTCGGTCAAGTGTCTCGGATTCTGGGGCAACAGCTCTACCTTCTACTTCAACATTCCCACCTACAACAACATGCCTAAGGTCGTCATGCAGAAGATGAGCCAGTTCTGGCAAATCAACGATGTGGTGAACCAGACAGGCTATCCCTACATCATGGCTCCCGCCTTCACCACCGACCTCCTCCTCATGGACCGCGCCGAAGCATACGCTCTGAAAGGAATGTACAAGGAAGCACGCGAAGACCTCACCACATGGATGCACGCCTTCACCACCACACGAGGAAGCGTGACTGCCGAACTGCTCGAAAAGCGCTACGGCACGCTCATCAGCTCCTCGGGCATCACCGGAACCGAAGGACAAGGCATGGCTTACTACGAACCTACCATTCCTACCCCGAAGAAACGGCTCGACCCCGACTTCACCGTACTGCCCGGCGAACAGGAGAACCTCATACACGCCATCCTCCACGCTCGCCGTGTGCTCAGCCTCCACGAAGGGCAAAGATGGTTCGACATCAAGCGCTACGGCATCGAGATATACAGGCGCACCGTTAAGGACGGCAACATCACCGTCTATGACACCATGACAAAGGACGACCCGCGACGTGCCCTGCAGCTCCCGCAAAGCGTCATCAAAGCCGGCATAACACCCAATCCGCGCAAATGACGCAGAAAGAAAACACCGCTTCAACGCGAAACACAACGAACATGAAAGAGAAAATCATAGTCACCCTGAGCACCCTGTGCCTGGCCTTCGCCCTCTTCAGTTGCTCCGACAAAGCGCTGGACGACGTCAGTGTCTTCCAGGACAGCACCGTCGAACCCAATGCCTTCGACAAATGGATACATGAGAACTACGTCATGGCCTACAACATCGACCTGAAGTACCACATGGAGGACATCGAGTCGGACTACAACTATACCCTCGTACCGGCATACCTCGACAAGTCCATCCAGCTGGCACACATCGTCCGCTACTGCTGGCTGCAGGCTTACGACGAAGTGGCCGGCATCAACTTCACCCGCAAGTACGTCCCCAAAGTGCTACACTTCGTAGGCTCTCCTGCCGTCGGAAGAAACGGCACCATGGTGCTGGGTACGGCCGAAGGAGGCTTGAAAGTCACTCTCTACATGGTGAACAACCTCAAGCTCGACAAGGACTTCCTCAACTACTACTACTTCCTGACGATGCACCACGAGTTCACCCACATCCTCACCCACAATAAGAACTACGACACAGAGTTCCAGAAAATCTCCGAAGCCGACTACATCATGGGCGACTGGTACCAGAAGTACGAGTCGGACGCACTGAAGGAAGGCTTCATCTCCAACTATGCCATGAGCGAGTACAACGAGGACTTCGCCGAGACAATGGCCTTCTACGTCGTCTATACTCCCGACGAGTGGGCACTCCGCATGCGGATGGCAGGCACCAGAGGAGCAGCCATCATAGAGACCAAACTCAACTATGTACGCACTTACATGAAGTCGGCTTGGAACATCGACCTCGACGAACTTCGCGATGTCGTGCAGCGTCGCATGGACGATGTCGTGTCGGGACGCATTAACCTCGACGACGTTGAACATTGAACATTATCCTTTAAGCAGTCACATAACGATGTACAAATTGTTTAACCATAAGCCAACGACAACCAGCACTCCCATCGGACGGGCCGCAAAGGCGTGCCTCCTGCTCCTTCCCCTCCTGCTCCTTCCTTCCTGCTCCCGTCAGGAAGCCGACGTCTTCGACGACTCTGCGGCCAACCGCCTCAATAAGGCCGTCAGGGAATACATCGAGGTGCTCGAGGCACAGGAGACGGGCTGGGTGCTCGACTTCTATCCTGCCGACCGCTCGCTCGGCGGCATGGCCTACACAGCCCGCTTCCACGACGGCGACGTCACCATGACGTGCGAGTTGGGCATGAAGGGTGCCGATGGCAAAGTCATGGCCGTCGGGGACGAAGTGGAGTCGTGCTATCGTGTCATCACGGAGCGAAGCGTGCTCCTTACCTTCGACACCTACAACCCGCTCCTCCACTATTGGTCGGAGCCTGACGGCAACGACTCCGACGGATTCGCCAGCGACTACGAGTTCGTCTTCGTCAGCGCATCGCCCGACTCCGTTGTCCTGCGAGGCAAGAAGTACGGCAACCTGCTCCGCATGTACCCCTTGCACGAGTCGGCATCGGAGTACGTGAAGAAGGTGGCCGCCAATAAGTCCGCCCTCTCCACCGTGCCCAGACAGCGTGCCATCGTGGACGGAAACGCCGTGCCCGTCAGCATCCTCGACAACCACTTCAACTACAGCGGAGCCGACGGCAAAGCCTGCCACGTCCCCTTCGTCTATACGCCCAACGGCATACGCTTCTATGAACCCGTCACGCTCACTGGCTTCTCCTTCCGCGAGATGACGCTCGACGAGGACGGACAGCTCTGTGCTGCCGACGGACACATACAGCTCCCCATGCCCACCCTCATGGAACGCTTCACCGGCTCCATGACGCAATGGCACTTCATCTACAGCACCACCAACCGCAACCGCTGCCAAATGTGCGACGAACTCTACTACATCCTCATGGAAGCCATCAGCACCTGCATGATGGAAGCCTGGGAGTCCGTGGGCGACATGTACATCGGCACCAACAAGCTGCCAGCCAGCGACGACGCCCACCGCACGGTCATCGGATGGTCAACCACGCTTATGAGCTTCGGCTACGAAGTGGCCTACGCCATCAGCATGGAGGTGCTCAGCGAAGAAGAGAACATCATCGCCATCAAGCCCCTTGAAGGCGCCACCCTCTTCTACAACTATCCCTTCTTCCAGCCCATCGTCGATTTCGTCTGCAACAACAGCCCCTACGTCCTCACCTTCAATAATACCAACAACCCGACACAAGTCACACTCAGAAGCCAAAAGGACGAAGAACAGTGGTTCACCCTCAGGCTGCGATAAACTCTGAATACTCCGATTACTCCGAATACTCTGAATACTCCGAAACAATGAACTATACGAAACTTTGTCTGACTCTGCTTGGCGTGCTTTCCCTCTGCACGGCTTGCCGCGAAGGCGACGAACCTGCCGACGACCTCGCTGTGGTCCGCTCCTCGCTCAACTTCCCGTCGAAGGGCGCAACGGGCGAGATAGAGGTCAGCACGTCGAAGCCCTATACCGCTGTCGCCGACAAGGAGTGGTGCAGCATTGCCGTCGAAGGAAACCTTGTCCGCGTCAGCGTGACGAAGAACGGCGACTTCGAGAGCCGCAGTGCCACCATCACGCTCACCTCCGGCACTAAGCGTCTGCGCCTCCCCGTCTCGCAGATGGGGTCCATCTGGGCCATCAGGGGAGCCGACAGCTACCTCACTTCCGACGAGGACACCACGCTCACCATCCCCGCAACCCTCGACTTCGAATACACCGTGAGCATGCCCGAATGGATAGAGGGCCAAGAGGTGGAGGACGGCTACCAGCTCCATCTTCTCGACAACGACACAGGGGCCGGGCGCGAAGGCATCGTCACCTTCACCAGCATCGTAGGCTCCAAGGTCATCACCTTCCGGCAGTTCGGCACCAAGTCGGTCTGCGGAAGCTACAAAGCCACCTACGTCAACGCAAAGGAGAAAGCGGTGACGCAGGACGTGACGCTCGCCGCTTCCGACACCCGAGGCATGCTGATCCTGAAGGGACTCCATGCGAAGTACGACCTACCCCTCATCATGAAGAGCGACGGCACGTTGCGCGTGGAAGGCTCTGGCCTCGTGGAACACAACAACACCATCGGCTACCTCTTCACCGTGCTGCACTGCACGGACGGCACCGACTTCACGACGCAGGGCTACTACTACGACGCACCGCTCACCCTGACGCGCACCAACAACGTCCTCGTGCCGTCGTTCACCTTCGCCACCACTACCATCAACTACAAGGACATGTTCGAGCAGGACATGACCGCCACGGTGGACGGCTTCACGCTCAAGACATATACTTACCCCACCGTCTCCTATTTCTTCGAGGACCAGGTGCTGGGGCAGTACACCAACCTCAGACTTGAGAAAAACAAATAACCTTATATATGTATATACGAAAAAAAGAAAAAAGTTTAACTAAAAAAGGAAAAAAGATGAAACATTTTACATTATTCTTGCGCAAGGGCTTTACCTCCGCACTCGCCCTTGCACTCGCGATGATCGTTCTCGGAGGAGGAAGCGCCTTGGCAGATACGGTGATTGTTGACGGTAGTACCATTGCTGATGGATGGCAGAATGGTGCAGGTAATTCTTCTAACAATTACACAATACTTGTAGATGATAATTGTATCCAATCAAGCAGTTCTTCTTATTCACGCTTACGTTCTGTATCCTCAATGACCTTGACAAATCAAAGGATTGTTGCCCAAGTTAAAAGACTGAGTGGAGAAGAAAGTTATTTTATCATGTATGTAGGATGGTCGGCCAACGAAAAAGTTAAGTTTGGCTACAATAGTTCTACTGCGGGAAATGGTAATGAGATATATTCTGATGAAGATTATATTGAACTAATCTCTGAAAAGATAACAATAAGTAGTGCTGCTGTACTTGATTTCAGAGCTAAAAACCTTTTGATAAAAAGTATCAAGATAGTCGATGATGGAGCTTTGGAACTTAGTGAAAACCAAATGACAGCCTTACAAAAGGGTAGCAAATCAGAATCTGTGCATGTTAAATACACCCCCAAAAAGGGTTGGAATACTATTTGTTTACCTTTCCAGTTAAGGAGTGGCAGCTATAATCATTTAGAGACCATCTTTGGCAGTGACATATCTATCTTCACAGTTAGTGGTTATAGTGATGGCACCTTGTCATTTAAAAACGCTATACCTAATAACTGGACAGCCATTAATGCTAATACTCCCGTTATTGTATATGCAGAGAATCCTCCAACTTGTCCAGAAGAAGGATTTGAGTTAGCCCCAAACGTAACTATGAACTACCCTAGTAACGGCACTCCATCTACAACAGTGGACGGCGTCACCTTCCAGGGGACCTATGCTCCGAAAGCAGCGGGGACACTTACTGGCAACTACGGTGTGACCAGCTACGGCAGCATAGCCAAGGCTGGCAGCGGCGCTTCCCTCAAGGGCTACCGTGCTTACTTCACGGGCGTACCTGCCGGCTCGGAAATCAAGGGCTTTGTCATCGACGGCGAGGATGCTACCGACATCGGTCTGGTACAGATGGTGGAAGGCAGCGACAAGCCTGTCTATAACATGAGCGGGCAGAAGGTGCAGAAGGCTCAGAGAGGCATCTACATCATCAATGGCAAGAAGGTAGTAATTAAATAAAGAAAGGATAATAAACATGAAGAAGATATATGAAACACCCGCTGTGCTGGTGGAACAGCTTTCCGCAACACATTTCATCGCCGCATCCAGACTGGATAATACTCAGGATGCACAAGACATTACACTCACCGAAACGGAGTTCAACGGCGAGTTCTCTGTAAAGGAAGACCACACCCAAAGCTGGGAAGACAGCATGTGGTAAGGCATATTCCATCCCCTCCCGCTGATAACCTGAGGTATAAACAACGGATTACACGGATTTGACGGATTTAAGCCACGCTGATAATCAGCATTTAAGATAATCCGTTGAATCAGTGTAATCCGTTGTTGTTAATTTTGTCACACCCTCAGGCGGCGGATCATAGTTCGGGCGGATTTGTAATCCGTCCGTTTTGTATATAGGAATTTGCAATCCCGCAAGGAGTTATTCATTATTATCCCTGCAGGGGGAACAATTTCCATTGGTTGCTTTTGTCAAGGTTTTTCGCATTTCGACTCGTTTTGGCGGCCTTTTTTTGCTTCTGTGGCACAGGAGTCCACCCGAAGCGGAAAAAGGGCTTATTTTGAATTGTCAGTGATAATCAATCAGTTACAACAGCACATTTTCGCTTGCAAAGTAAAGAAAGTATCGGAGTACTTGCGAGAATAAGCAACATCAGCATAGTTTTGAGGATTTTTCGACGTAGAGGAAGGGGCAACACAACGTGGAGTTTGAGCCTACACAACGTTGGCAGGATGGAGTTAGCGCATTTGCAATGCGATTCAACGCCTAAGGGATTACAAATCCCCACACCCAATGCGGGCGGATTCCAAATCCGCCCGAACTGGGGCTCCTCCCCCAAGGGGGAGGCTGGGAGGGGGCTTCCTCCCCTGCGAGGGGAGGGGAAGGACGCTGCAAGCCTTGCTAATGGAGCTGAAGGAGAAGGCAAGCAACAATCCCCTCCCTGGCTCCTTCTGCGGGCGAGGGAAACGCCTTTTTCGGGACATTCCGCAAATAATTCCTGTTTCCTTTCCTTGTTTCAATTTTTCTTCGTACCTTTGCGCATGAAATATAACATTACATCATAATTAAACATTATCCACATGAAAAAGTTTTTTTCTCTTCTCATTGTCCTGGCCATGTGCAGCGGCAATGTTATGGCTCTTGACAACGAACCCGAAGAAGGCATCTCCTTCATGGGCTTGTTCGGCATGAATGTGTCGAAACTGCAGAACCACGAGTACAACGCCAAAGTTGGTGCCACGATGGGCATCCGCGCTGACTATATGCTGCCCAATGCCCACGGCACCTACCTCACCGCCGGCGTCGACTGGACGATGAAGGGCGGCAAACTCTCGTACAGCGAGATGGTAGGGACGACGAATGTGGATGCCACCGCAAAGTATGCGCTCCACTACTTCGAGGTGCCCATCCGCGTCGGCTTTCGCTACAATGCTTCCGATGAGCTGGGCCTCTACGGCGAGGTCGGCCCCTACTTCGCAGTCGGCGTGGGCGGCAAGCACAAGGTGAAGCTCGACATGGACGGCGACGCTGCCAACCAGATTGAGGACGCAGGCACCTACAAGGCTTTCCGCAATTACGGCTATCCCGACAAGACCTTCCAGCGCTGGGACGCCGGCATCGGCTTCCGCGTCGGAGCAGAGTACAACGAGCACTACAACCTCATGCTCGGCTGCGACTGGGGCCTGGCCGACATCTACCGCAACAGCCTCAGAGACGACTTCTACGACAACACCGGCACAAGCCTGCCCAAGGTACATAACTTCAACTTCAGCATCACGCTTGGCTATCGTTTCTAACTAACAGGTATTCATCCCAAACAACTAAACGACCAATCTCCCAAACGACTAAATGGCAAAGGAATATAACTTCAGAGAGATAGAACAGAAGTGGCACCGCCTTTGGACGGAACGCCAGACATACAAAGTCGTTGAGGACGAGGACCGTAAGAAGTTCTACGTCCTCAACATGTTCCCCTACCCCAGCGGCGCAGGCCTGCATGTGGGCCACCCCTTGGGCTACATCGCAAGCGACATCTTCGCCCGCTACAAGCGGCTGCAAGGCTTCAACGTGCTCAACCCGATGGGCTACGATGCCTACGGACTGCCTGCCGAGCAGTACGCCATCAAGACGGGTCAGCACCCCGAGAAGACTACCTTCGCCAACATCGACCGCTATCGCGAACAGCTCGACAAGATAGGCTTCTCCTTCGACTGGGACAGGGAAGTGCGCACCTGCTCTCCCGACTACTACCATTGGACGCAATGGGCTTTCCAGAAGATGTGGGGTTCGTACTTCGACGAGGAACTCCAGAAGGCTCAGCCCATCGAGAAGCTCATCGAGAAGTTAAAGCAGGAAGGCCGTTGGCCAGCCGACGAGCAGGCTCAGAGCGACCTGCTGATGAACTATCGTCTGGCCTTTCTCGGCGAGACGATGGTGAACTGGTGCCCCAAGCTCGGCACGGTGCTCGCCAACGACGAAGTGGTGGAAGGCGTCAGCGTGCGCGGCGGCTATCCCGTGGAACAGAAGAAGATGCGGCAGTGGTGCCTGCGCGTCAGCGCCTATAGCCAGCGCCTCCTCGACGGACTCGACACCATCGACTGGAGCGAGAGCATCAAGGAAACGCAACGCAACTGGATAGGCCGCAGCGAAGGAACGGAGATAGAAATCCCCTATGTTCTCTCCCCCTCGGGGGAGTCGGAGGGGGGCCGCTTCACCATCTTCACCACCCGTGCCGACACGATGTTCGGCGTCACCTTCTTCGTGCTGGCTCCCGAAAGCGAACTCGTCGATAAGGTGACGACGCCCGAGCAGCGTGCCGCCGTCGATGAGTACCTGAAGTACGTCAAGAGCCGCACCGAAAGGGAACGCATGATAGACCACACCGTGACGGGCGTCTTCAGCGGCGCCTACGGCATCAACCCCATCACGGGCGACAAATGTCCTATCTATATTGCCGAGTATGTCCTTGCCGGTTACGGCACCGGAGCCATCATGGCCGTGCCTGCCCACGACAGCCGCGACTACGCCTTCGCCAAGCACTTCGGCCTGCCCATCATCCCGCTGGTGGAAGGCGCCGACGTCTCGGAAGACAGCTACGACGCTAAGGAAGGCATCGTGATGAACTCGCCCGTCAGTCCCGACAAGAGCGTAGAGTACGACGGCGAAAGCCTCTGCCTCAACGGTCTCACCATCAAGGAAGCCATCGCCGAAACGAAACGCTTCGTCGAAGCACACAAGCTGGGACGCATCAAGGTGAACTATCGTCTGCGCGACGCCATCTTCAGCCGCCAGCGCTACTGGGGCGAACCCTTCCCCGTCTATTACAAGCACGGCATCCCCACCATGATTCCCGAGGAATGCCTGCCCATCGAACTGCCACAGGTAGAGAAGTTCCTTCCCACCGAGACCGGCGAACCGCCTCTTGGCAACGCACAGGTTTGGGCTTGGGACGAAGTGAACCGCAAGATAGTCGATAAGGCACTCATCGACGAGAAGACCGTCTTCCCCATCGAACTCTACACCATGCCGGGCTTCGCAGGCAGCAGCGCCTACTACCTCCGCTACATGGACCCGCACAACGACAAGGCTTTGGTCAGCCCCGAAGCAGCTGCCTACTGGCAGAACGTCGACCTCTACGTCGGCGGATCGGAGCATGCCACAGGCCACCTCATCTACTCGCGCTTCTGGAACAAGTTCCTCTTCGACCTCGGCGTAAGCAAGAAGGAGGAACCCTTCCAAAAGCTTGTCAATCAGGGCATGATACAAGGCCGCTCCAACTTCGTCTATCGCATCAAGGAGACCAACACCTTCGTCTCCTTCGGCCTTAAGGACCAGTACGACGTCACACCCATTCATGTGGATGTGAACATCGTGAAGAACGACGTGCTCGACCTCGAAGCCTTCAAGGCCTGGAGTCCCGAGTACGCTACGGCAGACTTCATCCTCGAAGACGGCAAGTACGTCTGCGGCTGGGCCATCGAGAAGATGTCGAAGTCGATGTACAACGTCGTCAACCCCGACATGATTGTCGAGAACTATGGCGCCGACACCCTTCGCCTCTACGAGATGTTCCTCGGCCCCGTCGAGCAATCGAAGCCCTGGGACACCAACGGCATCGACGGCTGCTTCCGCTTCCTCAAGAAGCTGTGGGCACTTGCTCAGAGCATTCTGAATAATCAGAGTAATCAGAGCACTCCGACAGCCGAGAACCTGAAGACGCTCCACAAGCTCATCAAGAAGGTGACGGCCGACATCGAGGCGTTCTCCTACAACACGAGCATCTCTGCCTTCATGGTAGCAGTAAACGAACTCTCTCAACAGAAATGCACGAGCCGCGACATACTCGAACCAATGGTCATCCTCATCGCTCCCTTCGCCCCGCACATCGCCGAAGAACTCTGGGAAGCATTGGGTGGCGAAGGCAGCGTTTGCGACGCCCGCTGGCCGCAGTACGAAGAGAAGTATCTCGTGGAGACAAGCGTCAAGCTCGGCGTGCAGTTCAACGGCAAAGTACGCTTCGACATGCTCTTCCCTGCCGATGCCACCCCCGAGCAGATGATAGCACTTGCCACCTCTGCACCCGAAGCACAAAAGTACCTCGACGGGATGCAGGTCGTCAAGACCATCGCCATCCCCAAACGCATTGTCAACATCGTCGTAAAGCCACAAGCATAACATCATGCCACAAGTAAACTATCGCAGAATATGGGAGTTTGTGGTTGACTTCATGGCCATAAACATCGGGTTGGCTACCTACGCATTCGGGTGGGCAGCCTTCCTGTTGCCCTACCACATCACCACAGGCGGCATGACAGGCATGTTTGCCATCGTGTACTACCTGACGGGATTCCCTGTGAGCTACGGCATACTGATAGCCAACGCCATACTCTTGCTCTTTGCCTTTTGGAAGCTGGGCTGGAAGTTCACCGTCAAGACGTCCTATGCCGCCGTGGCACTCTCCACCTATCTGCAACTCTCGCAGCAGATGATGACCGACGATGCAGGTAACCTGATACAGGTGCTGGGCGAGGGACAAGACTCGATGGCCTGTGTGCTTGGCGCCATACTGAACGGCCTGGGCATCGGCATCGTCTTCCTCACCGGCGGCAGCACCGGCGGATGGGACATCATAGCGGCATTGGTGAACAAGTATCGCAACATCTCCTTCGGCCGTGCCCTGCTCTTCCTCGACTTCCTGGTCATTGCCTCCTGCTGGCCCATCTTCCACGACGTGCGGATGGTGGTGTTCGGCTACGTGACGCTGGTTGTCTATACCTACGCCCTCGACATGCTCATCAACAGCACACGGCAGGACATCCAGTTCATCATCTTTACCCGTAAGGCCGACGACATTAGTCAGCGCATCATATCCGAGACGTGCCACAGCGTCACCTCGATGGACGGCGAGGGCTACTATAGCCATCAGGACATAAAGGTGCTGATTACCATTGTCCACAAGCGTGAGGCCGTCAAGATACTGCGCATGATTCAGGAGACCGACCCTGCCGCCTTCGTGTCGCAAAGCAGGGCGGAAGGTGTCTATGGGAACGGATTTAACGCCATCAAGCCATGAGGACAGTTGAAAATTGAAAATTGAAAATTGAAAGTTGAGGATTGAAGATTGGCAAACAAACAGAGAACAGACAACAGAGACATTAACCGTTAACCACAGACATTAAGCTACAACTTTAAACCTTGAATCTCAAAGACATCATAGGACCTTCTCCCTGGCAACTGGCACGCGACTACCTGCAGATGCTTCTGGGAACAGTCATCTACACGATTGGCTACACCACCTTCCTGCTGCCCTATAAGATAGTGAGCGGGGGCGTGACCGGCATCTCCACCGTCACGTACTACCTGACAGGGTTCCCTGCCGGCAACACTTACTTCATCATCAATGTTGTCCTGCTCCTCATGGCCATGCGCGTACTGGGTTGGCGATATCTGGTGCGTACCATTATCGTCACGTTGCTCATCTCCACAGCCATCGGCGTGATGCAGACGCAGCTCACCGAAGTGGCGGCCGACGGCACACAGACGCTCCGCCACATCATCGGCGAACAGAAGTTCATGGCCTGCGTCATTGGTGCCTTCCTCGAAGGTCTCGGGCTGGCAACCATCTTCCTGGCCGGTGGAAGCACGGGAGGCACGGACATCATAGCGAGTGCCATCAACAAGTACTGGAACATCTCGCTCGGACGATTGCTCCTGATGATTGACATCGTCATCATCGGCTTCAGCTATATCATCGAGAACGACATCGAGACGATGGTCGTAGGCTATATGGCCATGTTCATCAGCCTCAACTTCCTCGACTTCGTCATCAACTCCGCACGCCAAAGCGTGCAGTTCATCATCATCAGCGACCACTACGAAGAGATAGCCAACGAGGTGAACACACGGCTCAACCGCGGTGTGACCGTCCTCTATGGCGAAGGCTTCTACAGCCGAGAGAAACGCCAGGTGCTGCTCATACTTGCCAAGAAGCACGAGAGCCGAAGCATCTTCCAGCTGATAAAGCGCACCGACCCGAAGGCCTTCGTCTCGATGAGCAACGTGGAAGGCGTCTTTGGCGAAGGCTTCGACGTGATAAAGAAATGAATTAAAGATTAAGGATTAAAGATTAAGGATTAAGGTCTGATTGTTTTGAAGACTAATTCGAAGGTTAAAGGAATATAAGGTTTATGAAGGAACTCGTTATGGCGACGAACAACGCCCACAAGCTGGAGGAAGTCAGGCAGATACTGGGCAACGTTTACACGGTGAAGAGCCTGAACGACATCGGCTGCACCGAGGACATTCCCGAGACGGCCGACACGCTGGAAGGCAACGCGCTACAGAAGGCACGCTACGTCCGCGAACACTACGGAGTGGACTGTTTTGCCGACGATACAGGCTTGGAAGTGGAAGCCCTCGGCGGGGCACCAGGTGTCTTTACGGCCCGCTTTGGCTCGCTGAACGGCTACGGCGAGAGCCACGACTCCGACGCCAACATACGCTGCCTGCTCGACAAGCTCAAGGATGCTGCCAACCGCTCCGCACGCTTCCGCACCGTCATCGCCTTGGTGCAGGGAGACAAGGAACTACTCTTCGAAGGCATCGTGGAAGGCAAGATTCTTTCTCAGCGCGTCGGCGAGGGAGGTTTTGGCTACGACCCTGTCTTTGCCCCCACCGAAGCCAACGGCCTCGCCTTCGCCCAGATGAGTGCCGAAGCCAAGAACACTATCAGCCACAGAGGCCGCGCCACAAGGAAGCTGGCCAATTATATAATGTATAACGAACATTAACTTATGATAAAGAAACTCTCTTCTCTGGCACTGCTCCTTTGTGTGCTCTGCCTTACTGCCACTGCCCAGCAGCTGGGCACATGGCGCATGTACCTGAGTTACCAAATCGCCACAAAGAGCGACGTCGGCGGCAGCATCATCTATTCCCTGATGAACGGCAACCTGCTCTCCTACGATACAGAGGACGGGGAGGTGCGCACCTACGACCGCCTGAATGCGCTGAGCGACATCTGCATCACGCACATTGCCTACAGCAAGGAAGCCAAGAAGCTGCTCATCGTCTATGAGGACAGCAACATCGACCTCCTCGACGAGGAAGGCAACGTGCAGAACTTGTCGGCGCTGAAAGACAAGCGCATTCTGGGAAAGGAAGTCGTGGACATCTGCGTGAACGGTGCTATGGCTTATATCGCCACAGGGTTCGGCATCGTAGAGGTGGACATGAAGGAAGGCGTGTTCCGCAACAACTACAAGTTGAGTTTCACCATCAAAGGCATCGCCGCATCGGACGAAGCGTTATTCATCTGCACGTCCGAAGGTCTTTTCCGGTGCATGAAGAACGAAAACCCGCAACTGGAAGGAAGCTGGATTAAGCGACTGAACTGGGGCTTCATCTTCATTACCTTCTTCCAGAACAAGCTGATATGCGTGACTTCCGATGGCGTCTTTGCCCTGGACCCCTATCGCAACGCACAACCCCGCATTGCCCGTGGCGCCTTCACCTACCTCAAGACTAGCGGAAACCAGCTCATTTGGGGCAATGCCACCAACTTCTATTTCACCTCCGACGTGAGCGGAGAGAACGAAGAGACACTGGCAGCCGCTTCGACCAACATAACCATCGACAACAAATGGACCGACGCATCGTTCCTCGGCGGCACGTACTGGATGAGCGAGCAGGAGAACGGCTTGCGCGGCTACAAGGTCGATAACGGAAGCCTCGCACCTACAGGACAGATCATACAGCCCAGCAGTCCCATCCGCGACTTGGGCTACAACCTCAGCTGGATAGGCAACCGCTTGCTTGTGGCCGGCGGCATCAACACCGTGAGCGGCTTCCACAATCCGGCGACTGCAATGTACTATGAGAACGGAGAATGGACCAACTTCATCGAGATGGAGATACCTGCCGAATACCCCCGACTCACACTCTACAACACCACCGATCTCGTGCAGGACCCGCTCGACGACACGCACCACTTTTCCAGTCCCTACAGAACGGGACTCTGCGAGTATCGCAACGGAAAATTCGTAAAGCTCTACAACCACGACAACTCCCCGATAAAGAGTGTCTCGCCCAAGTCTTCGCGCTACTACAACGTTGTCACCTGCTCCGCTTTGAGCTACGACATCGACGGCAACCTATGGATGGCCAACACCCTTAGAAACCAGGGGGACACCGTCATCCACGTACTCAAGCCCGACGGGAAGTGGTTCGGACTCTATTACCCCGAAATAGACGGAGTTTCACTCATCGACAAGATCATGCATCACAGCAGCGGTCTCACCCTCCTCTCCAGCCGACGCATCGACAAGCGAGGCGTTGTCTGCATCGACACCAAGGGTACGGAACGCTTCTCGGACGACAAGATTATCCTCCACCAGAACATCGTCAACCAGGACGGCGTTACCTATACTCCCGACCAGTTCTTCTGCATCTGCGAGGACTTGGAAGGCATGGTGTGGGTGGGCACCTCAGACGGCCTCTTCGTCATCGAAGACGCTACCAAGCTGTTCGAACCTGATTTCCAGTTCACGCAAATCAAGATAAACCGCAACGACGGCAGCGGTCTGGCCGACTATCTGCTCAACGATGTCTCCATCGCCTGCATCTCCGTCGATGCTGCCAACCGCAAATGGATTGGCACTCAAAACAACGGAGCCTACCTCGTCAGTGCCGACGGACAGGAGATGCTGCACCACTTCCGCAGCGAGGACAGCCCGCTGCTGAGCAACAACGTGCAGAGCATCGCCCCCAATCCCGAGACGGGAGAGGTGGTGTTCGGTACGGACAAGGGCCTGTGCAGCTTCATCAGCGACGCCACAATGCCGGAAGAGGAGCTTAAGGGAAGCAACATCACCATCTTCCCCAACCCCGTCACGCCCGACTACAACGGGCCGGTGGCCATTCGCGGACTGGTGGCCGACACCGAGGTGAAGATTATCTCCACGGGCGGACAACTTGTCTGGAACGGCTCGTCGAGCGGTGGCACTTGTCTCTGGAACGGCTTAGCCAACAATGGCCGACGGGTGTCGAGCGGCCTCTACCATGTCGTAGTCAACACGCCCGAAGGCGGCAAAGCTATCGTCAAGCGCATCGTCATCGTCAAGTGACGTAAGGCTCTCCGCGACACAACGTGCAGCATCGCCAGTCCCACCGTGGAGAAACTCCAGTCCCACCACGGTAGTACTGGAGTTTCTCCACGGTGGGACTGGACACCCTCCATGCGGATGGTTCCGCCATACCTCCCGAAGCGCCTGGCAGCACCCTGTCCTATCATCACACAAATTACATATTCTATCCCCCATGACTCGCCTCCTCGTTCTTCCCCTCCTGCTCGTCTGCCTTTCGCTGTCGGCAGACGACAATGTCCTTCCCTATTGGGCCATCGGCGGCTTCACGCGGCCCGAAGGCAAGAATCCTATGGTAAGCCCCATCCCTGGCAACCTCTTCTACTGCCCCATGAAGAAGGCGCAGGTCAAGTGGGAGTGTGCCGACACGTTCAACCCCGCAGCCGTAGTGAAGGACGGAAAGGTCTGTGTGCTCTATCGTGCTGAGGATGACCCCGATGCAGGCATCGGCAAGCGCACGTCGCGCATCGGGCTGGTGGAGAGCGCCGACGGCATCACGACCGACTATCGCTCGCCGTCGCCCGTCATGTACCCCGACCTGTCGGCCGTCTCGAAGGAATACGAGTGGCCGGGCGGCACGGAGGATCCGCGTGTAGTGGAGGCCGAAGTGGACGGCAAGCCGCTCTACGTGATGACCTTCACGTCGTGGAACCGTTCCGTTGCCCGTCTGAGCGTGGCCACCAGT